>JAYFPP010000101.1:0-21168 GCA_034927635.1 Paludibacter sp.
GGATAATCAGAGTAATTGGGGTCGCTGAAATACATTTTCATTTTCGGATCATTATAGGAGAAGCGAATGTCTCTTGTCCACGTGAGTGTATCGGGATAAATATTGACCATGCGGGTAGAATAGAAATCCTTTCTTTTGGTCAGTTTTCTTTTGATGGTTTTGTTGACCAACAAGCCGTTTTCGTCGAAATAAGAGGTATCGGCCATCACATAAGCTCCCGCAGGATAAGAGTTCGTTTTATAATCAAACTGATTTCTTGGTAACGAAACCTGATCGTAATGGAAAACTTCGTAACGGTAAATCATTCTGGCCGCATTCAGTTGGCGGGCCGATAACTCATCATCTCCTTTATAGAACAAAGAGGATAACGCTTCCTGAACATCTTCGTTGCGGTCGTTCCAGCGGATTTTCTGCGACCAGCGGATCACTACCGAATCATTTTCGCTATCAGGATTATCAATCATATATTCGTCTCTGCCCATATTGATAAGTTCACGGTAGGCAATAGAGTCTCTTACCCACAGCACAAACTGACGATATTGATCATTGGTGATTTCAGCCTCATCCATGTAAAATGATTCAACAGTCACCTGTCGAGGAGTTTCATTTCCGGGGAACATGCCCGAAGGAGAATGAGCACCCATCATGAAAGTTCCTTTCTTAATAAGTTGCATGCCATAAGGCTTTGTGTCGGAAAATCCTAATTTAGCCGAATTAGCCGAGCTGGCCAGTTCGCCCACAGGCTTATTGCAGGAATATACCAGTAATGTGCATGCAAGGATTACAAAAAGCTTGTTCATATATTAAAATTTTACTTATCAAACGAAAAATTATGAATTTTATTCTGTTTTATTATAGTATTCGGATATTTTTATACTTTTTTCGACGGGATGCTGCACCTGTTTGCACATTAATTTCATAGGAAAGCAGTACTTCATGTGAACCCCAGCTGGCATTAATTATCTGTGATACAGGTAAATCGTATGAATATCCTATTGATAGTCCGTTACCGACATTAATTCCTGCTAAAATAACTAACGCATCACCGTAGCGATATGAAATTCCTCCCCAGTATTGGTTGTTATAATGCAATATTGCAGACAAATCCAGCTGAAAAGAGGCAAAATCAGATTTGAACAAAACAGAAGGTCTGAATTCATACTTTGGATCGTTTGCCGTAAAGGCGTATCCTCCTGTCAAATAAAGTGTTCCTACCGGCGTATATGTGTGCTGATCACTCCATTCAATTACCGGCTGGTTTATATGCGAATAGGATAATCCGGCATAAAAATCCCTGAAAGAGTACCACGCACCCAAACCTACATCAAGTCCGAAACCTTCGGAAAGGGTAGTAGGTATAGCCGGGTCGGAACTAATATCATGGTATTCACCTGTAGGAACTTGTGGCCCATGAACGCTGTCGCCTCTGAAACCTATACTCATGAAACCAAGCTGTGTTCCTAAATTTAGCCTTCCTTCTCCGATATTAAATTTTAACGCATATTGTAAATGAACACCCTGATTAACAAATAAGCCAATTTTATCATTGATGAAGTTTAAGCCGAGACCGTGCTGTTTGCTTCCAAAATTAACCGGTGCATTGATGTTGAAAATAGTAGTGGAGCCACCATTGGGCATACCTATCCATTGCAGGCGGTGTTGGCCGGTTATGTCCATCATACCCGATTCGCCTGCAGCTGCAGGGTTGAATCCGGTGGCATTCAGCATATACTGACTTGATTGCGCATCGAACTGGGCTTGCAGGCAGCTCAAAAAAGTAAATGTTAAGAGAATACTAAAAACAATTCTTTTCATGCGTATATTTTTCATTCTTTCTCCTTGCACCTCCAAATTATTTAAAATTTGCGGTGTAGATATTTTAACTGAAAAATATCAGGAAAATTGTTTTTCTATTTAAAAACCTGTCGGTTATATGGGAAGAATGAGGTCAGTATACTAAATCAGTACTCTTCTTCATTGAAAAAGAAGTCTTCTTTGCTGGGATAGTCAGGCCAGATATCTTCTATACTTTCATAGATTTCGCCTTCATCTTCAATTTCCTGTAGATTTTCAATCACTTCAAGGGGCGCTCCTGAACGTATAGCATAGTCGATTAACTCATCTTTTGTGGCCGGCCAGGGTGCATCTTCAATCTTCGATGCTAATTCTAATGTCCAATACATAGTTTACGGGTCTTTATTAAATCAGTAACAAAACGGTTTTTTCTCAATTTTGTGCAAAAATAGAAAAAAAAATGATTATATCTTCTTTTTCCATAAAATTTCTTCATGACCCTCAAATACAGTAATATAGCGGGATAAAGTGAAGAAATAATCGGATAAGCGGTTGATGTATTTGAGAATTAAGGGGTCAATTTCGATATGCGATTGAATTAAATCCATGATTCTACGTTCTGCTCTCCTTGTAACAGTTCTGCATACGTGAGCCAATGCACCTCCTTTTGAACCTCCGGGCAGCACGAAGTTATTGAGTGGCGGCAGGTTCAGTTCCATACGGTCAATTTCATCTTCCAAAAGGATAATATCCTGTTCTTCAACAATGGACGCTGCTTTAAGGCTCACTTTCTCCTGATCGGTAGCCAGATTGGAGCCTATCACAAATAAATGATGCTGGATTCCCTGTAAAAAAGTACTTACGCCTTCAGGAAGTTGCTCAGAATTCAATAATCCGGTAAATGCGTTTAGTTCATCGATTGTACCGTAGGCTTCAAGCCTCGGATTGTTTTTCCATACCCGGGAGCCACCTACTAAGCCGGTTTGGCCTCCATCGCCTGTTTTGGTATATATTTTCATTTGTTGTTGTTTAATCGCTTAATCGTTTGTTTTTTCAACAGTTCAACAGTTCAACAGTTCAATAGTTCAACCCTTCACCATCTTATCTTGTAATCTTTCCTACTCAACACCGGGTTTACAAATACAATTCCCATGTGAAAAATATCAATGGTAGTGGTGACACGCGGATGATTTTTTATTTCATGCCAGGCTTTTTCCATGCCGGCCGACCAATAGATGTCATCCACCACAATAACCGAGTTTTTATGTGTGTAACTTACACAAATCTCAAAATACTGTTTCAATGCCTTGTACCTGTGATTGGCATCGATAAAAATAAAATCCTGAATGCCATATTCTTTTAAGATGTTTTCCAGTTGCTCACTGATGTTGCATTCAATCAGGAGGATGTCGTTCATTCCCAGTTGTCTGAAATTGTCTCTTGCCACATTTGCCGTCTCGCTGCATCCTTCCAGTGTGATGCAGGATTCGTGAGAGGAAGCTGCTGCCATGTACATGGTGCTTATTCCCAGCGATGTCCCTAATTCCATGACTTTCTTAAATCTGAAGTAAGCAATAATGCGAAAGAGCAATTGTGCTTGTTCCTGCGGTTTGATGGCTAATCCAGCAATGTCCGATATTATTCGGGTTTCGCTTTTTCCGCTTCCAAAGTCTTTTACATCAATGGTATTGTGGTTATTCAGATTTC
Organism: Paludibacter sp.; assembly: GCA_034927635.1. Lineage (GTDB taxonomy): Bacteria > Bacteroidota > Bacteroidia > Bacteroidales > Paludibacteraceae > Paludibacter. The sequence goes on from JAYFPP010000101.1 coordinate 3,502, forward strand.
TTCTTCTTACTTTTTCAATCTCTCTGAAAATGTAATAGGGATGTTTTTCTTTTAAAACATATTGAATGAAATTAAATATCAAAGGTGAATGAACGCCAAAACCACCGGAGTTCCGTGCAGTGAAAACATGATGGAGATATTTGAGAATAAATCTGATTTTTTTCACTTTATTTAATTCCTCTTGTCAGAAAACCCTGATATAACTCTTGATTGTTAAGGACTTCAATACCTGTTTTCAGGTCCTTGTCTTTAATTAATGAGTATTCAATGATCCCTTTCTGATAATAATATCTCTTGATGATTTCGGTACTCAGAAAGTCAATGATTTCGGTTTTATGCATGTTCAGTTGCTCTTCCATATCGGGTATGAGTTTTGCTTTCAGTGCCTCAAATTCTGTTTTTGCTACTTCATCCAACCCTTCTAATTTTGAAAACTCATATAAATCATCGAAGTATTTCTTTGTCTGGGGAGTGTAATTGAAGTTGCCTTCTTTCAGAAACTTTTTGAAATCCTCAAAATCAGCATCTGTCAACTGAAAATCAGCAGGTCTTGCGATAGCTGATGTACGGGAGGCGTATTGTGTGGCATAATCGAAATAAAAATTTTGCGCGTAGATATAATAAGCAATATTAATTTTCCGGTCATCCTGTGTTACCGAATCCGGAACAATCCCCCCGCCATCGCGAACCATTCTGCCTTTCTGCGTTTTGAACTCATGGGTAAGGCTGTCGGGGATACGCATCAGACTCCCGTCCTCATTGCGTTCGGCATAATCGATGGCCTGAATACATCTGCCACTGGGGATATAGTATTTTGCGGTGGTTATTTTCACGTGTCCGCCATAGCTTACCGGCCTTATGTTTTGTACCAGCCCCTTGCCAAATGTTCTCTCGCCGATAATAATACCACGATCGAGGTCCTGAATGGAGCCTGCAAGAATTTCCGAAGCTGAGGCCGAAGCACTGTTGACCAGCACCACGATTTTCATGTCGGGGAAAATTGGTTCAAGAGGCGTCTTGTAGGTGTGGGCAGACTCAATGCTTTTGCCTTTAGTGCTGACAATCTCGGTTCCTTTGGGTACGAAATACCCCATAATCTTCACTGCCTCATCAATCAATCCACCTCCGTTGTTTCGCAGGTCAAGAATGAGCGATGTTATTCCATCCTGTTTTATCATCTCCTGAACGGCGTTTTTAAGTTCTAAAGCTACCTGATCGGTGAAATCATTTAAAAGAATGTATCCTGTTTTGGGTGCAACAATTTTTGTATAGGAAATAGGATGAATTTGTATTTTCTCACGAAGAAACTTTTTCTCAATGATTTTTTTCTCCCCGTAACGTTTTATCTTAAGTTGAATCTCGGTATTTGGTGTTCCCTTCAGTTTGGCACTGGCCTGAGCAACAGAAAGGCCACTCGTTTTTACGCCATCAATCTCCAGAAGAATATCTCCTGCTTTTAACCCGTGTTTTTGGGCAGGCATGCCTTCATAAGGTTCTGATATACTGATGCCGTTTTTTGAACTGGTAATCATTGCCCCAATACCTCCATATTCACCCGTTGTCATGAAAGTAATGTCCTCCGACTCATCTTCAGGTATGTAAACTGTATATGGATCCATGTTTTGCAACATATAATCTACGGCAGATTTTACCATTTTTTCATGCTTCAGTGTATCCACATAGTACATGTCCAGTTCTCGCAGCACAGAATTAAAAATACTCAGACTTTTGCTGATGTGGAAAGTTTTGGTGGATGGCTGGGAACTAATGGTAGCGGTAAAGCAAATCAATAATATAATAAGTGCGAAACAATTTTTTTTCAACATCGGTATCATTACAATTACAAATTTTTATTTAATGCTTAAATCTTTACATTGGGAGGGAGAAAGGAAGTGATATCTTTTCCGTAAGAAATCAGATCGCGGGCAACAGTGGATGAAATATGGGCATAGGTTGATTCAGTAAATAATATAACGGTTTCAATCCCCGACATGATTCTGTTGGTGTCGCCGATTGTTCTTTCGTATTCAAAATCAGTTACCGAACGCAATCCTCTTAAAATAAAGCGTGCATCAACCGACCTGGCAAAATCGATGGTCAGGCTGTTATATACCATTACCCTGACACGTGGCTCGTTGATAAAAGCCTGTTCAATTATATCAAGTCTTTTTTCGTCACTGAAAAGTGTTTTTTTTGATTGATTGATGCCTATGCCGATAACGATTTCGTCGAAAAGTGCCAGGCCTCTTTCAACGATGCTGTAATGCCCAATTGTAAATGGATCGAAAGTTCCGGGGAAAATAGCTCGCTTCATATTAAAGTGTATTTTTATGTCTGAAAAATGCAATTAACAGACTGTAAATGCATGCAAAGATAAAAAATAATATTGTCAGGGATGAATATGTCGTCTTTTTTTATAATTTTGAAGCGTTATTTACTAAGAACAAACAAATTTTACCAAAAAGTGTTATTCAAATAAGTTCATTAATTCTAAACAAAGCCCTTATGAAACGAATTTTGTTTTCAGCAGTCATGCTGTTTTTTGTTGCCATAGCTTCAGCTCAATTTAATTTTGGGATTAAAGCTGGTTATAACTCATCTTTAACGCTTAGTAACCTGGGTTCAGTGAGCGACGGTTCTTACAATATGAGCGATGTGAAAGGTGAAATGTGGAATAATTTTCAGGCAGGATTATTTGCCAGAGTATTCATCAAAAAGTTTTATATTCAGCCGGAATTGTTGTATTCTATTCAGAAGAAAGAATATAATATGATGGATGTTATGATTGATGGTAATGCAACTGATATTAATTCTTATATGAGTGTCAGTAACGTAGAAGTGCCATTGATGATTGGTTATAAACTATTGGATATGAAAATTGCCAATCTGCGGGTATTTGCAGGACCGAAATTTATTTTGAATGCAGGATCTTCACTTGATTATAAAAATATTGATGATGGACAGCCTGTAACAGCAGATAATTTGATGAAGGATTTCAAGGATTCGCAGGTGGATCTTGAAGTAGGAGCCGGAATAGATGTACTTATGTTTGCACTGGATGCCAGACTGAATGTGGTTCAGGATGTTGCCGGTAAATTCGATTCCATTGATGATGTGTCGACTATTAAACCTCCTACCAGTGCATTTGTAATATCACTTGCATGGAAGCTTTTCTGACACGATTGTAACATGAATATACAGAAGAACAATGTTGAATTAAACCGACATTGTTCTTCTTTTTTTTTGTTAAGTCTTTTTATTATATGTGTTGTTCTTTTTGACTTCAGTGTGCAAATTATTTTTCTTATCTTTGCCCATCGGAATAAAAAGTGAATAATTTTTGATTAAAAGATAGATACTGAAATATATGGGTAAAATTATTTCATTGGCGAATCAAAAGGGGGGGGTAGGTAAAACAACGACTGCTATTAACCTTGCGGCATCGCTTGCCAGTTTAGGACAGAAAGTGTTGTTGGTTGATGCAGACCCTCAGGCAAATGCCTCATCAGGCTTAGGTGTTGATATCCGTACGCTGGAATTTACCATATATGAATGTTTGATCGATGAAGTGCCTACACAGCAAGCTATTCATGAAACCGAGATAAAAAATCTGGATATTTTGCCTTCACATATTGATTTGGTTGGCGCTGAAATTGAAATGCTGAATCTTGAAAATCGTGAAAGAGTGATGGAGCATATCCTGCATCCATTGAAAACAGTATATGATTATATCCTGATTGATTGCTCTCCCTCGCTTGGGCTCATTACGGTGAATGCATTGACAGCTTCCGACTCAGTGATTATTCCTGTACAGTGTGAATACTTTGCACTGGAAGGAATCAGTAAATTATTGAATACCATCAAAATAATCAAGAGCAAGCTTAATATGAGGCTGGAGATTGAAGGTTTCCTTTTAACAATGTATGATAACCGTCTCAGGCTTGCTAATCAGGTACTGGCTGAAGTGAAAAAACATTTTGAAGGTATGGTGTTTGAAACAGTAATCAGCAGAAATGTCCGCCTGAGTGAAGCGCCAAGTCATGGCAAACCTGTATTGCTTTATGATGCAGAATCGAAAGGCAACACTAATTACATAGATTTGGCAAAGGAGTTGATCCAAAAGAATATCTGATCCCGAGGATTACTTTTAATTAAATTAATATATAATTTTAACCACATAAGTCACATAAGTACACATAAGAACTATAACATTGAATAAGTGATTGAATATACTAAAGTGTACTTATGTGACTTATGTGGTTAAAAAGAATCGATATAAATTTCAAATAGTTTATGGCAAAAACAACAGGACTTGGAAAAGGATTGGGAGCGTTGATTGATAACGTCCATATTGATACTTCCGGTTCGTCTTCAATAAGTGATGTTGCTCTGGACCTCATCGTTACCAATTCAAATCAACCCAGAACATTCTTTGATGAAGAAGCGATGGGTGAGCTTGCGGCTTCAATACGTGAGTTGGGTGTTATTTCGCCTATTACACTAAAGAAAAATAATGACGGCACTTACCTTATCATTGCAGGTGAACGCAGGTACCGTGCATCAAAAAGTATCGGTCTGAAATCAATACCGGCATACATCAGAACAGCTGCTGATGAACAGGTAATGGAAATGGCGCTGATTGAGAATATTCAGCGGGAGGATTTAAATGCCATCGAAATTGCCTTGTCGTTTTTCAGATTGATGGAAGAATATAAACTGACCCAGGAAAAATTAAGTGAACGTGTTGGTAAGAAACGAGCCACTATTGCTAACTACCTGAGACTTCTCAAATTGCCCGCAGAAATACAGATGGGTATTAAAGATAAAAAAATTGATATGGGTCATGCGCGTGCAATCCTGGGTTTACAGGATCCTGTTGCACAACTGCACCTTTATGAATCTATCCTGAAAGAAGGACATTCGGTGAGAAAAGTAGAAGAACTTGTGCGTACTTATCTCGAAACCGGATCATTCAGCAATAAATCAGTTCGTAAAAATATTGTTAATAAGCTTCAGGAATATAAAGAGTTGAAGTTCAGACTCAGCAATCTTTTCGGTACTGATGTAAACCTTAATTCAGACGAACAGGGAAAAGGTAAAATATCCATCGCATTTCAGAATGACGATGAACTTGGACGCATAATGGATTTGTTCGATAAAATTAACAGACAGGATTAATCGTGTGGTTTCGCCCTAACATATGGCTGTTGTTACTGTTTGCTTTTTCTTTTCATCATCTCATTGCTCAGGATACTCCTGAAAGTTTACTGCCGGACTCGGTGATATTAACCGATAAGCCAGTGTTGAGTCGTATTGATGAAAGCAATAAATTTAGTGCTGAAAAAGTGAAAACAGATACTTATAAGCCGGATCCTGTTAATACGATCTGGTTGGGTGCTGTTATACCCGGTTACGGACAAATTGTCAACAGGAAATTCTGGAAATTACCCATTGTTTATGGAGGATTTCTGGGATGTGCCTATGCTATAGGGTGGAATGCAAGCCGTTTCATTTCGTATAAAAACGCTTATCTCGACATCACTGATAACGATGATAAGACCATTAGTTACCTTGAGATTATTCCTCCGGGTTATACTATTGAAAGTTACGGTGGAGAAGATGCTTTCACGGATTTATTAAAGACGGGAATGGATAAGTCCCGTTATAACAGGGATTTAAGTATTATTGTGTCAATTGCCTATTATGGGCTGACCCTAATTGATGCTTATGTTGATGCTCATTTATACGATTTTGATATTTCCCCGGATTTATCTTTAAAATTGAGACCGACAATCCTGAATAATCAGATTACAACCAATCAGTTGCCACGATCCTTTGCTTATGGGTTAAGTGGCAGCATAAAATTTTAAATGAAAAACATGTTTTTTAGAAGATTGTTATTATTATCCTTTTTTGTTCTTCCTGCATTATTTGTAAATGCACAGTCTGATCTCCAGATACTGGACGAAAAAAACAGTGCAGTTTCAGGTGATAAAATGCCGGCTCCCGATGATTTTGTTTATGTACTTGATCATATGTTGTCAAACTGGATGATTACATCTTCAAAGAAAACTCCCTGCGATTCTTCCTATTTTAAGCAGGAGGTTCCTGATTCGGTTGTCAGTAAAAGGTTAAAACTGATGCCTTGTATCATGGAAATGCCTTTTAATAATTATGTGCGTTCATTTATTGATCTTTATACTGATCGAAGAAGAAAACAGGTAAGTTATTTGCTGGGTCTGGGCGATTATTATTTCAGATTGTTCGAACAGGTTTTGGATAATGATAAATTGCCGTTGGAATTAAAATACCTTCCTGTGATTGAGTCGGCACTAAACCCTACTGCCATCTCAAGAGCCGGAGCTGCGGGACTCTGGCAGTTTATGTCGTCAACAGGTAAAATGTACGGACTGGAGATTAACAGTCTGGTGGACGAAAGAATGGATCCGTATAAATCCACTATTGCGGCAGCCAAATATCTTAAAGACCTCTATGGAATTTATGGTGACTGGCATTTGGTAATTGCAGCCTATAACTGTGGTCCGGGTAATGTGAATAAAGCGGTACGTCGTGCTGGAGGTAAACAGGATTACTGGGCTATATATCCTTATCTCCCGGCTGAAACCAGAGGTTATGTGCCTATTTTTATTGCGGCTAATTATGCTATGTATTATGCTCATGCCCACAATATCTGCAAAGCCAATATTGACTTTCCAAAAGCTGTGGATACGGTGATGATTCAGAAACGCGTTCACTTTGAACAGATAGCTGCTGTGATGAACATCCCTCTGGAGCAAATAAAACTGATGAACCCTCAATACAGAAGATCTGTTATCCCGGGCGACTTAAAGCCGTATGCGGTGGTATTGCCCATGAAATTAACAGGAAAATTTATCGATAAGTTTGATGAAATTGTGAACTACAAAGCCGATTCCCTTGTTAATACCAGAAGAGAGGAAGTTAGTGTCCCTAAAGCTGTTGCTGCATCAGGATCTTCAGGGAGAGTAATCTATCATAAAGTAGCCAAAGGACAGACATTGAGCGGAATTGCTGCAAGATATGGTGTGTCGGTAACGAAAATAAAAAAATGGAATAATATTCGGGGATCAACAATCAAACCAGGTCAGCGAATAAAAATCTTGAAATAATGGATAAACTGTATTATTCAATTTCAGAAGTTTCTGAACTTTTGGGAATTAATGCCTCCAATCTGCGGTTCTGGGAAAAGGAATTCAAACAGTTGAAGCCCCGTAGAAATACAAAAGGAACCCGTTTTTATACGAATGATGATATTACCTTGATCAAACAGATTATCTATCTTGTGAATGATCAGAACCTGACCCTGGAAGGGGCCAGACAGAAACTCAGCCAAAAAAAGGATCATGTCGCTAAACAACATGAGCTTGTTGAACGTTTAAAAAAAATCAGGACGGAACTTAAGGGGATGTCAAAAGCATTGAGTGCTGATTAATTGTCTACAGTCTACTGTCAACAGTCAGGGATTTAATGATATGAGAATTTTATTAATAAATCAAATATAGTATATACATGAAAAGGAATTTTTTGCTCGTGTTGTTTTTAGGGATGTTTTTTCTCCCATCGCTGATTGCGGGAAAGCAACCTAAAAATGTAATTTTTTTAATCGGTGATGGTATGGGACTGGCACAGATTTATCTTGGTATGGTTGAAAATGGAAATACACTGGAACTTGAACGAATGAAACATGTTGGTTTGTCGAAAACATATTCTGCCGATAATTTTGTTACTGATTCGGGTGCAGGAGGTACAGCATTAGCGACAGGAGTCAAAACAAAGAATCATATGATTGGAATGAATCCTGATTCTGTTGCTGTTGAAACAATACTGGAACAGGCTGAACGTAATGGTTTATCGACCGGTATAGTAGTTTCATGTGCTGTTACCTATGTAACTCCTGCTACTTTCATTGCTCATCAGGTTAACAGAAAAATGTATGAGGAATGTGCCGCTGATTATCTTAAAACAGATATCGATGTATTTATCGGTGGTGGAAGAAAATATTTTGATAGTCGTAGTGATGGTAGAAATCTTATTGATGAACTGAAAGCAAAAAATTATCAGGTGGTAACTACACTGGATGAGGTTGTTAAAGTGAAATCAGGTAAGCTTGCCGGACTGGTACATGAAGATCAGTTGCCGGAAGCAAGTGAACGTGGTAATTATCTCCCTGAAGCTACGATGGCTGCAATAGACATTCTCAATAACAATAAAAAGAAAGGTTTCTTTCTTATGGTAGAGGGTTCGCAAATCGACTGGGCAGGTCATGAAAATAATCCCGGAATGATGGCAAGAGAAATGATAGACTTTGATAAAACAATCGGAGCTGTACTTGACTATGCTGAGAAAGATGGTAATACACTGGTGGTGGTTACTGCTGATCATGAAACGGGAGGTTTGGCGCTTATTGGTGGAAGTATTGAGGACAAGAAAGTAAAAACGAATTATGCACTGAAAAATCACAGTGGTATTCCGGTGCCTGTTTTTGCGTATGGCCCCGGAGCAGAGGAGTTCATGGGTTTTATGCAGAATATTGATTTCAAGAATAAAATGTCGAAGTTGTTAAAGTTAAAATAAGAACTTACTACACTTTAATAGAAAACAAAGAGGCGGTTCAATTGAACCGCCTCTTTGTTTTTCTGAATTCTTTTAGATTCTTATTTGATTCCAAGTTTTTTCTTAACCAGTGGAGTTACATCAACAGCTTTAGGTGAGTGATAAGCGATTGATTGTGCACTGATGTCAAAAATATAAGTATAATTGTTTTCGGTGCCAATTTCTGAGGTAGCGGTAAGAATTTTTTGACGAAGTGCGTTTACAAGTTCCATTTGTTTCTTCTGAAGTTCTTCATTAGCACTTTGCTGGAAAGTTCCGATTCTTTTTTCAATATCCACAATTTCACCCTGACGTCTTGTTTTGATTGATTCTGCCATTGTTTGAAGATTATCCTGATATTCTTTAGCTTTTGCAGCATATTCTTCATACATCTTATCCAACTCTTTTTTGTACTGTTCGTTGAGGTCAGCAATGGTCTTTTCAACTTCCGACAATTCGGGCATTACCTGAAAGATTTCCTGAATGTTTACGTATGCAAGCTTTTCCTGTGCCATCATACTGCTTACTGGTAATGCTAACAGCATTAATACTACAATTTTCTTAATCATGTTTTATCAATTTATTTTTATTTTATTTTTTGTTTTGCGCAAAAGTAATACATTATTTTGAATAACCCAACTTCACCAGTACCTCGTCACTTATGTCAATTTTCGGTGAACTGAAGATTACACTCATCGCTGAACTTTTATCGAAAATAAGACTGTAGTCTTTTTCTCTGCTCAGTTCCTGAATTACGTTATAGATCTCATCCTGAATAGGTTTCATGAGACTCTGACGTTTCTTGAAGAGTTCTCCTTCCGGTCCGAAATAGTTTTTCTTAAACTCCTGGGCTTCTTTTTCTTTGGCAATGATGGCTTCTTCTTTTTGCACTTTCATTTCATCGGAGAGAAATACCAGTTCGGTCTGATAATTTTTGTACATGTTTTGAACTTCCTGCATTTTGACTTCAACTTCCGATTGCCATTTTTTTGAGATGATGTTCAGTTGTTCATTGGCAGTTTCATAAGCAGGAATGTTCTTCAGAATATATTCCATATCAACCATAGCAAACTTTTGAGCCTGAACGGAAAAGAATAATCCCGATAAGATACCTAAAGCTAAAATATACTTTTTCATACGGATACTGTTTATTTGGTTTTCAATCTAAAATATCAGCAAGTGTGTTCCTTTTCAAATATCCTGCCATAATTTTTTAAAGCTCCTGTCCTAATACAAAATGGAACTGACTTCCGCTTACAGCACCGGAGGTGTTTTTGTCGAATCCGTAACCCCAGTCGATCCCCATCATACCAAACATTGGCAGGAAGATGCGTACGCCGACTCCTGCCGAACGTTTCAGATTAAAGGGGTTGTAGTCGGTAAGCTTGTTGAAACTGTTACCTGCTTCAAGGAAACTTAGTACGTAAATGGTTGCCGACTGCTCAAGCGAGAGCGGATATCTTAATTCCATGGTGAATTTGTTGTACAGGTAACCAATACGGGTTTTCCGTTCGTAATCATAAGGCACCATTGAACCACTTTCATAGCCGCGCATAGCGATATATTCGGTTCCGTAACTGGTATATGCCGACATTCCATCGCCACCCATGTAGTAGGTTTCATAAGGTGATCTTGCATTTTTATCGAAGTGTCCCAGATAACCGAACATCACACGGGTCATTAAAATCAGTTTCTCATCTACGGTAAGAGGTGTAAATGTCTTACCGCTTGCAGTCCACTTATGGTATTCGATAAACTTGTATCTTTCCTGATCCGACATAGTCTTATCAGCATAGTTTTTCCCGTTAAAACTTGAATATGGAGGGGTGATTTTTAAGCCCAGACTGAAAGCTGAGCCCCTACGGGTATATATCGGATTAAATATCGAGTTACGGCTCAATGTAAGGTTCAGACTGATGTTATTATAGTTACCATCGGTCAGTGGTGGCAGATAAGCCCAGTTGCTAAGCATAAAACGTTGCAGCGACACTTCTCCGTAGAATGAGAAATAGTCGTCGGGCCAGTTTAGTCTTTTTCCATAGCCAATGGATGCACCCAAAGTTCTCATATAGATGTCAGGGTCCATTTCGTTTTGGTACATCGCGCTGTAAGCGCTGCTGTAATCATTGTAGCTTGAACTTCCATAACCGCCATAACCACCATAACCGCCGTAATTGCCATAAGAACTGTAAGGGTTGTAATAGTTTTGCATACTATTGTAAAAACGTTCACTTACACCTGATTGAGCAGCATAGTACAATGATACCGATAATGAATTAGGTCTTTTTCCACCTAACCATGGCTCTACAAACGACGCGCTGAAAGAGGTGTACGATTGTCCGTTTGTTCTTGCATTAATGGAGAATGTTTGTCCTTCACCCTGTGGTACGATGCGATATGTTTCGGGTCTGAATAGGTTCTGGATAGCAAAATTGGTGAATTTCAATCCCAGAGTACCAACAACTCCGGTTGATCCCCATCCTGCAGAGAATTCTACCTGATCACTACCTTTTGTTTCTAACTCGTAGGAAATATCTACAGTACCGTTTTCAGGATCGGGTTGGATATCCGGTTTGATCTTTTCAGGATCGAAGTGTCCCATGCCCGCAAGCTCGCGGTAGGTACGCATAACATCTGACTGACTGTACAACTGTCCGGGTTTGGTGTACAACTCCCTGCGTACTACATGTTCGTAAACACGGGTGTTTCCCTTGATGTTGATGGCATTGATGTTCGCCTGTTTACCTTCGTAAACACGCATTTCAAAATCGATAGAGTCATTTTCAATCAGCACTTCAACAGGTTCAATGTTGGAGAAGAGATAACCTCTGTCCTGATACAATTTACTTACAGCCTCATTTTCATCTGTTTGAATTCTTTCCATCAAATGTTTGTAGTTGTAAACATCACCTTTGTTGATGTTAAGTACCTGATTCAGGTATTCGTATGGATATACGGTATTACCAATCCATTTTATGTTTCTGAAATAGTATTTATTTCCTTCATTTACGGTCATATACACTGCTACATGCTTTTCATCTACAGGAACGACACTGTCACTCACAATGTAGGCATCGCGATAACCCACTTCATTATACTTTTCAATCAGGGCTACTTTGTCTTTCTCATATTCCTCACGAACAAACTTTTTGGTTCTGAAGAAATTTCTCCAGTTATTGTCGTTCGTTTTCTTCATCGCGTAGTTGATTTTATTAAAACTCAGGGCATTATTTCCTGTAACGATGATTTTGCTTACCCTGGTTTTGATTCTTTTATCAACTTCAATATCGACGATAACATGATTAGGCTTTTCGGGGTCATTTTTTTGGTATACATTAGCAGCTACGTTCATGAAGCCTTTTTCCTCCATGTATTTGACTATAACTGTCTTAGCCCGGTCGGAGATGTTGGGGGTAATTTGATTGCCTTCAACAATGCCCAATCGCTCCTTCAGTTCATCAATTTCCCCTTTTTTCAGGCCATGGTAATTGATCTTTGATACCTGAGGGCGTTGTTTCAATGCAATGTTGAGCCAGATTTTACCGTCAGCAATTTTAGTAGCATAAATTTTTACATCTGAAAATAATCCTTGTTTCCAGAATCGCTTCACAACGTCCGAGATAGCATCACCTGGTACGGTAATGACATCGCCGACGGTAAGTCCCGAAAATCCGATCAATACAAAATCTTCGTAGTTGTCGGCTCCGCTAACTGCAATTTCAGCGATTTCGTACTTCTGACCGGTAGTGCCATAATTGATTACCGGTATCGATGTGGAGTCGGTTTTTTCCTCTTGTTGGGCAGTAACTATCTGAAGAAAAAAACTGAGTAAAGCAATTAGAAGAAAGTATTTCTGATGCATATGTAATTTTGTGTGCGCAAGTTAATTGTGAATTATTTACCAAAACGACGATCTCTGCGCTGATAATCAATAATAGATCTGTAGAATTCCTCTTTTCTGAAAGCAGGCCAGTGCTTTTCGGTGAAATATAATTCGGAATAGGCAATTTGCCAGAGCAGGAAATTACTGATTCTGATTTCCCCACTGGTACGTATCAGCAAGTCGGGATCAGGAATTTGTCGTGTCAGCATATAAGATGAAATCAATTCATCGGTAATATTATCCGGGTTGATTTTTCCTTCCTTTACATCAACAGCAATATTTCTTACAGCCTGCTGTATTTCCCATCTTGAAGAATAGCTTAGAGCCAGAATAAGAGTTAGTCCGGTGTTGCCGGCAGTTGATCGGGCGCAATCTGTCAGTTTGTTTCTTACTTTTTCCGGTAAGCGGTTTATGTCACCGATGGTCATCAAACGAATATTGTTTTTTTGTAAGCGGACTGTTTCTTTTTCAATAGAATCAACGAGTAGTTCCATCAGTGCATTGACTTCATCCAGGGGTCTTCCCCAGTTTTCAGTGGAGAAAACATATAAAGTCAGGTACTTAATTCCCAGTTCAGTTGCCGCTTCTGTAATGACACTCACAGATTTAACACCATTTCTATGCCCGAAAACCCGCGGATAACCTTTTTCTTTTGCCCAACGACCGTTGCCGTCCATAATAATGGCGATGTGTTCCGGTAAGCGGGATAAGTCAATTTTATCTTTGATCGACGACATGGTAATGAAAAAACTTACTTGTAATTAAGGCATTTACAGTTTCGTTGGAATAAGCCGTAGCTTAAACCTATTGTTGCAGTACCTGCCTGATCGTTATTATAATTATTAGTGCCATTTAATCCCAGCGGATTGTCCAGATAATCCTGTCCTTCCAATCTGTCATATAGCATCAGTCTGTGTGTCCACTGCAAGTTTAAATGCAATCTTTTCGACAGTTTCACCTTGAATCCTACTCCGAAAGGAATTGAAAAATTCAGATGGTTGAAATCTGCTTTGTCTTGTTGAATTAATCCGACACCTGCAAAGAGGAAAGCCGAATAATTACTGCTTTTTAAAACATGATCGAGTTGTCCGTAATCAAGAAAGTTAAAAACAAACGAAAAATCCAGCATATTTATTTTTTGATCCAGACTTGCATCCCGGGTAAATAAACTGTCAAAGTGTTGTTGAAAACTTCCTCCGATGGAAGTTTGATTAAAATCAGCCTGCAACGACAATCTCTGGTTGAACAAATGTCTGATTGTGAAACCATAATCCGGCCTGATATCAATCAACTGTGTTTTTACATCTCCTATGAAGTAAGATCCACCTCCGTGAAACCCTATTTCAGTAGTGAAAATCTGTTGTGAGAAAAGATTCCCGACAACCATCAAAAACACCGCAACAATGAAATATCTAATTACTCGCAACATTATCCTCAATAATAATTTGGTTTGATCAGATATTTAACGGTATTATTCTGAATAAATTATTCGATATATCTTAAAAGCAGCAACAAAAGTAGTGATTATCTTTTAATGAAAAAAAATGCCCGTGCTTAATTTAACAATTTATTGCATTAATATTGAGTTGATAATATCAAAACATCATGTTTTTATAGACATTCAGGGCTTTATCTTCTTTAGCGGTCATTTGCAGTTTACTTTCAGGGGTTTTGTCGTCCTGACCGCAAAGATGCAAAATACCGTGGATGATAATGCGAAGCAGTTCTTCTTCATAAGTCACATTGAATTGAATAGCATTGGTTTTTAACGTTTCCGGACTGATAAAGATATCCCCTGAAATAACATTTTTTTCGGAATAATCGAAGGTAATAATGTCGGTGAAATAATCGTGATTTAAATACTGCAGGTTGATTTCAAGAATTTTTTCTTCGCTACAGAAAATATAGGTGATGTCTCCTGTTTTTCTTCCATATTCTTCTGCGGTCGATTTAATCCATTGGGTGAGCCTGCGTTTATGGAGTACAGGAATTTCTGTGTTTTCGTTGATGAATTGTATCATAAATTTAATTAAAAAAAGAACAGATAACCGATTGATATTGCTGCAATAACACCAACAGCATCAGCAATTAAACCACAGCCAAGTGCATAGCGTGTTTTCTTGATACCAACAGAGCCGAAGTAAACCGCCAGTATGTAAAAAGTAGTTTCAGTAGATCCCTGTATGACAGAAGTTAAACGTCCGACAAATGAATCTGCTCCATAGGTTCTCATGGCATCAATCATCATTCCGCGGGCCCCGCTACCGCTCAGCGGTTTCATGAATGCTGTAGGTAGTGCATCTACAAATTCGGTGTTAATGCCAAGTAAAGCTACCAGTTTTCCTATTCCATCTACCATGAAATCCATGGCCCCGGAAGCCCTGAAAACGCCGATTGCCATCAAAATAGCAATCATATAGGGGATGATGCCCACAGCTACATTAAAACCCTCTTTTGCTCCATCGATAAATGACTCATATACATTGACTTTCTTGATCGTTGCCATCAATACAAAGGAGATGATGATGGAAATGAGGATGAATGCTGCTGCAAAATTTGAATATGTTGAAAGTTGGTCTTTGGGTAATTGTCCGAGAAAATACATCAGGGTTCCAACAATGGTTGTCAGTCCAAGCAATGTCAGTAAAATGGTTTTGTTGAAGATATTTATTTTTTGATAAATAGCCACGCTTATAAATCCTGCCAGTGTTGAAAAGAAGGTAGCCAAAAGAATTGGTAAAAATACATCAGACGGGTTAGCTGCACCCATCTGGGCACGATATACCATAATGCTGATGGGAAGAATGGTTAATCCTGAGGTGTTGAGAACGAGGAACATGATCATCGGGTTCGACGCTGTTTCTTTGTTGGGATTGATCTCCTGCAATTCTTTCATGGCTTTTAATCCCATGGGGGTAGCTGCATTGTCGAGACCAAGCATGTTGGCTGAGAAATTCATAAAAATACTTCCCATTGCAGGATGGTCTTTAGGGATTTCAGGAAAAATCTTTGAAAAAAAAGGAGCCACCAACCGTGAGAAGGCTTTAATAACTCCACCGTTTTCTCCGATTTTCATGATGCCAAGCCATAAAGCAAGCACACCTGTCAGGCCAAGAGAGATCGTAAATCCGTCTTTTGCCGAATCGAAGGTAGCATTAAGCAGGTCGGTAAAAATCTGTGTGTTGCCCCAGAAAATAAACTGAATGCAGGCAACTGCAAAAGCGATCAGTAAGAATCCTATCCAGATGTAGTTGAGAATCATGGTGTTGATTTTTTTTTGCTAAAAAACTTCACAAAGTTACATTAAAATCTTAGATAAATTTACATGATTTCTGATGAGTTTACAGAACATTTATTCTTCATTAAAAGGCTTTATGTAACCGACAGGATTGCGATATGTATTTATTTTCTTTTGTTTATCTGCCATTTCAGCAAGGGCAAGGTATATTGTTCCAAATTCTTTTTGATTATCTTCGCTCATATCATTAACTGCCTTTAACGTTTCTTCGCCGTCAGATTCTAAAGATCTTACATGCTTCCAGAGTTCTCTTATTTCTTTCGATAATTCGGCATATTGATAAAGATAATTTCTAACTGTTACAAATGCACGCATAATGTTTATATTGACTGTTATTGCCATTTCGCTGTTTAATAGGCCTGATAACATTGCAATGCCTTGTTCAGTGAAAGCAAAGGGGAGGTAGCGAATGCCTCCTTTGTTTGAGGACGCAAATTGCGTCCTCAAACTTTGCCACTCGTATTGCGTTAATTCAAACATAAAATCTGAAGGGAAACGATTTAAGTTTCTTCTAACAGATTCTTTTAACCTTTTGGTTTACACACCATACATTTCTGCCAGATCAACATCCAGCATTATTTTGCATCCCCGTATTTCGTGTATCTTGCTTTGTATAACAGTTAAATCCATAGTTTAAGTTTTTTATTCCAATTCATCATTTTAAAATAGTAAATCAAACTCCCCAAAATTAATCAAGTTCACCAAATAACATTAATTAATTCATAAAAATATTTTATTTCCGACGAATATTTTTACCTTTTACTTTTTGCATATATGAGTTTTAAGATTAGAAATAGATTCTCTTAGAGGAAGTCTGATTAAACCTTTTTTACATTTGTCAGTCTAAGGCAAGTTGTTTCTCACTGTTAATATTAAAATTCATGTTTAAAAGATTCTCATTAATTGTTTTTCTTCTTATTTTAAGTGTCGGTGTATTTGCCCAAAAATCAATTCAGTCTACCGTGTTTGATTCCAATAACGGAATGCCTCTCGAAATGGTAACAGTGCGATTGTTAAAAGGAACTGATTCAACACTTGTTCAGGGAGCTCAAACTAACAGTAAAGGATGGTTTAGTTTGCCAAAGATAAAACCGGGAAAATATATTCTCGTAGTAAGTTCTGTGGGGTATAACGACCATAAAGAGAATATTACCGTTGGGAACAAGGATGTAATACTTAAAAATATTCAGTTGGCTGAAAATGTGCTGGCACTGAAGGAGCTGGAAGTCAGGGGTACTGCTGCACAGATGGTGGTAAAAGGAGATACACTGGAATATAATGCTACTGCTTTTAAAACACAGGAGAATGCTGTTGTGGAAGATTTGTTGAAAAAATTGCCGGGATTGGAAATTACGGCTGAAGGGAAGATTACTGTGAACGGGGAGGAAATCAAGAAAATCCGTGTAGACGGTAAAAAGTTTTTCGACGGGGATTTGGAGATGGCGACAAAAAACCTTCCGGCAGAGATGATAGAAAAAATACAGGTGCTCGAACAGAAGTCGGAAATGGCTCAGTTGACCGGTTTTGAAGATGAAAATACAGAAAGAATTATCAACCTGACTACTAAATCCAGCCGCAGAAAAGGAGTCTTCGGAAATATTATGGGAGGTGCAGGATACGACAATGAAGACCTGTTGCGGTACGATGGCAATGCTAATATCAATTTTATGAATGGGGATGCTCAAACTTCCATAGTTGCGGGGGTGAATAATATCAATACTTCACGAAGCGGACGAGGTCGCGGTAGTTGGGGTGCCAATAACGGGATTACCGAAACGCAGAACCTTGGTTTGAATAACAATGCCATCATCAATGATAAATTCAAAATTGGCGGTGATGCTTCGTTCAATCACT
The DNA here is from genome assembly GCA_034927635.1 of Paludibacter sp. GTDB lineage: Bacteria > Bacteroidota > Bacteroidia > Bacteroidales > Paludibacteraceae > Paludibacter. The sequence goes on from JAYFPP010000101.1 coordinate 21,168, forward strand.
C
>JAYFPP010000149.1:0-2267 GCA_034927635.1 Paludibacter sp.
TATCACTTTTTTAAACAGGCAGGCGGACATATCATCACCGGATCAACAAAAACCAATGTGATGGATATGATGGTAGTACTTATTGAATAAAAAACAATTTCTAATCAAATACATTATCAATTTTAAATTTTACTATTATGAGAACGAAATCTTTACTTTTATGGGTAGCAATTGCATTGGCATCTACCATTTCGGCAACAACGCTTACCGTTACAAACGGGAACGCATCAGGGACAGGATCCTTCACCGAAGCCTATACTAATGCAGTGGCAGGTGATGTCATCAATTTTAATTTTGATGGAACAGAATACAGCTTACCGGATGTAGTGGTTATGAAAAGCATCACTATAGACGGATTGAACGCATTTAACAGCCAAAAACTCATTCTGAAACAAGCCACCGCTTCAAAAAGCTTCTTCACCTTAGCAAGTGGAATTACCGCAACATTCAAAAATTTAGTGTTCGACGGAACCGGTATTTTAGGTAACACAGCACTTACTGCGGCAAACGGATCAACACTCAACATCGAAAATTGTGAGTTTAAAAACATCAATGCTCAGGCAAACAATGGAGGAGCTGCCCGTATTCAGGGAGTTGCCAATATCTCCGGCTCTTTGTTTGAAAACAATATCGCCAGTGGCGGATACGGAGGCGGAGCATTATGCGTCTATAATGCTGCCAGTGTAACAATCGACAAGTGTAGCTTCACAGGTAATACTGTCAATATCAATGGTACCAATAAAAACGGTGGCGGGGCTATTGTCGCCAGAGCTACAGTTGCAGGTGCTTGTAATGTGACGATTACCAATTCCACCTTTGCCAATAATGTGTCCGCATTAACCGGTGGGGCCATTTTATCTACTGTTATAAGCAGCAATGCTTATACCGCAAATATAAAAGCAATAAACTGTACTTTTACCGGAAATAAGGGTGATGGAGCCATTAGCGCCTTAACCACTATAAACGGAACCGCAAACGTCTTTCTGGTAAATTCCATTGTGGTTAATAATGTTAATGCTGCTGCAACTGCTTATTCTGATATATTAGAAACAAAAGGAACTGATGTAGCTACCGTGGTGCTGGTTGAACCTCATAATGTAATTTATTCAGTAGCTTCTGAAACTGTAGTAACCGCAGGTCGCAACTGCGTTCAGGTGGCTGATCCTGCAACAGCGAATATCTTCTACGAACTCGAAACTTTTGCTACCGACAAAAAACGTCCGGTATTGACGGATACCATGGGTCAAACAGTTGCCCTGATTTCTTCAGGTAGTATCGCCATAAATGCAGGCGTTGCCACATTATCAGGTTACACTATCCCTACAGTTGATCAATTAAACGGAGCAAGACCAGCCACTCCTGCCATTGGTGCGGTTGAATATTTGCTGGGAACCTCTGTCCCCGGTATTGATGACAATAGTTCAATCGACTTGACGGTTAAAGGCAAAGAATTAACTGTTTCAGGACTGAAAAACGACAGTGAAATGTCGGTCTACGGTCTTGCCGGTAATTTGCTGCACAAATCGGTGATAAGCAATAACCAGACGGTTTCTCTTGAAAATATCAGCGCCAGCTTTGTAATTGTGAAAGTACAAAATCAGAGCTTTAAATTGTTTCTGAAATAAAGCAATCAGGCATTGCTGATTGCTCACAAAGGCACAGAACACCACATTCTTTATCGCTGAAGAAAATTCCCGGTTTAAATCATTAGGCTAAAGAAAAAATGTGTTGTCTGTGTCTTTGCTTTAAATAGTTTTCCTTCAACTTACACTGACTATATTTAACCATATGAAACGACTTCTTTTGTCGATAGCATTAATAGCTATAGGAATGCTTGCTACAGCAGCCAATATCAATTTCATGACCTATAACCTGTTGACGAACAAGGGACTGAATCTTCAATCGTTCCGGATCACAAAACTGGCTCAGGTTATTTCGGAAAGCGATGCCGATGTGGTGGCTGTACAGGAAGTAGTAGGAAGTTCCAACTTCAACAATCTAAAGGAAAAATCCGGTCTTTCGGGAGCCTGGTACGATATTGCCGGGAATGGATATGGAATCGGGGTTTTATGGAAATCATCTTTGGGAACACCGCAAATAACCAACGTCAAGATTGCTCCTACCAGCGGCTCTACCGATTCGGAAAGTCGTGCTTTTATTATCGCCGAATTTAGCGATTTCTGTTTTATCTCCACCCATTTCAGTCTGAACGCCGTCGACCGCGACAGCATGACGGCCCGTATTATCTCCTATGCCAACAAAGCGGG
>JAYFPP010000042.1:0-3190 GCA_034927635.1 Paludibacter sp.
CAGTGCCGTTTCGTCGCCAAGTCGTTTCTGTCTGATTACCGGTGTAAGGACATTTGGTTATGGTACCGGAAATCATCGCAGTCAGTATGCTATACCCGATGATATCAAAGGTTTTCCGTACTATCTGCGTCAGGCCGGTTATTATACCTCGAACAATGTGAAAACCGATTACAGCATTGCCAATGCCAAACCTTTTACGCAGGCAGCATGGAATGAATCGTCGAAAGATGCCGGGTGGTGGAACCGCAAACCGGGACAACCATTCTTTTCCGTGTATAACAGCACTTCGAGCCATCAGTCGCGTACCATGACTAATCCATGGTCGCAGTACGAACAAATGGTGTTGGGCAATCTGTCAAAAGACCAGGTCATTCCTTATGGCGACCTGATGATGCCGGAATACTACCGTAATTCGCCGGCCATGCAGAAGAATATCTCCAGGGTTTATAATTCCATTCAACTGATGGATAAAGAGTTTGGGGAATGGCTTGACCGCCTGGAACGGGAAGGGCTGAAAGACAGTACCATCATTTTCTGTTTCAGCGATCACGGACAGGGTATTTCAAGGGGTAAAGGCAGCGCGTTGAGGACAGGATATCAGGTATCGTTCGTAGCATGGTTCCCGCCGATGTACAAACATTTATCACCCTGGGGCAGCGGTGTTATCACTGATGAACTGGTAGATTTCGAAGATATGGCTCCAACAGTATTGAGTCTGGCCGGTGTTAAATTGCCCGAATATATGAAAGGCCGTGTTTTTATGGGAAAAAACGCACAACCCCGCAAAAAATATGTTTTCTCATCACTCGACCGTACCGATGCCAGCAGCGAACTATCCCGTTCGGTGAACGATGGCCGTTATCTGTACACCCGGGTGTTCCTGCCATTTCAACCTTTCCTGCGCTGGAATATGTATTATGATGTAAGCGAACTGCAACAAACAATCCGTGCCGATTACAATGCCGGTCTGCTCAACGAACAACAAAGAGTCATGCTCGAACCCCGTCAGGCTGAATACCTGTTTGATATGAAAAATGACCGGTGGGAGTTGGTGAATCTGATTGATCGTCCTGATATGAAAGCCAAAGCAGATGAATTGCGGTCGGCCCTTATCGAAAAACTTATCTCCGAACGGGATGCTCACTTTATACCCGAATATACCTTCAAATCTGAAAATAAAATGCCGGTGCAGCTGGCTGCCGATGATAAAAGTTTTCCTGTAAAGGAAGTGCTTGATGCGGCATTATTGGTGGGTAAAGGCAAGACTGTGATGGCAAAACAAATTAAACTGTTAGCCGACGAAAATCAGTACGTACGTTACTGGGCATCAATAGGGTTATTTGCACAGAAAGAAGGAGTGAAATTAGCCGCTAAAGTGCTCGAAAAAGAACTGAAAAACGAAACTTACCCTCCTGCAAAGGTAAATCTGGCAGTAACGCTGTATAAAAACAGTGATAAGAAACAATACCTCGAAGGAGTTCGGTCGCTTCTAAAACTGGATAACCCCGAACTATTGAGGATAACCGTCCATTTGTTGCTGACATTAGACACCGATAAACAATTACTGATTGCCGACGATATTGAACAATTATTGACGCATCACAAAAAAGACAAAGTTAAAGACATGAGTCAGGTGAATGAGTTGATGACTTTGTTTTTGCATAAGGTGAAGGGGAAGTCCTTCGGGAAAGACGATCAGTTTTGGTGAAATTTTGGTAAAAAGTTTATTCTAAGCGAACTATACTTCAGACGAGGTATGGCTCTCTTTTATCTAAATTATATATATTTGCAGGGCGAAAATGAAATGACAAGCATAGAACCCTATCACGTGAAATATTTTGCAAATAAACTGATTGATTGTAAAAAAAGCTGATGGATATTGAGTTTAAAGTCAAATCACAAAGTCAGAATATGAAAATATCTTAATTATTAAACCAAACTAAAGTTGACTTAATTATGGAAAAGAATACCATTACTAAACTAAACAAAACATTCGAAGAATATGCTTATGAAGAGGATGGCATTGAGTATTGGTTGGCACGAGAACTTCAGGAACTGCTGGGTTATGCCGATTGGCGAAACTTTTTAAACGCGATAAACAAAGCCAAAGAAAGTTGCGAAACCAGTGGTGAAGCGGTTTCTGATCATTTCGTTGACGTCACCAAAACGATACTGATGCCCAAAGGTGCCAGTAAAGATGTACCTGATATTATGCTTACCCGCTATGCTTGTTATCTTATCGCGCAGAATGGAGATCCAAAAAAAGAACAAATTGCTTTTGCTCAAAGCTATTTTGCTATACAAACCCGCAAACAAGAGATACTTGAAGAACGGATTCAGCTCATGGAACGTTTGTCGGCCCGGGAAAAACTTGCAGCCACAGAAACTGAACTTTCAAAGAATATCTACGAACGTGGCGTTGACAATTCAGGCTTTGCAAGGATTAGAAGTAAAGGCGACTGGGCATTATTTGGAGGTCGTAATACCAGCGAAATGAAACGTAAACTTGGAGTAACAGAAAGCCGTCCTTTGGCTGATTTTCTACCCACCATTACGATTACAGCCAAACAATTGGCTACTGAAATAACAAATTTCAACGTTAAGAAGAACGATCTCAAAGGTGAACAGAAAATTACAGTTGAACATGTGAAAAATAACAAAGATGTAAGAGGCCTTTTAGGTAAAAGTGGTATAAAGCCCGAAGAACTACCTGCTGAAGAAGATATTAAGAAATTAGAACGCAGGGTTAAGACTTTAGATAAAAAGATTGCTAAAAATAAGCTAAAAGGGAACTAATATCAGGTACTATAAACAAAGCTATGTGAAACTCAAATTTGAATTACACATACGTCTGCAATAATTTTATATCGAAACAAAATTACCCTTCAAAAACTTGTACCAAAATTCATTCTGACATAACATACCATATCCAAACACTATAATTTTCTTTAAAATTGATAGTATTTGACCAGATTTTAAAAGCTTTTAGCAGGGATTTTCCTTATATTTGTGCCTCAAAAAAATCTGACAACATGAATTTTCACACAAACTCCTCCCGCCGCGATTTTCTCCGGCAATTATCACTGCTCACTGCAGCAACTGCAGTTTCGGCATTACCAATATCAACGACATCGGCAAAAAAGTATAAACCACGTAAGATCGGCACCAACGAAAAAGTTAATCTTGCCTG
>JAYFPP010000066.1:0-7891 GCA_034927635.1 Paludibacter sp.
ACTATCGGCTAAGAAAAAACAGAGACCCAATTGCGGTAATGACCCACAGCAATATGCCATAGGCAAAACTTTTTGCTCCTGATTGTTTTATTTGTTGTATGGTAATATTAGAACCAATAAGAAACAAGGCGATTACCATACCCCTTTTACCCAGCCAGTTGAAATGGGTATAACTCTCATTGAATGAAGGAAACAGATTAGCAAATACTATTGCCGCCACAAAGAAAAGTATGAACCATGGAATTTGAATTGATTTTTTATTGTCGCGTTTGTTCAAAAGGGCAATCACCAGCGAAAGAGGAATGATCCATAAAGCCCGGATCAGTTTTACTGTTGTGGCTATTTGTAAGGCTTTCTCTCCATAAATGGCTCCTGCACCCACAACAGAACTGGTGTCGTGAATCGCAATTGCCGCCCAGTTGCCGAATACCTCCTGACTTAAACCCAGTTGGTGCCCGACAAAGGGAAACAATAGCAAAGCTACTGCATTTAAAACAAATACAACAATCAGTGCAAATGAATTCTGATAATTTTCACTTTTAAGAATGGGAGCAATGGCAGCTATAGCACTGCCTCCACATATAGCTGTCCCTGTAGAAATCAGTAGAGCAATGTTTTTTTCTATTTTGAAAAGTTTCCCCAGCAGGATGCCGAGAATCATGACCAGGGTGACAGAAACCAATGTTTCTACAAAACCACTTTTCGAAGCATTGATAACATCGCTAATGTTCATTCCGAAGCCAAGTAATATGATTGATAATTGTAATATCTTAGAGGTGTACCGATGTATGTTATCATGTTTTATGCCTGAAAGAGATAATGCAATCCCTGCGCAAAGTGCGAATACAGGAGAAATAAATGGCAAAAAACAAACGGCAATCATGACAGCATACAGCCATCCGGAAGGATTAAGTGTTTTCTTCAAATCTGCTGATTTCTCTGTTTCGTTAATTTCTTTCATGCTTATTTTTTGAGCACAAAAGTATATTCAGATTATGACAAAAGCAAATGCTAAATTGTGATAGTTGATAACTAGAAGTTATAGTTGGATAAAAAGTTTTCGAAAAGTCCGACCTGAGGACTTTTGTGCCCCAGTTTAGTGGCAATACGGAATTTGCGTTTGATAGTAATATCAGTAACTTTAAGTTTTATCAGGTTTCTGAATGACAACTCGTTTGAAACTGCTTTCTCCGAAATAATGGCGACTCCATCAAATTCAAGCAAGAAATTCTTGATTGATTCTGTACTTCCCAAATGGATAACAGTATTTAATTTTTCAAATTCAACTCCTTGTTCTGTCAGTGCATCTTTTATGACCTCTAAAGTTCCGGATCCCTGTTCTCTCAGTACAAGCGGGATTTGTAGCAAATCTTCCCTGTTGATTTTTTCACGTTTTGCATACAGGCTGTTTGCTCCAGCAATGAAAATTAACTCATCATCTAAAAAATCTTTGTATCTTATTCCCGATTGGGAAGAATGGTTCTCAACCAAAATCAGATCAACCTCATCGTTGAGTAAGCGCTTTTCCATCTCGTAAGAATTCCCGTTCATCAAAACCATTTGTATTTTTGGGTAACGTTTGTGAAAAGAAGCAATGACTTTGGGAATAACATATTGTGAAATGGTTGAACTGGCTCCTATTTTGAATTCTCCGGATACATCGTCATGCAGCTGACTGATCTCAAAATCCAGTTCCCTGTATTGACGGTAAATTTGTTTAAATGCGCTATAAACTTTTTCTCCGGCTGGAGTCAGGTATGTTTTGTTGCCTTTGCGCTCAAAAAGATTGGTATTATAACGTGCTTCCAGTTCTTTTATGTGTCTGGTTACAGCAGGTTGACTGATATTCAGTATTCCGGCTGCTTTTGAAAAACTGAAATTCTCAGCAACTGTTATAAAGACCGTATCTCTGTAATCCATTTTATTCTGAAACGATTGGTTTTTCTTTAGGAATGCGGGTAACTATGTTCAGTACAAATATAAAAACTTATTTTTACTCATCAATAATATGCCCGAAATAACATGCTTTACATTTCGTTGCCATTGTTCATTTCAACAAATAATTGTACCTTTGTTGCTCAAAAAAATAAGCTGTCAGTATGAGCCACACCGACAAACAATTCGATCAGGTTGCCACCATTTGCCGTGATATTTTCTCTAAGAAAATGAAGGATTACGGTGCATCGTGGCGTATTCTTCGCCCGAAATCAGTTACAGACCAGATATATATCAAAGCTAACCGGATCCGGAGCATTGAAACAAAAGGCGTGGCAAAAGTTGATGAAGGTATCCGTTCGGAACTGATTGCCATTGTGAACTACGGTGTAATAGGATTGATTCAATTGGAGTTGGGTGTCGCAGAAATGGATGATCTGGATTTTGATAACGGGCTGGCACTTTACAATAAGTATCTGCAAAAGGCAAAAGAGCTGATGATGGCTAAAAACCATGATTACGATGAGGCATGGCGGTCGATGCGGATGGAATCATACACCGATTTAATTCTGATGAAGATATACCGCACCAAACAGATTGAAGATAATGATGGCGTTACTCTCGCTTCGGAAGGTATTGATGCCAACTATTTCGACATGATCAATTATGCTGTTTTCGGACTGATAAAGATGGAGGAAAATTCTTGAAGCGGCGTAACAGACATAGAATAGCACGATCCTCTTCGGGTTTAATGGGTACAAGCAGCATGTTATTGCACATTTGTCGCTTGGTGATGGGTGCTGTTTTTGTCTTTTCCGGTTTTGTGAAAGCTGTAGATCCTCTCGGAACGATTTATAAAATTGAGGATTACCTCACTGCTTTCGGGGGATTCTTTTCTGAAATTCTTTTTGTTGCTTACCCTGCTGCTTTTATTCTTATTCTTGTTGAATTGCTGATCGGACTGAACTTTGTGTTTCAGGTACGCTTCAGGCTGACAGCGTGGCTTGCTTTTGTCTTTATGCTGGCTGTGACTCCACTGACTTTATATATTGCCCTTAATAATCCTGTAAGCGATTGCGGGTGTTTCGGCGATGCGTTAAAGCTTACCAACTGGCAGACTTTCTATAAAAATGTATTTCTTTTTGTGCTTGCGCTGATTCTTTTGATCTTACATAAGAAGTTTAAAAAAATATATCTGCCAAACATCGAGTGGGTGATGATAGGGCTGTTTGTTTTTTCCGGTATAGGATTCATGATTTATAATCTGACTCATCTGCCTGTGCTCGATTTTCGTCCCTATAAAATCGGAGTCAACATCACTGAAGCGATGAAAATTCCGGAAGGTGCGCCTGCCGATGTATATGAATATCATTTTATTTACGAAAAGAACGGGGTTCGTAAAAATATCTCTGATCCAAACCAATTGCCTGATTCGACCTGGACTTTTATTAGTCAGGAAACAAAGCTTATTACTGAGGGTGAAAAACCGGCAATTCATGACTTTTCAATTTTGACCGCTGAGTTCGAAGATGTAACGAATGAAATATTGAGTGATGAGGGTACAACTTACCTTATTATCATGTATGATCTGAACAAAGTATCTGAAAAAAGTATTGAAAAGGTGAAAACGTTCACTGTAGAAAAGCAAAAGCAACCAAATGTGAAAGTTTATGCACTGACAGCTTCTTCTACTCAGGAAATACAGGAGCTTAAAACAAAATACGGACTGACATTCCCCTTCTATAAAACCGATCCGATTACTCTCAAGACGATGATACGTTCAAATCCCGGAGTGATGCAGCTGGTGAAGGGGACGGTGAAGGAGAAGTGGAACTGGAGAGAAGTTGATAGCGAATAACGAAAAACTAATAGCGAATAACCAATAGTGATGAGTGGTAAGTGATGACAACGTACTTTGAAACTTTCAATTTTCCTTTTGTGTCTCCTTAGTCTTTCTTTTGTGCCTTTTGTGGTTTAAAAACAAACAAATATTATCAAACATAAAATAAAAAAAATGAGAAAAAACATTGTTGCAGGAAACTGGAAAATGAACAAAACCCTTCAGGAAGGGTTAGCGCTGGCTACTGAACTGGATGCCGCTTTGAAAGGTGTTACACCAAATTGTGATGTGGTTATAGGCACTCCTTTTATTCATCTGGCAAATGTTGCTGCTGCTATTGATACTAAAAAAATCGGTGTTGCTGCGCAAAACTGTGCTGACAAAGAATCAGGCGCTTATACAGGTGAAATCTCAGCTGCCATGGTTAAATCAACAGGCGCTAATTACGTAATTTTAGGTCACTCTGAACGTCGTGCTTATTATGGCGAAACTGCTGAAACTTTGAAAACTAAAGTAACGCTGGCATTGAAAAATGAGTTGACTCCAATTTTCTGTATTGGAGAAGTGTTGGCTGAAAGAGAAGCTGAAAAACACTTTGAAGTGGTAAAGTCACAGATTGTTGATTCTTTGTTCGAATTGTCGGCTGAAGATTTCGGTAAAATCGTACTGGCTTATGAACCGGTTTGGGCAATTGGTACGGGCAAGACTGCTTCTGCTGCTCAGGCTCAGGAAATACATGCTTTCATCCGTCAGACTTTGGTTGCGAAATACGGACAGGAAGTGGCAGATAATTGCTCTATTCTTTATGGTGGTAGCTGTAATGCAGGCAATGCTAAAGAATTATTCTCCAATCCTGATGTGGATGGAGGTTTGATTGGTGGTGCTTCATTGAAAGTTGCTGACTTCAAAGCGATCATTGATGCTTTCTAATATTTAACCATATAAGTCATATAAGTTACATATAAGTTTTGTTTAACTCACAAGAATTAAGCTTCAGGTAGGACGTTAACTTTAATATCAAACTTATATGTAACTTATATGACTTATATGGTAAAAAGAAAATTATGCCTAAAACCAAAAGTGCATACGTCTGCCAGAACTGTGGTAATGATTCCCCGAAATGGATAGGGAAATGTCCGGCTTGCGGGGAATGGAATACCTATGTTGAGGAGATTGTCAGCAAGGAAACTAAGCAAAGCGTACAATTTGCCGGTTTACAGATGACAAAAGAGAAACCTGTGCTTATTTCAGAGGTTGAGACGACGGATGAAATCAGGGTTGATACCCGTTCGAATGAACTAAACAGGGTACTCGGAGGTGGATTGGTGCCCGGATCGCTGGTGTTGATAGGTGGCGAGCCGGGGATAGGAAAATCTACCCTGGTGTTGCAGGTGGTTTTAAACATGAAAGGCCTGAAGACGCTGTATGTCTCGGGTGAAGAGAGCGTAAAACAAATCAAACTGAGAGCAGAACGTCTGAAAGTGGATCATTCGGCCTGTTATGTCGTAAGCGAAACTTCTCTGGAACAGATTTTTGTCCATATTCAAAATATTCAACCCGACCTTGTTGTTGTGGATTCTATACAGACAGTCTCCACCGAAACCATTGAATCTTCTCCCGGAAGCGTTTCGCAGGTGCGGGAATGTGCTGCTGCATTGCTTAAATATTGTAAGTCATCCTCAACGCCGGTTTTCCTGATTGGTCATATTAATAAAGAAGGCAGTATTGCCGGTCCGAAGGTATTGGAACATATCGTCGATACAGTTCTGCAGTTCGAAGGCGACCAGCATTATATGTACCGTATTCTTCGTTCGATAAAAAACCGTTTTGGCAGCACTGCTGAGCTTGGAATCTTTGAAATGCAGCAAACTGGTTTGCGTGAAGTCAGCAATCCTTCTGAATTGCTTCTGACACAAAACCATGAAGGTTTGAGTGGCGTTGCCATTGCTTCAGCCGTAGAAGGAATTCGGCCTTTCCTCATTGAAGTGCAATCATTGGTAAGTTCTGCTGCTTATGGCACGCCTCAGCGTTCTTGTACCGGCTTTGATTTGCGTCGTTTGAACATGCTACTTGCTGTGCTTGAAAAACGTGCCGGCTTTAAACTGGCTCAGAAAGACGTATTTCTGAATATTGCCGGTGGTATTAAAGTGAATGATCCGGCTATTGACCTTGCAGTGATTTCTGCTATTCTTTCTTCTAATGTAGATATTTCCATTGAGAAACATGTGTGCATGGCGGGTGAGGTAGGATTGTCGGGAGAAATCCGCCCGATCAACCGCATCGAACAACGCATCAGAGAAGCGGAAAAATTAGGTTTCACCAAAATGATCATACCTTATTTTGATCTGAAAGGAATCAATCTAGGAAAAAGCAGTATTGAAATCATTCGGGTGAAAAAAGTGGAAGAAGCGTTTAGGGTGTTGTTTAAGAAATAGTTATTAGCGAATAGCTAATAACGAAAAACGAATAGCGAAAAACTGTAGAGACGCACGGTCGTGTGTCTTTAAGTGATGAGTGATTTCTGAGAAGCGTGGATTATTTCTTGTATTTGTCGTGTAATCCGATGCCGTTCAAAATTATTGGTTCGATTTTTAATATTCTTGCAGTTCTTGTTTCTTCTCTTTTTGCCGATTCTATAAATTCTATGTATTCTTTTTGTTTGTAAGAAGTCAGGCTTTCAAATGCTTTTTTCAACGCATTATCATTTTGAAAAGCTGCCATCAGTTCCTCGGGTAAACTTAAGGGAGTTGATTTTTCGGCTTTCCAAACCCTTCCTTCTTTTTCATTTTCAATGGCTTCGTGAATGTACTCAATAATTTTCTTTTCATCAATTTCATTCATAGATGTAAATCTCCATTGGCGTAAAGCTTTGGTTTTTCCTTCCTGGGCGCTTACCAGCACCTTATATTTATCCTTCAGAAATACTCCGTTGTAAAACCATAGAGAAAAGAAATTCTTAAAGCCGCCGCAGCTGACAACATTTTTACCTGCATAGGTGTAAACCTCAGTACCCCATTTGATGGTTTCTTCCAGTACTGTCTCCCGGATAATTGATTTGATCAGATTGAGCTCTTCCTGCCATGGATTGTTTTCGTTCATAATTCTTTACTTGATTTTAAACCGTCTTGGTATCTTTTAATGTATTCCTTTACAGTTGTTTTTCGGGTAAGTTCAGCGATAAGCTCAAAAGGAATATCATTTTCATGCTTAAAACGGATACATCCTTTGCCCATATCAGGCTTCCTGCCAATTATTCTTGTGTACTCGCTAATGAACCAGTCGTTAAGCTTCTGATCAATATAGATACAATTCTGATAGAGTGCAATATGATTTATTTGAGAAGCAATTGCCATGAAGGGAAGCGGTAGTTTAGGATTACAATGATATCCTTTAGAATAAACCGAATGAGGAATCACAAAGCCAATCATACCGTAACTCATCGCTTCCTCAACGCCATCCGGGAGGTTTTGAAGAATAACCGCTCTTAGTTTTGATATCAATAGTTTTCTGCCATCCGGGAGTTGATTTAGATATTCAGAAGGAGAGTTCGCTTCAATTTTCATGATGAATAAATAGCTGATGAGTTGATAGCAAATTAATTGTAATGATTCAATGCTTGTGAGTAATGATGATGAAATTTTTTTATTGAAACAATTCTTTGTCGACAAAGTTTAATTTGATCCTGATTTTTACCCGATATTTATATATTTTTTTTATATACCTTTTGCAATTTCAAAATTAATTGTATCTTTGCACCGCTTTAATCGTAAAGCAATTGATTCCGAGAAATGATCGGGCGTTTAGCTCAGCTGGTTCAGAGCATCTGCCTTACAAGCAGAGGGTCGGCGGTTCGAATCCGTCAACGCCCACATCAAATCGATATCTTATCTAAAAACACACTTTCGGGCGTTTAGCTCAGCTGGTTCAGAGCATCTGCCTTACAAGCAGAGGGTCGGCGGTTCGAATCCGTCAACGCCCACATTTATCATTTTTACGAAGGTTAGACTTAATTGTCTGACCTTTTCTTTTTTAATGTAAATTCTCATTGTTTTTTCTTATTTTTGCGTTTTATATTATTTAGCAGTTCAATGAAAAAAGTCAGAGTTAGATTTGCCC
>JAYFPP010000205.1:0-3010 GCA_034927635.1 Paludibacter sp.
GTGCTTGTCGATTATGTGTCTGCTCCTTACCGTGATATGAAAGCGGGTGATTTTATCTATAAAAAGCATCTGCAATTATTTAAAGATATGGAAGTTCAACGTATTGTTTGTATTACAAAACATCCCTTACATCAAAAATATCTTGAAAAAATGGGCTTTTCATCCTCCAATTCAAAAGAAGATGATCAGTTATTTGTGAAAATTGTAAATGCCTGAAAACAGGGCTATTTTATTAAATGTAGAACTTAAAAGAACGCTTATGGAATCACCAAAAAAGTTTGGAACTGCTCCGGTTTTTTTTACTGCCATTTCAACTATTCTGGGAGCCATCCTTTTCCTCAGGTTTGGGTACGCTGTTGGTACAATAGGTTTCTTCGGCGTTATATTAATTATTATTTTGGGACATATTGTAACAATTCCCACCGCATTGGCCCTGTCGGAAATTGCTACGAATAAACGTGTTGAAGGCGGGGGTGAGTATTTTATAATGTCCCGTTCGTTCGGATTGAATATCGGAGCGACTATTGGGATGGTACTTTATCTTTCTCAGGCAGTGAGCGTTGCTTTTTATGTAATTGCTTTTACCGAAGCATTTTCTTTCTTTTTTGATTTTATGAAAAATAGCTTTGGTCTCGACTTGCCCCGACAGGTAATCAGTGTTCCGGTTATGCTGCTTTTGTCATTTCTTATCATTAAAAAGGGGGCAAATTTGGGGGTGAAAGCCCTTTATGTTATTGTTGCGATACTCGCCATTTCCTTGTTCCTGTTTTTTATCGGATCTACTGATCATGCTGCTACATCGGGTTTCAATCTGGCCACAGCCGAATTCCGTAATATGGACAGCTTCTTTATTGTTTTTGCCATTATGTTTCCGGCATTTACAGGGATGACTGCCGGGGTGGGACTTTCAGGAGATTTAAAAAATCCGGGCAAATCCATTCCGATAGGAACCATAACGGCAACGCTACTAGGTATGGTTATTTACTTTTTTATTGCTTATAAACTGGCTCTTTCAGCAAGTCCCGAAGACTTAGCCAACAACCAGTTTGTTATGTCCGAAATAGCTGTCTGGGGGATATTTGTTATTCCGATAGGGCTTGCTGCATCAACTATTTCTTCAGCTCTGGGTTCGGTGATGGTTGCTCCCCGTACCCTGCAGGCTCTGGCCAACGATCGTTCTTTTCCATCATCACGTATTAATCTTTGGTTAGGGAAAAACAGGTCAAAAGATGGTGAGCCTATCAATGCTTCTGTTATTACATGTATCATTGCCTTTGGATTTGTATTGATTGGTGATGTCAACGTTGTTGCACAGATCATCTCTATGTTTTTTATGGTCACCTATGGTTCTCTGAACCTGATTTCATTTTTGAACCATTTTGGATCTTCACCGTCCTATAGGCCTTCTTTTAAGTCGAGATGGTATTTCTCTTTAATTGGCTTTGTTGCTTCCATCTGGATCATGTTCCAGATAAGCGTATTGTATTCATTTATGGCCTTGGGGGTGCTGGTTGTTTTATATGTATATATTGATAATCTCCATCGTGACAGGAAGGGACTGGAATCAATTTTTGCCAATTCCATCTTTCAAATCAACAGAAGATTGCAGATTTATCTGCAAAGGCAGAAAAGTATGCATGTGGAGAAAGAATGGCGACCAAGTGCCATCTGTATATCAAAAAATACCTTCAAATACGATCATGCATTACGATTACTTAACTGGATTTCGTATAAATTCGGTTTTGGAACCTACCTGCATTTTATCAGAGATTATTACTCCAAAGAAACCAGTGAACAAGCTCAAAATGAACTGGACAAGATACTCCGCAACATGAATTCACAGAACAATGTGTTTATTGATACCATTGTCTCACCTTCAAATACTTCGGCAATTGTTCAGTCTATACAGCTTCCGGGAATTGCGGGAATGGAGAATAATATGCTGATTTTCGATTTCGATAAGGAGGAGTCAGATGATTTGGATATTATTGTTGATAATTATAAAGTGGTTAACGCAGGAGAGTTTGATATCTGTGTTCTTGGAGTAAGCCGCAAACCAGTATATTTTAGAAATGGTATCCACTTGTGGATCAAAACTTTTGATGAAATGAATGCCAATCTGATGATCCTGATTAGTTTTATTATTTTAGGACATCCCGACTGGAAAAAAAGCAATATAAAAATTCATTATGTTTGTCGTGAAGATGAAAAGGTTATGGTAAAGCAATGGCTTGATGATCTGATTAACAGCGGCAGGATGCCCATTTTTAGTCATAATATTGATATTGTAATCCGGGAGGAAGATGTTCCGGTAAAAAATGTTATAAATGACTATTCCTCTGAAGCTGGCCTGACGATTATAGGTTTTACACCTGAAGATGTTAAACTTCATGGTCGTAAAGTGTTTGAAGATTATGACAAACTCGGTGATGTGCTGTTTGTAAATGCCTGTTCTCCGAAAATCATTGACTGATTTTATTTCTTGAACATGAAAAAAACTGCCAGAATAAGAAAAACAAAAGCAATTAAGTGATTGGTTCTGAAACTTTCGGTTTTGAACACAAGAAGTGAAAACAGGGCAAATACCACGAGGGTGATAATCTCCTGAATGACTTTCAGTTCCACCAGTGAGAACGGCCCGCCGTTGCCTTCGTATCCGATTTTATTGGCAGGAACCTGAAACATGTATTCGAAAAGTGCAATGCCCCAGCTGATTAATACAACGGCGATGAGTCCGAGTTTGCTGAACCATTTCCATTCGGCAAATTTTAAATGCCCGTACCAGGCAAAGGTCATGAATGTGTTTGATAAAATGAGAAGACCGATGGTGAAGAAACCTTTCATGTGACTAATGTGGTTTATATTAACAAAAACGCGGCAAAAGTACTGATATTTTATGAAAGTACAAGTCGCTTAAAACATCAAAATTTTACGTTATGCCTACTATAAATGAAACGCTCAGAATTAAATCGGTTACCCTTAAAAACCGTATCGGGATGTCGCCCATGTG
>JAYFPP010000172.1:0-90235 GCA_034927635.1 Paludibacter sp.
TTGAGCGCTTTCATTATTTCTCCAACACTCCAGTCAATTTCCATCATTACGTCTCCATAAAGTCCCTGTTTACTTTTTCCTCTGAATTTATCTGAAACGTGTAATGGTACATGTGGCATGGAATGAGCTAAATATAAAAAGAAAGGCTTCTTCTTATTACGGTTAATGAAATCGATAGACCGTTCTGTGTAAATAGTTGTCAATTGATCCTGATCTTCCGGTTTTAATAAATATTTAATTACTTTATTCCCTTCAATTAAAGGCAAATCAGGAAATTTGCTGCTTGGGTGACGCGGCCACATATCATTAGAGTAGGGTAGTCCTAAGTACTCATCAAAACCATTTTGCAGAGGCAGAAAAGGAAGCGCATCACCCAAATGCCATTTTCCAACAGCAGCAGTCACATAATTTTTCTTTTTTAATACTTCAGCAATTGTTTCTTCATGTGAATTAATACCGACTTTGCTATTTGGTCCCAAAGCACCACGAAAACCTATTCGATTAGGATAACACCCGGTCATTAAACCGGCTCTTGATGCACTGCTGACAGCCTGAGCAGAATAAAAATCGGTAAACCGCATACCTTCATGGGCCAGCTGCGTAATATTGGGAGTTTCATAACCCTTTGCTCCATTTTCCTCTATGTCGCCATAACCCATATCATCCATAAAGATGATAACAAAATTGGTGTGTTCTGCGATGGCTTGCTGTGAAAGCAGTGAAGCAAATAAAACTGATGTTTGTTTGAAAATTGATTTCATTACTTGCAGGATTTTTTTTGTTAATTCCTGCAAATTTATAAATTATTATTAAAAATCAGTGACATTTTCTTTCTTATAATCAATATTAGTGATAATCCTCAAAGAAGTGTCACGCGTCATGTAACTCCATGCCCAGTTAAAAAATATAACCAGCTTGTTCCTTACACTTAATATCAGCATTAAATGTAAGAACATCCAAACATACCAGGCAATGGGGCCCCTGAACTTTAAAAAAGGAAATTCGACAACCGCTTTATGTTTGCCTACAGTTGCCATCATCCCCAAGTCATTATATTCATAGGGTGTCAGATTTTTTTCAGTATTTTCTTTCAGTATTTTTAATATATTCTTTCCCAGATTTTTAGCTTGATTGATAGCGACATTTGCCACCTGGGGATGTCCATTCGGATACTTTGGAGTTTCCATATAAGCAACATCTCCTAAGGCATAAATATTATTAAAACTTTTAAGTCGATTGTATCTGTTAACTATATATCTGTTCTTAACAATATCTTCGTTGTTTAAACCTTCTATAATATTACCGGTTACTCCGGCTGCCCAAATGACATTTTTTGTGGGGATTTGCTCTCTGTTACTTAGCGTTGCAATATTGCCATCGTAAGAAGAAAGCATTGTTTCAGTTCTGACAATAACTCCCAATTCTGCCAAATATCTCCTGGAAGCTTCTTTTGACTCGTCACTCATGTTATTCAGTGTATGTTTACTGCCTTCGAGCAATATAATGTTGAACTTCGAAAAATCAATATTGTGATAGTCCTTGGGCAAAACATCATTCTTTAATTCAGCAAATGCACCTGAAAGCTCGACACCCGTAGCACCTCCGCCAACAATGATAATGTTCATCCAGGCCTGCTTTTCTTCAGGACGGGCGAAAATTTCTTTTTCAAAGCTGAATAATATTTTATTACGAATATCAATCGACTCCTGAGTAGTTTTCATTGAAAATGCATTCTTACTCATTTCATCGTTTCCGAAAAAATTTGTTTTACAGCCTGTTGCAATGACCAAATGATCATAGGTTATGGTTCTGTCATAGCTGGTCATCAGCTTATTTTCTTCTGGTATAATTTTTACTATATCAGTCATCCTGAAGTCGGTGTTTTTGTATTGCTGAAATATCTTTCTGAATGGAAAAGATATACTGGAAGGTTCAAGTCTCCCACTGGCAACCTGATAAAATAATGGCTGAAACTGATGATGATTTTGTTTATCAGCGAGCACAACTTTTAGTCCTGAGTTTTTTAATGTTTTAGCCAACTGTAAACCTGCGAATCCGCCTCCGATAATAACAACTTTATCACCTTTTTTAATATCCGTCAAACTCATATTCTAGTATTTTTTATTTTCAATAATAAGAAAACAAGTTTATGAGGATAAAGTTGAGAATAAAAGAAATTTTTCTTTAATTAATTAACTGCTCAGTGCTATTAGTTATTCATTATTAGCTATTCGCTAAAAAAATACTATCTTTGCAAAAAAAATACAGTAGTCCGGTTTGTCGCTTTATCTTCTGGATAAAGAGGAAAGTCCGGGCAACAAAGGGTACCATATTTCCTAACGGGAAGCTGTTCGTGAGGGCAGAGTAGTGTAACAGAAAATAACCGCTCCTTTGGGAGTCAGGGTGAAAAGGTGAGGTAAGAGCTCACCGGTATTGATGGTAACATCAGTAGCCGTACACCTTATGGGTTGCAAGATCATGTATACCGGCGTATGTAGGATGTCCCGTCCGATGCCGGGGGGTAGATTGCTGGAGGCAGTTGGTGACAGCTGTTCGAGATTAATGACAAACACCCTGCTTGCAGGGTACAGAACCCGGCTTACAGGACTGCTGTTTTTTTTTATAGTGATTAGTGATAAATGATAAGTGTTAAGTTTTTGGTTTGTGCAATATGACAACTTATCACTCATCACTTAACACTTATCACTTTACACTCATCACTAATATCATATGTCCGAAGCCAAACTCATCATCTTCTCAGCTCCTTCGGGTGCAGGTAAAAGCACCATCGTTAATCATTTGTTGAAAGAAGGATTTGACATCGAATTCTCTATTTCAGCTACCAGTCGCGCACCGAGAGGAACAGAAAAGAATGGGGTGGAGTATTATTTCTTATCACCGGATGAATTTCGTCAAAAAATAGCTAATGATGAGTTTGTTGAATTCGAAGAGGTATATAAGGATTGTTACTACGGAACTCTTCGCAGTGAAATTGAGCGCATCGGAAAAGAAGGAAAAAATATCGTTTTTGATGTAGACGTAGTTGGTGGACTGAATATTAAAAAACAATACGGAGATCGTGCACTTTTGATTTTTATTGCTCCTCCAGGTATAGAAGTTCTTCGGGAACGTTTGACAGGAAGGGGTACAGATGCTCCTGATATGATAAAGCTCCGTATAGAGAAAGCTGAATACGAACTCTCGTTTGCTCCCCATTTTGATGTAACGATAGTGAATGATGATTTGGATACGGCTAAAAAAGAGGCTGAAAGAGTTATTGAAGAATTTATTTGTAAAACCATATAAGTTTGAAATATTGTATTGACTTTATTAACATTTGCTATTTATAAATTTATCAAAACAAAAGATAGGTTTAAATGTTACTTAAATGACTTATATGGTTATAAAAAATGAATAAACAGCAACAATTAACCGATTACCTCCCCACCACTAAAAAAGAACTGGAATTACGTGGCTGGGAAGAGTTGGACGTTATCCTCTTTTCGGGCGATGCATACATTGATCACCCTTCATTTGGTGCTGCAGTTATAGGCAGGTTGATGGAAGCACAGGGACTGAAAGTGGCAATCGTTCCTCAACCTAATTGGCAGGATGACCTGCGCGACTTTAAAAAACTGGGAAAACCGCGCTTGTTTTTTGCAGTCACAGCCGGAAACATGGATTCGATGGTTAATCATTATACGGCAAATAAACGTTTACGCTCCGATGACGCCTATTCTCCGGATGGAAAACCTCATTTTCGACCGGATTATGCTACAATTACATATTGCAATATTCTGAAGAAGCTTTTTCCTGAAGTACCTATACTGATTGGAGGCATCGAAGCTTCACTGCGTCGTTTTACACATTATGATTATTGGTCGGACAAACTCATGCCGGCAATTTTGGTTGACTCAAAAGCTGATTTACTTGTTTATGGGATGGGGGAGAAGCCTTTACTGGCTTTGCTTGATGAACTTAAAAACGGGAAATCATTCAAAGACATTCAGGATGTTCCTCAGACCGGCTATATCTCAAAACAAGTGGAGGAACATCAAACCTGGAAAACTAAAACATTAGTAGATCATGAAACCTGCCTGACAGATAAAAGGGCGTATGCCTCAAACTTTAAACATATTGAAGAAGAATCTAACAGGTATAATGCTGATCGTCTGATTCAAAAGACAGGGAATCGATATGTAGTGGTTAACCCTCCATTTCAACCCCTTACACAGGGTGAACTTGATGCTTCTTTTGATCTGCCTTACACACGATTGCCTCATCCCAAATATAAAGGTAAGACCTTTCCTGCTTTCGAAATGATTAAATTTTCAGTGAACCTCCATCGGGGGTGTTTCGGTGGGTGTGCATTTTGTACAATTTCGGCCCATCAGGGAAAATTTATTGTATCAAGATCTAAAAATTCAATATTGAATGAGGTGAAAAAGATTGTGGATATGCCTGATTTTAAAGGTTATCTGAGCGATTTAGGAGGGCCATCTGCCAATATGTACGAAATGCGTGGTATTGATATGGAGATTTGCAAAAAATGTAAAAAGCCGTCGTGTATTCATCCTAAAGTTTGTTTTAATCTGAACACTGATCATAGCCCTTTACTCGATATTTATCGTTCGGTGGATCGTATTCCGGGCATTAAAAAGTCTTTTGTCGGTAGCGGTATACGTTATGATATTATGCTTGCAGATGTTAAGGATGAAAAAGCCAATAAAAGCCACGAAGAATATACCCGGGAATTAATAACCAAACATGTTTCGGGTAGATTGAAGATTGCACCTGAACATACATCCGACAGGGTTTTAAAGCTAATGCGCAAACCGTCATTTGAATATTTTGGTAAATTTAAGGCACAATTCGATCGTATCAATAAGGATACCGGAATGAACCAACAGTTAATACCATATTTTATTTCGAGTCACCCTGCATGTGAAAATGAGGATATGGCTGATCTGGCTGTGAAAACAAAAAAGTTGAATTTCAAACTGGAGCAGGTTCAGGATTTTACACCCACTCCGATGACGCTTGCAACTGAAATATACTATTCCGGTTATCATCCCTATACACTTGAAAAAGTTTATACCCCTAAAACTAAAGAGGAAAAACTTGATCAACGAAAATTCTTCTTTTGGTATAAGCCTGAATACAAGAAAGATATCTACAAGACACTACAGAAAATGAACCGGCCTGATTTGATTAAGCAATTGTTGTGATTTTATCCGCAAAAGGCATAATAGCAAGATGAAGGAAACTAAAAAAGCTAATATCTAATATCGAATAGCTATTAGCTTTTTTCAATGTTTGACTTTTACTCAAAACTCTTAGTTTGGAAATAGTTGTAGTTAAATATTTTAATTTAATTCATCAAAATGGTTATATTTATATGTAATTTTGCTTAAATAGCATATGAATTGTAACTTTTATATGTCCTTTTGAAAATCTTTTGTGCCTTTTGTGGTAAAAAATATTCTTTCAAATACTTATTTAGTTACCTTTGCCAATACAATAACAATAAAACTAAAAACAAATTCATGAAAAAAATTCGTGCAGCCATTGTAGGATATGGCAATATCGGAAAATCAGTGCTCGAAGCATTGCAATCGGCACCTGATTTTGAAGTTGCAGGCGTTGTTCGCCGCGCATCCTCTATCGGAAATTCACCACTGGAACTTACAGGTATTACTATTGTTGACGATATCAAAAAACTTGATAAAGTTGATGTGGCAGTATTGTGTTCACCAACCCGCAGTGTACCGGCTCAGGCAAAAGAAATACTTTCATTAGGAATTCACACGGTTGATAGCTATGATATTCATGGTGGAATATGGGATCTTCGTCAGGAACTTACCCCAATTGCGCAAGCAAATAACGCTGTTGCCATTATTTCAGCTGGTTGGGATCCGGGAAGCGATTCGGTTGTACGTGCATTACTCGAAGCTATTGCTCCAAAAGGAATTACCTACACCAACTTCGGTCCTGGCATGAGTATGGGTCACACAGTAGCTGTAAAAGCTATTCCTGGCGTAAAGAAAGCATTGTCAATGACTATTCCTTTGGGAACAAGCATTCATCGTCGCATGGTTTATATCGAAGTGGAAGATGGCTATAAATTTGAAGAAGTAGCGCAAAACATCAAAAAAGATGCTTACTTTGCTCACGATGAAACCCATGTAACACAAGTAGATAATGTTGATAACCTGATTGATATGGGGCATGGCGTAAATCTCGTACGCAAAGGAGTTTCAGGAACTACCTACAATCAGCTTTTCGAATTCAATATGAAAATTAATAATCCGGCGCTTACCGGTCAGATCCTGGTTGCCTGCGCCCGTGCTGCCACAAAGACCAAAGCCGGCGCTTATACAATGATTGAAATTCCGGTGATTGATATGTTGTATGGGGAGAAAGAGGATTTGATAAGAAGATTAGTATAGGTTAATATGTGATTTTATCATAAAAATAATATTTTCTAAATCAGTGTGGAAAATGATATAAGTACAACTTAATCATCATATTTCCACACTGTTTCTTTTATGGCTCTGTTATAAAAACAACTGGAAGAGATAAAAAATGCAATTCCACTTAACATTGATGCATATGCAGCGCCAATGATTCCATAGTAGTTTAATAATATTGGATAAATAACTAAATTAACAACCAATGTTATTAAACCTATGTATGCATTATAATGTATCTTGCCAAGTCCGAAGATTGCTCCTGTTTTAAGTTGGTTAAGGTTACGAATACTCCAACCAAGTGATAAAAATATCAAATAGATGTACGAGCCATCATATTTTCCTTTAAAAATTAAATTTAACAGGAATGGCGCTAAAAAAAGAAGGGCTAATAATGATAGAGATACAACAATATACAATATCAGGTTATACCTTTTAAATATCAGAATAAACTCGTTTTTCCCTTTGTCGAACGATGAAAAATATGGGATGGTAATTTGCTGTACAGTTGAAGGAAATAACCTTAATAAAACAGTTATTGTCAAAGCAAAACTATACATACCTATTTCGTGCATATCGTTGACAAGCAAGCCTATCAGAATTATGTCGGTATAAGCTGAAAGTTCGGCAATTATGTTTGAAATTAACGATGAATTTGCATATTTCCAATGTGTTTTAAACATTTTTTTATAATCAAAATTAACCGTAAATTTTATTTTTTTCTTTAAATTCTTTGCTGATACAAGAATTATCAAAATGAAGCTTAGATTGTAAGCTATATAATAACCTTCAATGCTCCAAAAATAAACAAACAATATTATGCATATTATTGAAAAAAGTTTATTGAATACTGTCAGGTTTGAAAAAAGTTTAATTTCTTTAGTTGCCTGAAAATAAACAGTAAATAATACAAATATTGTGTTTGTAATCAGAGGAAATAATCCAAATGGAATTAAAAAATTTATTAAAGCGTCAGAAGATAGAAGTTTAAAGTGATTGATTATCAATACTGTAAAATAGACAATTGTAGAAGAAATTATAGAAAAAATTAACGCGGCATTGAAATATCCTATATTTTCTTTGTGCTCTCTTCCTTCAGAACAAATTTTTAGAGTTGACGCATTCAACCCCATTCCTGCAATTACTGAAAATACTGAAAGATAAGTTTGAATAATTTTTATACGCCCAATATCCTCAGGTGACAATATACCTGCCACAAAAAGTTGCGAAGCAAATGCAAAGATCTGAATCAGGATGTTTGCCGACAATAAATGAAAGAAACCTTTTTCTTGGATTTTTCTTAAGAATATTTTTATATCAGATTTTGTAATCTTCATCAGAACAATAATTTATATGCACCTAATAAAGTCAGTACCTGTGCCTTTTCGGTTATACTTCCTTTTGTGTATAATGTAGTCATATCCTCCATTAATTCCTTCTGAAACTCAAATTTGTGAATGTTATCCCTGAAATATCCATCTAAATATTTTTTTATTTCGTAATTATTATCATACCAGAGTTGCTCTGGATTCATATTGTTTTTCCAAATAGATTGTATAGGTAAACGTTTGGTAATGGCTCTTTTATATCTATAGAACTGACGAATTAATAAATTGTTTGTTGGTTTTCCACCAATAGATTCCCATACAAAACCTGCATAATCGGGATGTTTCTTTCGAACCCAATCAATATAAATTTTCTTTTTATATTTTATCTTTCTGGGGATAGTAAATGAGTAATATACGAAAGGGGGATATGTAAAGGCCGAAGCTGCTTCTCCGATTAAATCAAAAAAAAGAAAACCATTATTTATTCCTTGAAATGCACGATTGTAGAATTTATAGAGTTCTTCTGTTTTATATTTTGACATTGACTCTTGAATAATATTTTTTGCTTTTTTCTGCAATCCCGATGAATAACTTCCATCAGAAATTTTGGGTTTGCTTTCTGATATACTGCTAAGATAACTTCCCATGAAACCATCACCTAAAATTCCGGAGTGAATTATACCAATATTATCTGTAATTGTCAATTTTTTTATTGCTTCAAAAACATGACTGCAACCAGTATATATAGTTAATCCATCATTTACTGCAATGACATCGTCAATAGCAAGTAATCCTTCACATGATAAAGAAATCTGTGTGATGTTCATTTTATAGGTGCTGGCAATTTTTGCCGCAATTACTTCATCTGCATATCCTTTTTCTGAAAAATTTAATAATTGTTGATTATGAAAATTCAGATCATGTGCAACAAGAGCAACCATTCTGGAATCTAAACCACCACTGAGAGTTGTAAGTGGTGTGTAATCATATTTTTTTTCAAAATCAAATTCAATCTGAACAGATTCATTAAATAGCTTTTCAAGATTATTAATTACGTTATCTTCACTTTCAGAATTAATATCAATTTCATTTATATCGAAATATGATTTTATTTTTAAAGTATTATTACTGATATTTGCATATTGCCCTGCAATTATTTGTTTTACTTCTTTAATCAGGGTATAATCTTCGTGCATAAAGCCACTTGTCAGAAGTAAATATGAAGCTTCAGTATCAAGCGATATTTTTATATTTAGACATGCCAGTGTTTTTGAAAGAGTATATAAATCTGTGGAAAAAATTATAAAATCATCCGATTTATAGTGAAATAGTTTCTTAGTTCCTGTATGATTATTAAATGCTAAGTATGTGTCAGTTTTTTTATTCCAGAAAAATCCAACAAAATTTCCTGAGAAGTCTTCAAAAAAGGCTTCTTTTTCTTTGGAAATTGTCCTGATTAATTCCTCATAATCAGCGGATTTGTACGAACGACATAAAATATCAATATTCGTAATGAGTCCTTCAGTAATAATGAAAAAATCATCATTATCTATCCATAGTTTTTCATTAATAAATTTTTCAGAAGTATATTGTTCTGCATTAATTTTTGATTTGACAAAGTTTCGTTTTATATGAGTATTCTGAAAATCAAAAATTGGTTTCCAACTATATTCTAAGTCATGTACTGACTCATTTTTGAGCGATATGGTTACAATGAATCCGTGCATTAATGATTATTTTGAAGAATTTTTTGATAAATATTAAGAATCTTCTCTCCAACATCTTGATAAGTAAATGATGATGCGCTTCTTTTTATTATATTTTCGTCATATGAATCAAGTTGATCAAGGACCCTATTCATGGCATCAGTCAGCGCTTTTTCATTTCCATTTTCAACTATTATTCCCGATGCATTGTTAATAAATTCCTCTGCAATACCTACCTTTGTACTTATAACGGGTCTTCCGCAGGCTAAACTTTCTGCAATAACCACTCCTGCTGTTTCATAATTTGAAAATAACACAAAACAGTCTGATTGCGCTAACCATTGCGCAACTTCAGCAGGTGTCTTCTCTCCAAGAAATTGTACGCGGTTTAATGGAAACTGAAGCGTTGTATAATACTGATATATCTCATTATAATCAATCCCGGTTCCTATCATAATCAATTCAAAATCACCTCTTAAATCTGATAGATATTTGGTTGCTCTTAATATCCCTTTGATGTTTTTTGCCCGTTCATCAAAGCATGAGATATGAAGGAATCTTTTTTTTGAACCTGATTTTTTTTCATACTTTGTATAAAAAAAATCATCAACAACATTATGAATAATGTGGTAATTTGAGTGCTGAAGTTTGTTTTGAATCATCGCGTTTTTTAATGAAATGGATACAGGCAAAACTGCTGATGACTTTTTTACAACTAATCGGGTGATAAGTTTTCTGACTAATCCGTGATAACCTTTACGTGCTGGTAAATAACGCGACCAATGTTCAGAAATAACATAGGGAGTCCTGGTCAGAATTTTATAACATAATGCAATGAATACAGTTCTGGTCAATATGTTAGCATGCAAAATATCAGGATAAAATTCATTTTTTTTCAACCATTTGAAGCCTTTATAATAAGCAATCAAATAATTAAAGTGCTTAAAAAAGAAATTTCCAGAAGGGTAATAAATAATTGTTTCTGTAATTTTCTGAACACTGTTATTAATGATATCAAAATGTTTGATATTTTTATCAGCATGGACATATAATACATTAACCTCGCAAAATCTGCTCACAGCTTCTGCATGCTTTCTTACAAACAACCCCGCCATTGCATCATACCTGTTGGGATACCATGCTGATAAAAATAAAACTTTAACCATTATTATATTTTGTGCGTTATATTCTTCCCACTAAGAACGATGGCCTTAACTTTTTTAGTATGTAATATGGATGATTTTTTGCGCCAAATCCTTTGTAAAAGCGGGCTATACCTTCAATCTTAGAACCTTCAAAATCCAATATTTTATCTTTTGCTGCCTCTCGTTGTATAATCTGATCAACTAAATAAAACATGGCAAAAGCTTGTTTTCCTGTATCGTTAGAAACAGGTACAAGATAAGTAATTCTCCGGTTAAATTCTGTATAGCACAATGCAGCTATCATTTCATCTGAAGAATTATAAACACTTATTAGTTTTATTTCTTGATGTTTTAGTCCGGCCATAATAAGTTTCTCAAGACATTCACAATCAAGTGCTTTGTATGTTTTGCTGGTCTTCACGTAAAAACTTATAAAACTTTCATAATTGATGTTGTCGATGATTTTTAAATTTAGTTTTCTTGCTTTATCGATATTTCTTATAGTGTTTTTTGAATAGTTGTTTGATATTTCTTTATATGTTTTGCCCATATCCAGAATATAATTTGGTTCGCCGATAAGGCCGGGTAAACGATTGTGTTCATTTAAATTTAACTCATAGCTGTAAGAGGGCAATTTCTGAATAAAAAGCCGTATTACATCAACGGTAACCTCTTTATTAGAAAATATTCCCAATTGTTGAGATAATGGGGGTTGAACAATATAGGGTAAATTATATTTTCTTTTTACAGTAATAGGAAACACAAAGCTGTAATCGTCGCTAACTAAAGCTTCCCATTTCGGAGCAACTATATCCAGATACCATGACTTAGCGTATATCAGACCATTTGATGCAGATGAGATAATTTGATCCCATTGTTTTTTATCAATTGATTTGTGGGGCAAGTGTCTGATAAGCATATGGAAATGTCTTAAATAAAGATTTAATAGTTAATTTCTTAACAAAAATACGTCATTTCACCTATATTTCCACAATTTAAGCGATAATTTTTCTAATTCAAAAAAAAAATGTAATTTTGAAAACAGTTTTAACATTTGATTCTTTTATAATTGATTATGGCAAAAGAAACTACAACTAATTCAGGATCAGCATACAATGCATTGACTCAAGGGAGTGTTATAACAGGGAATATTATTTCAGATAATGATTTTCGTATCGATGGTGAAGTTCAGGGTGATATGCAATGTAAAGGTAAGGTCATTATTGGGCAAACTGGTTTGTTGAAAGGAAAGATTGTGTGTGTGAATGCCGAAATTATTGGAACGGTGATTGGCGATATTCAGGTAACTGACACCATTACACTAAGATCAACTGCCAATTTTACAGGAGAGATTAAAACTAAAATACTTGTAGTTGAACCCAATGCGGTGTTAAATGGAACTTGCTCCATGAAATCAGTAAGTAATGCTGCAGAATAAATGAAAGCGTTGAATTTTTTCAGCGCTTTTTTGATTTACGTTTATTTATACTAATTAAATGATATATAAGGCTTTTGTGGTTGAAGAGTCGGATGGAAAGTTTATTTCATCTATCAAAAATCTTAATACGGATAATTTACCTGCTGGTGATGTGCTTATTCGGGTATATTACTCTTCACTGAATTATAAAGATGCATTATCTGCTACCGGAAATAAAGGTGTAACTAAAAAATATCCTCATACACCGGGAATTGATGCTGTTGGAATTGTGGTGCATTCAGATTCTGAACATTATAAAGCGGGTGATGAAGTAATTGTGACGGGTTATGATCTGGGCATGAATACCCCGGGTGGTTTTGGTGAATATATTCGTGTTCCGGAAGACTGGGTGATAAACTTACCTTCCGGTTTAAGCATGAAGGAAGCAATGATTATTGGTACTGCCGGTTTTACTGCCGGTATTTCAATGCTGCGTTTAACAGCATTGGTTCGACCGGAAGATGGAAAAATTATAGTTTCCGGTGCAACAGGTGGGGTTGGCTCAATGGCACTATCCATGTTATCGAAAGCAGGCTACACAACTGTTGCTATTTCAGGTAAAACACAGGAGCATGATTTCTTAAAATCATTGGGAGTGAAAGAGATTATTCAGAGGACAGATTTTCAGGAAACAGAAAATAAACCCATCTTATCATCTCAGTATGCCGGAGCAATTGACACTGTAGGGGGTGATATTTTGGTTAGAATAATTAAATCATTAAACCCGCTTGGGGTTGTTACCACATGTGGTAGTGTTGCAGGTACAAAGCTGGATTTAAATGTTTTCCCTTTTATTCTCAGAGGAGTTTCTTTAATTGGAGTTTCAGCTCAAAATTATCCCGTAAAACTCCGAAAAATATTATGGGAAAAATTAGCTAAAGAAATGAAACCGGATAATCTTATGAATTTATATGAGGAAGTGACTTTGGATGAACTTTCTGATTCAATAAACCTTATATTATCAGGAAAACTAAAAGGGAGAACAATTGTCAGAGTCGCAGAATAGATAATTCATTGATTTCCTGTTTTCTAATCAAAATATAATACAAATTTGTATTCATAAGTTTTGAAAAACCAAATTATTTATTTCTCAAATGGCATTAGCAAACGAAAATTATCTGAAAACTCCCGAAATATATTTTTTCGATGATATCGATAAACGCGTTAATGCATACAAGTTGCTTCACCCTCAGGCTAAACTTATTCGTTTAGGAATAGGTGACGTTACCCGACCCCTTCCCGGTGAGGTAATCAGAGCAATGCATGAAGCTGTTGATGAAATGTCGAAAGTGGAGACCTTCAGAGGATATAGTCCTCCTCAGGGATATGACTTCTTAATAGATAAAATTGTAAAAGATTACCGTACCAGAGGTGTGAATATTGATAAAGATACTGTTTTTGTGAATGATGGTGCAAAATCTGATATTGGAAACATTGGACATGTATTGGGCAGAGATAATATCATAGCTATTGCTGACCCTGTTTATCCCGTTTATGAGAATGCTACCATCATGAGTGGAAGAGCTGGCTTCATTAATGAAGACCAGAAATGGAGTAATGTTGTTTATCTTAAATGTAATGAGGAAACAGGTTTTATCCCTGAATTACCTGCTGAAAAGGTGGATGTCATCTATCTTTGTAGTCCGAATAATCCTACCGGAACTACCATTAATAAAGTGGAAATGAAATTGTGGGTGGATTATGCACTTGAGCATGATAGTATTATTATTTTTGATGCTGCTTATCAATCATATATAACAGATGAGGATGTCCCTGCAAGCATTTATGAAATAAAAAATGCAAAAAAAGTAGCCATAGAAATCAGGAGTTTCTCTAAAAGTGCCGGATTCACTGGTCTTCGTTGTGGCTTCTCAATTTTTCCTAACGAGCTTATGGTGCGTACACGTATGGGTGAAACAGTTCCCCTAATAAAACTTTGGAACAGAAGGAATGCTAATTATACTAATGGCATCTCTTATATTGTTCAACGGGGGGCAGAGGCTTTATTTTCAAGAAAGGGAAAAAAGGAAATGCAGGTTTTAGTTGATTATTATATGACTAATACCCGCCTTATCAGAGATGAACTTATGAGAGCTGGATTGAAAGTCTATGGAGGGATTAATTCTCCGTATGTATGGTTTAAAACACCAAACAATCAATCTTCCTGGAAGTTTTTTCAGGAATTACTACATCATTATCAGATAGTTGGTATGCCGGGAGTGGTTTTTGGCCACGAGGGTGAAGGCTATATGCGTTTTGCCGGTTTTAACAGTTATGAAGACACCATTACAGCACTTAACAGAATTAAAAATCATTTGTAATTATCATTAACTTAACTTATATTTTATGTGTGGAATTGTTGGTTATATTGGTTTCCGGGATGCATATCCAATTTTGATTAAAGGTCTGCAACGTTTAGAATACCGCGGATATGACAGCGCTGGTATAGCATTAATGAACGATGGACAATTAAATGTATACAAAGCAAAAGGTAAAGTTGCTGATTTAATACAATTTGCTGAACAAAAAGATATAAAAGGTACCATTGGTATTGCTCATACACGTTGGGCTACGCATGGAGAACCTAATACAGTAAATGCACACCCGCATTATTCACAATCAGAGGAGCTGGCTATTATTCATAATGGAATTATAGAAAATTATGCGGTATTAAAACAGGGTTTAATTGAAAACGGTTATAGTTTTCAAAGTGAAACTGACACTGAAGTATTGATACAATTGATTGAGTTTATAAAAAAATCAAATCACGTAGATTTAGCAACTGCAGTACAATTGGCATTAAATCAGGTAATTGGTGCATATGCAATTGCTGTTTTGGAAAAAAATCAACCGGATATAATTGTTGCTGCACGAAAAGGATCACCCCTGGTGGTTGGTGTTGGTGAGAATGAATATTTTCTGGCATCTGATGCAACTCCGATTATCGAATATACAAATAAAGTGGTTTATATTGGTGAAGAAGAAATTGTTACACTCAAAAGAGGTAACGGAATGAAGATTAAAACCATATCAAATGTTGAAAAAACACCTGAGGTGATGAAACTGGAAATGACCCTTAATCAATTAGAAAAAGGCGGTTTTCCTCACTTTATGTTAAAGGAAATATTTGAACAACCCAAAACGCTTGCTGACTCAATGAGAGGCAGGGTAAATGTAGATGAAAATAATGTTGTTTTATCTGGATTTATTGATAATAAAGATAAATTTGTGAATGCTGGTAGAATTATTATTACTGCCTGTGGCACTTCCTGGCATGCCGGTCTTATTGGAATGTATGTGATTGAGGAGTTTGCCCGCATTCCTGTTGAAGTTGAATATTCTTCTGAGTTCAGGTATCGAAAACCAGTTATATATCCAAATGATGTGGTAATTGCAATCTCTCAATCTGGTGAGACGGCTGATACATTGGCTGCTGTTGAACTGGCCAAATCTAAGGGGGCTTTTATTTTTGGAATTTGTAATGTAGTCGGATCATCTATTCCACGCAATACACATTCGGGAGCCTATACGCATGTCGGGCCGGAAATAGGTGTTGCATCAACAAAAGCTTTTACAGCTCAAGTAACAGTACTTACTATGCTGGCATTAATGATTGGCAGGGAGAAAAAAACAATCAATGACGAAACATACCTGAAAATCGTTAAAGAATTGGGTCTCATCCCTGATAAAATGAAAATTTTACTTAATCAGAATGAGATTATTGCCCAGTTTGCCAAAACATTTACTTATGCACAGAACTTCATTTATCTTGGAAGAGGATATAATTTTCCTGTAGCTCTTGAGGGGGCACTTAAATTGAAAGAAATATCCTATATTCATGCTGAAGGATATCCGGCTGCCGAGATGAAACATGGGCCAATTGCACTTATTAGTCATGAGATGCCTGTAGTTGTGATTGCTCCAAGCTCTGGTATGTATGAGAAAGTGGTAAGTAATATTCAGGAGATTAAAGCCAGAAAGGGAAAAATTATTTCGATAGTTACTGAAGGAGATGAGGTAGTAAAAAAACTTTCAGATTATTGTATTGAAATTCCTGATACTGAGGAATGTTTGGTTCCACTTCTGGCAGCAATTCCATTACAGTTAATGGCTTATCATATAGCAATTGTAAAAGGTTGCGATGTGGATCAACCAAGAAATTTAGCAAAATCAGTTACGGTGGAATAGGTATTAATTTTTTATAATTTAAAACAGATGTGCGGTATCGCAATGGTAAGGTTGTTGAAACCTTTGGATTACTATCAGGAAAAGTATGGTACATGGCAGTATGGTTTGCAGAAGATGTACCTGCTCATGGAAAAACAACATAACAGAGGCCAGGAAGGTGCCGGTATTGCCGGTGTTAAGCTTGATATGCCTCCGGGGGAAGAATATATCTGGCGTGAAAGAATGGTAGGTAAAAATGCAATTCAGGATATATTTGCTAATATCAATAAAATCACGACTGATGCCGGTGAGCAGGTGTATAATGATGTGTATAAATCAAAGCAAAATTTACCTTTTGCTGCTGAATTATACATGGGACATTTACGTTATAGTACAACATCTTACAAAGATGCTATTTCTTATGTACATCCTTTCTTACGTCGTCATAACTGGAAAAACAGAACACTTGTGTTAGCTGGAAATTTTAATCTCACAAATGTTGATGAGATATTTGAGCATCTGACGCAGAAAGGTCAACATCCCAGAGATAAAGTTGACACCTTTTTGATGCTGGAAACTTTAGGCTTCAATTTGGATCAGGAAGTTCAGAAAGAATATGATTTCATAAAAAAAAGATATTCCAATGATATCACTATCACAAAAAAAATTGAGGAACAGCTTGATATCGCTTCGGTAATAAGAAAATCGGAACAGATGTGGGATGGGGGATATGTAATTACCGGAATGCTCGGACATGGCGATGCTTTTGTTTTCAGAGATGCTAAAGGTATTCGTCCTTGTTTTTATTATGTTGATGATGAGATTGTTGTAATAGCATCAGAGAGACCGGTAATACAGACTGCCATGAATATGAAGGAGGCTGATGTTCATGAATTGAATCCCGGTGAAGCAATGATTATCAAAAAAAACGGACAAGTAAAATTTGAACAGATACGTCATGCTGATCAACAACTTTCACGTTGTTCTTTTGAACGTATCTATTTCTCCCGTGGTAGTGATGTTGACATTTATCGTGAAAGAAAACAGTTGGGAATTTCTCTGGCTGATGCCATTCTCAAATCTATTGATAACGATGTGGAAAACAGCGTTTTCTCATTTATTCCCAACACAGCTGAAGTTGCTTTCTACGGAATGATTGATGGTATAAAAGAAAAAACAAAACAAACACCAAGAACAGAAAAGGTATTAATTAAAGATATAAAATTAAGAACCTTCATTTCTCAGAATACTGAACGGGATGACCTGGCTACACATGTCTATGATATTACTTACGGTTCAATAAGACGGGGGAAAATTGATAATCTGATCGCTATTGATGATTCAATTGTACGAGGTACTACTTTAAAACAGAGTCTGTTGAAGATAATGAACCGCCTTGAACCCAGAAAAATTATTATCGCATCTTCATCACCTCAGGTACGTTTTCCGGATTATTATGGAATAGATATGTCAAAAATGTCTGAATTTTGCGCATTCAGAGCTGCAATTCAACTTCTGAAGGATACAGGAAGGCAAAACATAATTGACGAAGTTTATATAAAATCAAAAGCACAAGAGCATCTTCCAAAAGAAGAAATTGTTAACTTTGTGACAGAAATTTATAAACCCTTTACTCAGGATGAAGTATCTGTCCAAATTGCTAAAATGCTTACTCCAAATGAGGTAGATTGTGAAGTTCAGTTGGTATATCAGACAATCGATGGCTTACACAAAGCATGCCCTAATCATACGGGAGACTGGTATTTTACCGGAAATTATCCAACTCCGGGAGGCAATAGGTTAGTAAACAAGGCGTTTATTAATTATTACGAAGGAAAAGAAATTTTATAAATAAAAGATATGTTAAAAGAGATTTTATCAATTTCGGGAAAACCAGGATTATATAAAATGGTTTCTCAGGGAAAAAATATGATTATTGTTGAGTCATTGCTTGATGGCAAAAGAATACCTGCCTATTCAAAAGACAAGGTTGTGTCATTAGGTGATATAGCTATGTATACTGATAAAGAAGAGATTGCACTGGCAAAAGTACTTGAGAACATAAAAGTGAAAGAAAATGGTTCTTTGTGCCCTATTGATATTAAGGCAGATAATAATGTTCTGAGAAAATACATGGAAGAAGTTTTACCTGATTTCGATCGTGAAAGGGTATATCCCAGTGATATGAGAAAACTATTTGCATGGTATAATATTCTTGTTAGTAATGGACTTACCGATTTTATTGAAGAAGTAAAACCTGAAGAGAAATAGACGGGTCATTTTTTTTGTGCGTAATGAAGATTTAAATTCATGGAAATTAATGACATAACAAATATTATTGAAGCATTTGCACCATTAGCATTGCAGGAAGATTATGATAATGCAGGATTGCTTGTCGGAAGTCCGATGATGCAGGCTAAGGGTGTGTTACTATGCCTTGACATTACAGAAGATGTTATTGACGAGGCTATTTCTCTGGAAGCAAATCTTATCATTTCTCACCATCCTTTAATTTTTAATGGTATAAAGAAAATTACCGGCAGTAATGCTGTACAACGATGTATAATTAAAGCTATTAAAAATGATATTGCAATTTATGCAGCACATACTAATGTAGATAATATATTAGCAGGTGTAAATAATAAAATTGCAGACAAAATTGGCTTAATAAACAGGAAGATACTTCAACCCAAACAAAGTAAATTATTAAAACTGGTTTGTTTTGTTCCTAAATTGCATGTTCAGCGTGTAAGAGAGGCTATTTTTGAAGCTGGGGGAGGAAATATTGGCAATTACGATGCTTGTAGCTTCAATGCTGAAGGTTATGGAAGTTTTCGTGCTAATAGTAATGCTCATCCTTTTGTAGGAGAAATTAACAAGATTCATTACGAAGATGAAGTGAGAATTGAAGTGATATTACCGGATTATCTTCAGTTGGTGGTTACAAATGCTTTAATCAATGCACATCCATATGAGGAGCCCGCTTATGATTTTATTCCATTAAAGAATTTTTATAATGAAGTAGGTGCCGGTTTAATAGGAGATTTAAATGAAGCAAGATCAGAACTTGAGTTTTTATCTGAGTTAAAACACATTTTTAATATTCCGGTTTTACGCCATACAACGCTGACTGGTAATAAAATAAAAAAGGTTGCTGTTTGCGGTGGTTCAGGAAGTTTCCTGTTGTCTGATGCAATTAAGGCTAATGCAGATATTTTTATTACAGGAGATTTTAAATATCATGAGTTTTTTGATGCAGATAATAAAATTATTATTGCAGACCCAGGACATTTTGAAACAGAGCAATTCACAAAAGAAATTTTTTATGAAATAATTCGAAAAAAATTACCTACCTTTGCAATCCATATTTCAAAAATAAATACAAATCCCATTATTTATTTGTAACATAATGACAGCAGCAGAATCCAAAATTGAAAAAGAAATTACAGTAGAAGAAAAACTTTTTGCATTGTATGATTTGCAAAAAGTAGTTTCTAAAATAGATGAAATAAAGACTCTTCGTGGAGAACTTCCCTTAGAAGTACAGGATTTAGAAGATGAAATCATTGGACTGAATACCCGTATGGAACATTTTGATAAGGAAATAAATGAATTTACATCCCTTATTGCTTCAAAGAAAATTGCAATTGAAGAGGCCCGAATCAAGATTGACCGCTACAAGGAACAGCAAAACAATGTTAGAAATAACCGTGAACATGAGAATCTGGAAAAAGAGATTGAATATCAGACATTAGAGATTGAATTGTGTGAGAAACACATCCGTGAGTACAAAATCGCAAAGGATGCTAAATCTGCTGAACAGAAAGTGACAGCAGACCAACTTTCAGAAAGAAAGCTGGATTTGGATCAAAAGAAAAATGAACTTGAGGAAATTGTTGCTGAAACCAGACAGGAAGAAGAAAAACTACGTGAGCAGGCAAAAGAAATTGAAACCCGTATTGAATCGCGTTTGCTTACTGCCTTTAAACGTATCCGTAAGAATGCGCGCAATGGTTTGGCAGTGGTATACATCAATCGCGATGCTTGTGGTGGTTGTTTTAACAAGATTCCTGCTCAGAAACAACTTGATATCAGATTAAGAAAGAAAATAATTGTATGTGAATATTGTGGTCGCATATTAGTTGATCAGCAATTGGCTGGCGTTGCACCAACTGATGGGGTAGTAGAATAAGTATCTTTTCTTATAACAACTTATGAAGGTTCGAAAATTATTTTTCGGACCTTTTTTTTTACTTATTTTTTCTGAAATTTATAACAGTAGATAAAGGGAGACGTAAATATTCAATTCTCAGCGGGTAATAATTGTCATAAGTTATTAATATATACATATTTAATCTAGATATACGTGATATTTTTTCTTCCTACTTTAGAACATAATCATATATTTTACTATTATGTAGCTTATTATTCCCAATTTGAGCTAGTAATGTATTATTTTTTACATGATGTGTATCCACACGTTTCAATTTACACAAAATTTCTTTTATAGTTGATTAATTAATAATTGGCCAATAGGATGTATAGATACATTTGTCAATTATATCCCTATTGGTTTCACATAAATGCATAAATTATTTACAACAATGTGATTTTGTTACAAGTGTAACCAACACAAATCTAAATGCAATATTAGTATTTCGTTTAGTAATTTCACAAAATACATATAATTTCACCGAAATACACTTAAGTTGTTCTTGAATGAATATATCGTATATTTTGAATATATTATATTAATAATCAGTGTTTTATATTAAATTTATAAATTAAATATTTAATATAAACAGATATAATTGTAAAATATGATGAATAATATAGATATTCACACAAAATATAATTATATATAATTGAATATCAGTATATATATGATTGTTCATTTAACTTAATAATTTAATTGCTGATTTATTTAAACATATTCAACGAAATCAGCCGGACATCACTTGTTTAATACAATTAAATATATTAGATATTATTCTTTATAATAATGGTTTATAAATTAAATTATAAATTTATTTACAAGGAGTATTCTACTCATTAATGCTAATTATTATAGGATACATTTCACTTTTATAAGTTATACATTTGTTTCTTTGTTCATATTTGTGAATGTATGCGATTATATATATGTATTATATTATTGTTTTGTGAAATTTTGTTTTGTGAAATAATATACATACATTTGTAATCTGTAAAATCATTTTATAATACCTCTAATGATTCATCACTAATGGACGAGAAAATACGTATTGAGAAGCTTATGCAGCATGAAGGCATGACTTCCGGACAATTTGCGCAGGAAATCGGAATACAGAATTCAACTTTATCTCATATTTTAAATAATAGGAATAACCCTAGTTTAGATGTGATGAAAAAAATTCTAAACAGATTTCCTTTGATAAACTCAGACTGGCTTATTTTAGGCCAGGGAGCGATGTTTCGTCAGGAATCGCATTCTCAGATGCCCACATTATTTGGTTTTGAAGATGAAAGTAGTTCATTTTCAGATGTTTTAGTCGAAAAAAGTG
Source organism: Paludibacter sp. (assembly GCA_034927635.1). Lineage (GTDB taxonomy): Bacteria > Bacteroidota > Bacteroidia > Bacteroidales > Paludibacteraceae > Paludibacter. The sequence goes on from JAYFPP010000172.1 coordinate 21,837, forward strand.
CAGATAATTCTTTTCGAAATTTTTCAGCAAATGAAAAAAAATCAGGAAATCCCCTACCTGAAGAGAATGTTAGTGTGCCAGATTCAAATAAAAATGAATCTTTAGCTAATAAAGTGAAATCTATGGAGAATTCTGCGGTTACACCACAATTCACCCGTGAACAAACTTGTAACGTTGATAAGAAAGTCACAAAAATTATTCTTTATTACTCGGATAACACATTTCAGGAATTTGATTCAAAATAATTATTGTATTTTTGCAGTAAGAAATATACAAGATGCATATGGCACTTGTATTGTTCATTTCAGTAAATTATACATTAATAATAATGAAGAAATTCATCAGTGATTTGATCGTTAAGAAAAATATTGTCCTTAACGATCAGTATTTTCTATTAGTCCTTGAATCACATGATCCATTACCCGAGATGTTGCCGGGGCAGTTTGTTGAGGTTAAAGTGGACAATTCATCTACTACTTTTCTGAGAAGACCAATTTCCATAAATTTTGTGGATTATCATAAGAATGAGTTATGGTTGCTGATTCAGGTTGTAGGTGATGGAACCCGCAAGCTATCAACACTTCAATCCGGGAATCTCATAAATATCATATTCCCTCTTGGAAATACTTTTACGGTACCGGAAAATAATCAAGCAAATATTTTATTGATTGGTGGAGGTGTAGGAATTGCACCAATGTTGTTTTTAGGCTCATATTTGAACGATCATGGTTATCAGTGTAAGTTTCTGTTAGGAGGCAGATCTGCCTCTAATTTACTTCAATTAGAAGAATTTTCGAAATATGGCATTGTTTATACTACTACTGAGGATGGTTCCCATGGCGAAAAAGGGTTTGTTACACAACATTCAGCTTTGTCGAATGAAAAATTTGACATGATATACACCTGTGGACCAACCCCAATGATGAAAGCAATTAGTGCATATGCGCTGCAAAAAAACATTACATGTGAAGTTTCTCTTGAAAACACAATGGCTTGCGGTTTTGGCGCATGTCTTTGCTGTGTGACCGATTCAATAGATGGTCATGTTTGTGTTTGTACTGAAGGTCCTGTTTTTAATATTACAAAGTTAAAATGGTAGATTTAAGCGTTCAATTAGGCAAAATACAATTGAAAAATCCGGTGATGACAGCATCGGGAACTTTCGGTTATGGTACAGAGTATTCCGACTTCATGGATCTGTCCCGAATAGGCGGTATAATTGTGAAAGGAACTACTCTTCGCGAGCGTCAGGGAAATCCATATCCCAGAATGGCAGAAACTCCTTCAGGCATGTTAAATGCTGTGGGACTGCAAAATAAGGGTGTTGATTATTATATAAAACATATATATCCCGGGATCAAAGATATTAATACAAGTATATTTGTAAATGTATCGGGATCAACAATAGAAGATTATATACAAACTGCTGAGAAATTGAATGAACTGGAAGCTATACCAGGCATAGAACTTAATATTTCCTGTCCAAATGTGAAGGAGGGAGGTATGGCATTTGGCACTAGTTGTTTGTCTGCATCTCAGGTAGTTAGGTCGGTGCGAAGTGTGTATAAAAAAGAATTGATGGTAAAGCTTTCGCCAAATGTAACTTCAATTTCCGAGATTGCTTTGGCCGTTGAAGCTGAAGGTGCTGATTCAGTCTCACTAATTAATACTTTATTGGGAATGGCAATAGATGCTGAAAGAAGAAAACCCATACTTTCAACAGTGACAGGTGGACTTTCGGGTCCTGCTGTAAAACCTGTAGCTTTGTGTATGGTTTGGCAGGTTGCAAAAGCCGTAAAAATACCTGTTGTGGGTATGGGTGGAATTATGAATGCTCAGGATGCACTTGAGTTTATCATTGCCGGCGCTACAGCTGTTCAAATCGGAACCGCAAATTTTATTGACCCCTCTATATCAGTGAAAGTTCTGGAAGGAATTGAGGATTATCTGATCCGTCATCAGTGTACATCAATAAAAGATATTACAGGCTCTATTCAATTATAAATTATTCGTGAATAGTATAAAAAAAAAGGTGTTTCTCAATTGAAACACCTTTTATTATTCATAAGGCGATAGTGAATAAATTATTTATTTATTATCTGCAATATATTCCTCATAATTACTGAATCTTGAAACATTCAGAATAATCAGATACTTTCTGTACTGGTTCTCGTTTAATATATATTTTGCATTTCCCAGATTAAAATACATTGCTTTTTCTGCTGCAGATAAATCAGAACGTAAATTTGCCCGATTTAATTTTTCTTGCGTCAGCTCAAATACATAAGCCAACTGATCTGCCTGACTATCATTGATATCAAGATATCTTACTAATGAGTTGAAAACAGTATTATCATTTAATTTGTACAATACATTGTAATCTCTCATTTCCATTGCATTTGTTACACTAATACCTGCTAATGCAACAATTATTACCATTAAAATCTTTTTCATAACCTAATCTTTTTTGTTAAATAAAACACAATCTTTTTTTTGTTAACTATACCTTAAAAAAATAACGAAAAACTCCCTTGATTTTTTCGGATGTTCTTCGTATTAGATGTCGCCTTAATGAATATTTTCATTTTGACAATGCAAAAATACATGTTTTAAAACATATAAAATCGTTTTTTTCAAATAATTTTCATGATTTACTTTCAAAAATCTTGATTATTTGTGATGTTGTATACTCAAAATACAGACAATCAAATAAATACATACTACGTTAAATAATGTTAACGATGTTACAAAACTGTTACAAGCTAGTATCTGAAGGATAAAAATAGCTGAAATCTGGGATATCAGGATGGAAGTCGTAGTTCATCTTATTATTATTTATCTCACAAAAATAGTGTTGGATGCCATTACTTATGATAAAAAAATCAATATGAAGTTTTGAATTGTAAACAGCAGCCTGATCGAAGGTTTTCTGTGATATTGCTACAGTTGGCGCCTTGAATTCGATAATAATCATTGGCTTTGCATATCTGTTGAAGACTATAGCATCACATCTTTTTTTCATGCCATTAATTTCTATCTGACTTTCCAATGCTATTAATGCTCCGGGAAAATTTTTAATCTGAATTAAGTATTGAATGAAATTCTGCCGAACCCATTCTTCAGGGGTAAGCTTAACAAATTTCTTTCGTAATGAATCTAAAATAAAAAGCTTATCTGCTGTTTTTTTTATGTTGAATTTAAATTCCGGTAGATTTAATTGCCACATTTTTTATTACTTTTGTAACTAAGAGAAAAAAGTAAATGACGTAGTGTAAACACAGTCTATTACCTGATTCTCACAAATTATTATTCATCATGCGAAAATAACAAAACCAATTTACAATACGACTAAATATGAAAACAAAACAGGAAATTGTTGAAAACTGGTTACCCCGATATACCAAAAGGGCGCTTAATGACTTTACTGAATATATTTTACTAACGAACTTCAACAACTATGTTGAAAAATTTGCAGAGTGGTTTAATGTCCCGGTATTAGGCAGGGACGCAAATATGATAAATGCATCAGCAAATGGCATCACAATTATCAACTTTGGTATGGGGAGTCCAAATGCCGCATTAATTATGGATATTCTATCAGCCATTCAGCCCAAGGCGGTACTTTTTTTGGGCAAATGCGGCGGATTGAGAGATAAAAACAGAAATGGTGATTATATCCTGCCCAGCGCTGCAATTCGTGGAGAAGGAACTTCAAATGATTATTTTCCTCCGGAAATACCTGCCTTGCCGGCATTTAATCTTCAAAGAGCTGTATCCTCGAACATCAGAGACTTTGACAAAGATTACTGGACCGGTACAGTATATACTACAAATAGAAGGGTTTGGGAATGGGATGATGAGTTCAAACGATACCTGCGATCAACTCGTGCAATGGCAATTGACATGGAAACAGCAACTTTGTTTACTGTAGGATTTCATAATGGAATTCCTATTGGAGCATTATTATTGGTTTCTGATATGCCTCTGCACGAAAAAGGTATAAAAACCACGGAAAGTGACAAGAAAGTTACTGAAAGTTATGTTGATGAACATCTTAAAATCGGAGTAAAAGCTTTAAGTTCGCTTATCAATAACAGTAAGACTATTAAACATTTAAGATTCGAATAAAAATAAACTGAGGCTCAAAAAATAATCATGCACGATCAAATCCTCCGGAATTTACAAAATAAGAATTTTGCTCCTGTTTATTTGTTAATGGGAGAAGAATCTTATTATATTGATCTGATTTCTGATTATATTCAACATCATGTCCTTGATGAGAATCAGAGGGAATTTGATCAAACTGTGATGTATGGAAAAGATACAGACATCACAACTATTATTAATACTGCCAAAAGATTTCCTATGTTGTCACCATATCAGGTGGTTATAGTGAAGGAAGCACAGAATATTAAAGATCTGGATAAACTTCAGTTTTATCTTAACAATGTATCTAAATCAACAATATTAGTTCTATGCTATAAATATGGAACTGTTGACGGTCGCAAGAAATGGGTAAATGAACTCAAAAAAATCGGAGTGATTTACGAGTCGAAGAAACTCAGAGACTATGAAATGAGTTCATGGATAAGTCAGTATGCTAAATCTAAGCAATTAGTTATAGATGAGAAGGCAATGGTTATGTTAACTGATTTTCTGGGAACTGATTTGAATAAGGTAGCCAATGAACTGGATAAATTATGTATAACTATGCCGGTTGGCTCAAATCGAATTACTCCGGAATTAATAGAAAAAAATATTGGCATTAGTAAGGACTTTAACGTTTTTGAATTACAGGACGCATTGATCAATAGAAATGTGATGAAGGCAAATCAGATAATTCGATATTTTGCTGATAATAAAAAATCAAATCCTTTACAGGTGATACTTGCGCAACTATTTAATTTTTTCAGTAACCTGATGATTTTTCATTATTTACCATCAAAAACGGCTGAAGCTGCTGCTACGGAATTTAAAATACATCCCTTTATTGCCCGCAACTATCTTAAAGCTGCTCAATCATTTAACGCATGGAAAACAATGAATATCATTACCTATATCAGGGAAACAGATGCAAGATCAAAAGGAATTGATAATGTGAGTGCTGATGAAGGTGACCTGCTAAAAGAATTAATTTTCAAGATATTACATTGATTAATTATTAACACGCGTTTTCATATTTTCAAAATGACAAAAGCTATCATTCCTTCTGTTTATATTCAGATCATTTCCGGATCTCTTCATTTAAGTGCAAAACAAATTACCAATACCATTCATTTATTACAGGAAGGTGCTACTATTCCATTCATCAGTCGTTACAGAAAGGAATTAACAGGAGAACTGGATGAAGTACAGATTGCTTCGGTTAAAGACATGTATGATAGGCTGATAGAAATTGAAAAAAGAAAGGAAACCGTATTAAAGACTATTGAAGAACAGGGAAAACTTTCACCTGAGTTAAAATCAAGAATTGATGCCTGTTGGAATATTACTGAACTCGAAGATATTTATTTGCCTTATAAACCTAAACGCAGAACCAGAGCTGAGATTGCGCGTGAGAACGGTTTAGAACCGCTGGCTAAAATGATTATGAAACAAAATGTTGGAAATCTGAAGCATTTGGCATTACCATATGTTAAGGAGAAAATAAATAACACTGAGGAGGCATTGAGTGGCGCATCTGATATTATTGCAGAGTGGATCAATGAAAATGAGGGTGCACGTAATGCAATCAGGAGAATATTTAGTTATGAAGCAATTATCACATCGAAAATTATCAAAGGTAAAGAGGAGGAAGCTCAAAAATACAGAGATTATTTTGATATGACTGATAAATTGAGTAAATGTTCTTCACACAGACTGTTAGCGATGCGAAGAGGCGAATCTGAAGGTTTCCTTCGTATCAGTATCAGTCCCGATGAGGAAAAATGTTTTGAAAAATTAGAAAAGCTGTTTGTTAAGGCCGACAATGAAGCTGGTGACCTTGTTTATGAGGCAGCTAAAGATGCATATAAACGTTTACTTAAGCCAGCAATTGAGAATGAATTTGCTGCCGAAAGTAAATTAAAAGCGGATACTGAAGCAATTCGTGTATTTGCTGAGAACCTCCGTCAACTCTTACTATCACCTCCTTTAGGAGAAAAGAGAATACTGGGAATTGATCCGGGCTTTCGTACTGGTTGCAAAGTGGTATGTCTTGACAATCAGGGAAATCTGTTGCACAATGAAACAATTTTTCCACATCCTCCGCAAAGTGATTATGCCAAAGCAAGCCGGAGCATTCAGAAAATGGTGGAAGCTTATAATATTCAGGCAATTGCTATTGGAAATGGAACTGCCGGACGAGAAACCGAACATTTTATTCAAAACATCCGCTATGATCGTCAACTTCAGGTGTTTGTGGTTAGTGAAAATGGCGCTTCTATTTATTCTGCATCAAAAGTTGCCAGAGAAGAGTTTCCTGATTACGATGTAACAGTTCGTGGTGCTGTGTCGATTGGACGAAGATTAATGGATCCATTAGCAGAATTGGTGAAGATTGATCCCAAATCAATTGGAGTAGGACAATATCAACATGATGTGGATCAGGCATTATTGAAAAAATCACTTGATCAGACTGTTGAAAACGCTGTCAATAAGGTGGGAGTGAATCTTAACACCGCTTCAAAACATCTGTTGACCTATATTTCAGGCTTAGGACCTCAACTTGCACAGAACATCGTAAATTACCGGACTGAAAACGGAGCATTTATTAACAGAAAGCAATTGTTGAATGTTCCGAAAATGGGAAGTAAAACCTTTGAACAATGTGCAGGTTTTCTAAGGATTCCTGAGAGTGAAAATCCGTTGGATAACTCTGCAGTTCACCCTGAGAGTTATTCAATTGTTGAGGAAATGGCCAAAAATCTAAAGATTGATATAAAAGAACTAATTCATAATAAAGAACTTATACAGAAAATTAATTTAAATGAGTATGTTACAGATAAAACAGGATTACCAACTTTAAAGGATATTGCCCTTGAATTGGAGAAACCTGGTCGTGATCCGCGAAGTACGGTAAAAGTGTTTGAATTTGATGCAAATGTAAAAAAGATTGACGATTTGGCGGTCGGAATGGAACTTCCCGGAATTATAACAAATATCACAAATTTTGGGGCTTTTGTCGATATAGGTATTAAAGAAAACGGACTAATCCATGTTTCTCATCTGGCTGATCGTTATATTTCCAATCCTGCTGAAGTCGTTTCACTTCATCAACATGTAAGAGTAAAAGTACTTGAGGTGGACGCTGTACGCAAAAGAGTACAATTAAAACTCATTCAATGAAGTCAGGTTTGTTTTCTTTGCTACAATATTAATGAGATTACCATCATTTACTTTAAATGCAAAGATATAATCATCTCCACCGTCTTTTATTCCTGATTTCTTTTTATATTCTTCAACGGACAAGGGATAATTACGCACGCTGATATTGGCCTTTGGAAATCCTAATTTTAATGACTTAAAATCTTCTTTCGTGTTGCCGGCGATATGATGAACAGAGAATATCCTCCCGGGAAAATCAGCTTTTAAGGTATTATCTGTGTATAAATGAGTATTAGGATGAAATTTTTTTAATCCAAAACGGGCTCCGATGGATTTGAATGCACCGGATTTCATGATGGCGGCATTCGGTTCATACAAGTATTGTAAAGGTGATGAAGTATAAGAAGTCTCGTTTACTACTTCGTCAACAATTTGAAAATCAAATTGTTGACGATTTCCATTTTTTAAAAAATTTAAAGTTTTAATGATAATTTCATTTTTCTCAACAACCATCTTCTCCTTTTGAATTTGTTTCTTCAATATCAAAAGTATTTCTTTGCACTCATTATCAACAGCAAGAACGTGTATTTCAGATGTTTGCGGAATATCATTGATAGCCTGACGAATATCAAGCATAGGTGACAGCTTGATCATAATCTCGCTGGATTTTGACAGCAGGATTTTTATAAGAATTGAGACATCCGGCTCACAATCTGATATACATACTGTTTTCTTGCCGCTATCATTTCTACGATGTGGATCAAGGTATATCAAATCAACTTCAGGCATTATAGGAATATAATCTTCGGCATTTTGATGGCAGACTTCAAAACTATTAATTCCCAATGCCTTAAAATTATGTATTGCGAGTTCACACAGTTGGTTATCTCTTTCAACATAAATCCCATTCTCAAACTTATTAGATAAAAAGAAAAAATCAACGCCAAAACCTCCGGTCAAATCTACGAATGTCCTTCCTGATACCAGTTCAGATTTATATTTCGCAGTTATTTCCGATGATGCCTGCTCTACAGAAAGTTGAATAGGAAATAAAATCTCAGGATGATCATAAAACTGCGGTACTTTCTTTTTGAATTTTTGTCTCCCTGATATTTGCCTGATAGCCAATGGATAATCAACATCAGGATACTTTGTTCTTTGTAAACCTAATTGCAATACATCATCATTTATGTGTTGCTGTATGAACTCTTGTGTACTTTTATTCATCCTGAAATTTTGAAATACAAAGGTAAGATTTTTAATGTCTTGTTAAAAACGCAGCTTAAATTATTTTTCGGATTATTGGCTGAACTTACGCAATTAAATGTTATTTTTACGTCTCGAAACCTGAACTATTTTATTATTACATAAGGTTATGAAAATAAGAAGCTTAATAGTAGAAAAATACTAATCATAATAAATATAAAAATGCACAATTGGTTTGAATGTAAAGTGAAGTTTGAGAAAACAGTGGATGATGGTAAGATAATAAAAGTAAATGAATCTTATTTAGTTGATGCACTGTCATTTACAGAAGCAGAAGAAAAAATTATTGAAGAAATGAAACCTTTTATCAGTGGAGACTTTTCGGTAGCACACATCAAAAGAGTGAAAATTAATGAAATGTTTTTTCAGGACAATGCAGATAAATGGTACCGCTGCAAAGTAAATTTTGTAACATTTGACGAAGATAAAGGAGTTGAAAAAAGAACACCTGTAAACATGATGGTACAAGCCACTGAAATTGGTGATGCGCTGACGAGGCTAAAGGAGGGTATGAAAGGCACAATGGCTGATTATGAGGTAGCTGTGATTACAGAAACCTTGATTATGGATGTTTTTAAATATGGAAAATCAGAAGAATAATCAATAAACTCAATAGTCACATCTGTGCATTATTGTTTATATATTTTTTTGTTCTTGTGAATCATAAATAACATAATATGTCAGTTGCTCAAAACCTAAAGTTTATCAAAAAAAATATTCCTGAGAATGTCACATTAGTTTGTGTGTCAAAATTCCATCCGGAAACAGCACTAATGGAAGCCTATAATGCTGGGGAGCGTGTTTTTGGTGAGAGCAGGGTGCAGGAATTAACCGAAAAATACAATCACTTACCTAAAGATATTCAGTGGCACTTTATTGGTCATCTTCAAACAAATAAGGTTAAATTTATAGTACCGTTTGTATCATTAATTCATGGAGTTGACTCATTCAAACTATTGGCTGAAATCAATAAGCAGGCTGAAAAAATCAATCGCAAAATCAATTGTTTGTTACAGGTGCATATTGCAACCGAAGAAAGCAAATTTGGTTTTTCAGCAGAAGAATTGATGGAATTATTTGAGTCAAAGAATATCAGGTCTTTAGAATTCATCAATGTAAGAGGCTTAATGGCAATGGCTACTTTTACAGATAATCAGGAACAGATAAAAAATGAATTTTTGGGTTTGAAAAAGCTGTTTGAGATGATAAAAGAGAATTATGAAGTAAATAACTCTGATTTTTCAGAAATCTCAATGGGAATGTCGGATGACTATAAATTAGCGATTCAGGCAGGGAGTACCATGGTTCGCATCGGTAGTTCAATTTTTGGTCATAGAGTTTATTAGTTACATTAAAAAATGAACTATCAGGAAACCATTCAATATTTGTACGACCGTTTGCCGGTTTTTCATATCATTGGCTCTTCTGCATATAAGCCGGGATTTGATAATACTATCCGGTTGATGGAATTACTTGATAATCCTCATAAGAAGTTTAAATCAATACACATAGCCGGCACAAATGGTAAAGGCTCCGTATCTCATTATATCGCTGCAATATTGCAACAGGCAGGTTATAAGGTAGGTTTGTATACTTCCCCTCATCTGGTTGATTTCGGAGAGAGAATCCGTATTAATGGAAAAATGATTGAAGAACATTTTGTCGTTGATTTTATTGAACAAAATAAAAACTCTATTGAATCTATTCAACCGTCATTTTTTGAACTCACCATGGCAATGGGATTTTCATATTTTGCAGATCAGAAAGCAGATATTGCTGTAGTGGAAGTTGGTTTAGGTGGTCGGTTGGACAGTACGAATATTATTCATCCCGAATTAAGTATCATTACAAACATTGGTTTTGATCATGTTGAATTTCTGGGAGATACTTTGGAAAAAATTGCTGCAGAGAAAGCCGGAATAATCAAAAAGGGTGTACCTGTGGTTATTGGAGAAACTCTCCCTGAAACAAAACCGGTTTTTTGGCAGAAAGCGGTAGAAATGACTACTGAAATTAATTTTGCATCAGAAAAAAAGGATGTTAAGTTAATTAAGTTCTGTAAAGGAAAAATGCTTGTCGAAGCAAATAACCTTCACTATTTTTCAGAACTGAGCGGCATTTATCAGCTAAAAAACATTGCAACTGTACTCACTGCTATTGAAGTACTAAATACCACATCATCGTTTCAAATTCCTGATAATGCAATAAAATCAGGGATGGAACAGGTATGTAGCATTACAGGACTACGCGGACGCTGGGAAGTTATTTCTTTAAATCCAATGATTGTTGTTGATACCGGACATAATGTGCATGGTATTCAGCAGCTTGTGAATCAATTAAAATATCAGGAATATAAAACCTTAAGGATAGTCATTGGCATGGTGAATGACAAAGATATTTCCGGTGTTTTACAGTTACTGCCAACAGAAGCAGTTTATTATTTTACACAGGCTAAAGTAAAAAGAGCTTTGCCGGCCGGTGAGTTAAGAGAACGTGCTTTAGTATATCAATTGCAGGGAAAGAAATACGATTTAATACAGGATGCACTTGATGACTCCATTTCAGATAGTCATCCAAAAGATTTAATATTAATTACAGGAAGTAATTTTGTCGTTGGAGAAGCTCTGAACATATTGAATCAAATCAACAAAGAAATTATTTAAATCTTTGAATTAGATTATAGGCGCCGTAAATACCCAGTTCTCCTGCTTTACTTAAATCGGAAAGACCTTTGGCATCCTCGCCAATGTACAAATAAGTCAGTCCTCTGTTGAAATATGCTTCAGCAAAATCATTATCAATCTCAATCGCTTTGGTATAATTAAATATCGCTGATCTGAAATCCTGTAATGTACAAAGAATATTGGCTTTATTATAATAACTAAAAGGAAAATCAGGTTGTAACTCATTTACTTTCTCAAAGTCACGCATGACAAGCTCAACATCAAATTTTTTCTCATTTTCAGTAGCCTTGTCTTTAATATCTATTACTCCGGCTCCCGATTCCCGGGCTGTATTTTTCAGATAATCAATATATTTGTTACGAATATTTGCCCTGGTAAAGTAGGCAAGCATAAAATCAGAACGAAGGCTAATAGCTTTATTCAAATCCTCAATTGCACTCTCAAAATCCTGTACTAAAGCAAATTCAAGTGCCCTGTAGAAATAAATATCAGGATTATCTGTCTTATCTGACAAACCGGATGTAATTTCATTTATTTTTTCAAAATGATTATTAATCAAATCATTAGTCAGAGCAATTTCATTAGATGTAATCTTTAAATCAGCACTCAGGAGTTTCTTTCTATTATAGTCATGTACCTGAGGATGGTACAAATTAGTTTGTCTTATGCCTTCTGATTTTGAATAATAGCTCAGCACAAAGTTTTTTTCATTAACAACATCAACAAATTTCTTCTGAACAGCACCTCGTTTTTCATCGGTATATTTAGATTCATAGGCACTCTCATCAACATTCTGAGTGGCATAACGATTGAAAATATCGGTTCTGCGGGTAGAATTGCCTATGGGACGTTCCCCGGCAATCATATTTTTTGCTGCCAAATCCTGTTTTACTTTTTCCTGAATTGCATCTTTGTTTTTCTCCAGATTTTGTGCTTTTTGACTGTATCTGAAGGCTTCCTTAGTATTATTTAGTCCCTCATAAGCTTGTGAAATACCCCAGTATGCCGGCAAGAAATATGGATGTTTGTCAATAATGATGTTGAAATCAGAAATCGCATGTTTATAATTTCTCAGTTTCATCTCCAATAAGGCTTTGCTATACCTCGCTTCCATCATAGATGAATCCATCTGTAAAACTTTCTTAAAATCTGAAAGCGCATTATTATCATCTCCGAGATTAGATCTTAATATAGCGCGATTCAGATATGCAGTTAAACTTTCTGGTTCCATTTTGATGGCCTGATCATAATCACTGAGTGCTTCCATGTACCTTTTTGATTCAACATTGATAATTCCTCTATTTATATAATCACCAAAATAACTGGTTTTCAACTGAATGGCCTTAGAGTAATCCTGATAAGCACCCTGTAAATCTTTACGTTGAAGTTTCAAAAGAGCACGGGCACTCCAGCCAATCGAAGCTGTACTATCCAGTGTTATTAATTGATCAAAATTGCGAATTGCCTCAGTGGTATCTTTCATTGCTAAATGAATCCTTCCTTTTTCATACAAAAGATCAGAACTCTCTGATTTTATTCTTCTATAAGCTTCAATGTCATCTAAGGCACCCTGATAATTACCGTTTCTTTCATAAGCATCCATTCTGCTGACAAGCAAATGCTCACTGTCAGGACTGAATTCCAAAGCCTTGGTAAAATCATCAGCAGCTTCTTTGTATTTTCCGAGTTTCATTCGGGTAAAACCTCTGGCATAAAAAGCCTGCGGAAGGAAAGGATTTCTTTGTATTGCTTCAGTTCCATCTATTTCAGCGCCTTCAAAATCACCAAGTTGTATTTTTGCAATACAACGATACATATATGGTTCAGCTAAAAACGGTTTTATTTTGATAACCTGATTGAAATATTGAATTGAAAGTACATAGTCTTCAAAATACAATGCATTCCGGCCTATGGTCAGAATGCGGTCAGTATTCCACTGGGCAAATAATCCCATGTGAAATATCAACAAAAACGATATGAATATTTTCTTTTTCAAAAACTGATTACTATTCAACAAAAACATTTTCTTCACAACCTTCATTCGCATTAAACGAAGATGGTATATTGAAATTTTCCACGGAAGAATACCCCAAAGTATAGTCACCTAACACCTTTTGCATATAAAGCGCCCAGATAGGCAATGCCATACTGGCTCCCTGACCTTCAGCAATATTATCGAAATGAATTGAACGATCCTCACCTCCAACCCAAACTCCTGAAACCAGTGAAGGTGTGAATCCCATAAACCACCCATCGGAGTTATTCTGAGTTGTACCCGTTTTGCCTCCCATCGGCATTGTGAGTCCATATCTTCCACGGATTCGACCTCCGGTTCCTCCATCCACTACGCTTTTAAGCATATAAATCATTTTATGTGCCGTTGACTCACTGAATATTTCGTGCATTTGAGGTGTAAATGTTGCAATAACATTGCCGTTCGCATCTTCAATCCTGGTTACATACAGCGGATCGACCCGTATTCCATTGTTTGGAAAGGCGGTATAAGCATCCACCATCTCAGCCACAGAAATGTCTGCAGGTCCGAGACATAATGAAACCACCGGATCCAGATGACTTCTGATACCAAATGAATGCATCAGTTTAACTAACGATTCCGGCGTAAATAATCCCATCAGATAGGCTGAAATCCAGTTATTTGAATTTGCCAATGCCCATCTTAATGTAACTTCCTGTCCGATTCTTGCTTTACTCGAATTTCTCGGGGTCCAGTTGTTACCATTACCATCTTTAAGTGTAACCGGGAGATTCATTGCTTTGTCGCATGGCCATAAACCTTCTTCCATGGCCAGGGTATATAAGTATGGTTTAATGGTAGAACCTACCTGACGTTTTCCTGAGGTAACCATATCATACTGAAAATGTGAAAAATTGGGGCCTCCAATGTAAGCCTTAACATGTCCCGTAGTAGGGTCGATTGACATAAAACCACAACGAAGGAAGTGTTTAAGGTATCGAATTGAATCCATAGGAGTCATTACAGTATCAACCATCCCGTTATAGGAAAAGACCTGCATATCAACCTTTGTATTGAAAGAACGGGTTATTTCAGCATTATCAGCACCGGCTTTTTTGAGGTTTCTGTATCGATCAGAATCCTTCATTGCACGGTTTAATGAAGTAGCAATCTCATCCTTACTGATATGTTTAGAAAACGGAGCATAAGATCTGCCTTTTTTCTCTTTGAAAAATGCACGTTGTAGCTCTTTCAAATGATCTTCAACAGCTTCTTCAGCATACTTCTGCATACGCGAATCAATTGTTGTATAAATTTTCAATCCATCTGTATAGATATTATAAGGAGTTCCATCCGACTTTGTGTTTTTATTACAAAAGCCGTATAAAGGATTGTTTTCCCATTGCCAAAGGTCTTCTTTATATTTTTCTTCCTGCCAGTCGGCATAGTTACTCCTAACCGGTTTTTTTGCTGTTAATGCTAAACGAAGGTATTCTCTGAAATAAGGAGCAAGTCCCTGTTTATGATCTACTCGTTGAAAATTTAATGTAAGTGGCAGATTTTGAAGGGAATCACATTCATCCCGTGTAATATGTTTGGCTTTACGCATCTGGTCTAAAACCACATTCCTTCTGTTTCTTGCACGTTCATTAAATCTTTTTGGATTAAAATATGAAGGATTCTTACACATTCCTATAAGCATTGCAGCCTCTTCAATTTTTAAATTTTCAGGAGATGTATTAAAATAAACAAAAGCTGCTGTTTTGATACCAACTGCATTATACAAGAAATCAAACTGATTAAGGTATAGGGTAATTATCTCTTCTTTTGTGTAAATTTTTTCCAGTTGCACAGATATTACCCATTCAATAGGTTTCTGTAACGCCCTTTCAATTATATTATCGGCTTTGGGTGAATAGAGTAATTTTGCCAATTGTTGAGTGATAGTGCTTCCACCACCAGAGCCCTTCTGAAGAAGTAGACCTGTTTTAACTGCCACTCTGGCTAATGCCCTTCCATCTATGCCCGAATGGTCATAAAACCGCTCATCTTCTGTGGCAACCAGAGCATTAACCACATGATTGGATATTTGATCGTATTCAATTTTAATACGGTTGTCAGAGCTCTCAGAAAAGCTGCCAATAAGCTTTAGATCAGATGAATATAATTCAGTAGCATATTTATTAATAGGATTTTGAAGCTGATCAATAGCCGGTAAATAACCCAACCAACCTATACTGATAAAAAAGAACAATAATGTAATACAGATTACGCCAATACCAAATGTCCACCAGAAAATCCGGTTAAATTTTGATCTGAAATCTTTGTTGGAGTTATTTAAAGCCATATCCTCATAATTTATGCGACAAATTTACTATTTTTTGTTTAACAAACGGGAAATTCTTTTCTTCCGAATCAATCATTAACACTGATTAAATAAATTTAGTCAGTTTTCATGAGTTCCATGGTAATCAGATTTGAAATATGTATCCCTTTTTGCGATAGATAAAGTCTTTCACTGTTATCAAGCAGCAAATCCTGTGACTGAAGGTATGTAGTAGCATTTTTTAAACATTCAGTCAACATATCCCTGCCAAATTTTTCTTCTAAATAGGGTAAATGAACACCTTCAGAGGTTCTCAGGGCAACCATAACATAATCATTATACAAATCCTGTAATGAAAGCATTTCTTTTTCGAATAAGATATCACCTGAAGCAATTCTTTCTATATATTTTTTTACTGAAGCAATATTCCATTGTCTCGAATTACCATCAAAAGAATGTGCCGAAGGTCCGACACCCAGATAAGGAATAAATTTCCAGTATGAACTGTTGTGCTGTGACCGGAATCCTGGTTTCGAGAAATTTGAAATCTCATAGGCATCATAATTGTTTTCCTTCATCTTAAGCAGCATATAATCATACATCTGAAGTGTCACTTCATCATCAACTACTGCCAACAATCCTTTGTTTCGTTGCCGCCACAGTTCAGTTCCCTTCTCGTAGGTAAGTCCGTAAGCTGATATATGCTCCACATTAAGCATAAAAGCCTCTTCCAGTTGCATTTTCCAATCATTAAGATTTTGTCCTGGTAGCGCATATATCAGATCTATACTAATATTGTTAAAACCGGCTTTTCTGACATTATTTACTGCATCTTTTGCTTGCTGCGCATTATGTCTGCGATTTATTTTTTTTAAATCTGCATCATTAAATGACTGTATTCCAATGCTTAATCTATTAAATGGGAGAGGAGAGAGAGTTTTTAAATAAGTTTCAGTTAAATCATCCGGGTTTGCCTCCATAGTGATTTCAGCCTTCTCATTTACATCGAAATGGCTATAAATTGTTCTGAAAATATTATCAAAATGACTGTAATTCAGTACACTGGGAGTACCACCACCAAAATATATGGTTGAAATTTGTTCCCCTATTAAATAATCTTTCCTCAGGCATAGCTCATCAATCAGGGAACTGACAAATATATCGATGTTTTCCGGAGCAATCTCCTTATAGAAATCGCAATAAGTACACCGTTGTTTGCAAAATGGAATATGTAAATAGATACCTGCCATTCTTTATAAAAATAAAAATGTAAATATAGCAAAAAACCACTTACATAAAAAGATTGTAAGTGGTTTTTGCGGGTATGCAATTCGTAAAATAAATTAGCCTACGATTATTTCCGGGTTTACTTTCTTAACCAAACCTTTCAATACATCTCCCGGGCCAAGTTCGTAAAACTCTGTAGCACCATCGGTTATCATGTTTTTTACAGTTTGCGTCCAACGTACCGGAGCAGTTAGCTGTGCAATCAGATTTTCTTTGATTGATGCAGGATCAGTTTGAGGATATGCATTTACATTTTGATAAACCGGACAAACCGGCGTTGAGATGTTAGTTGCATCTATTGCAGCTTTCAATTCCACACTTGCAGGTTTCATCAATGGTGAGTGAAAAGCACCTCCAACAGGCAGCTTTAGTGCTCTTTTTGCACCTCTGGCCTTCAATTCCTCACAAGCTTTATCAATTCCTGCAATTGAGCCCGAAATAACTAATTGTCCCGGACAGTTATAGTTAGCCGGCACCACAATTTCATCTGTAATTGCATCACATACTTCTTCAACTACATCATCATTCAGACCAAGTACAGCAGCCATTGTTGAAGCTTCTGATTCACAGGCTTTCTGCATTGCCATGGCACGTTTTGACACCAGTACAAGACCATCTTCAAAAGATAAGGCACGAGCAGCTACCAAAGCAGAGAATTCGCCAAGTGAATGACCAGCAACCATTTCGGGTTTAAACTCATCACCTAAAACCAAAGCTGAAATTACGGAATGTAAAAAAATGGCAGGTTGGGTTACCTTTGTTTGTTTCAAATCTTCAGGTGTTCCCTCGAACATAAGGTCAGTAATACGAAATCCCAGAATCTCATTGGCTTTTTCAAAATACGATTTTGCCAGTTCCGACTGATCGTATAAATCCTTACCCATTCCTACAAATTGTGCTCCCTGACCGGGAAAAACATAAGCTTTCATATATTTCTGTTTTTGATTTACTTACAAGATGATATCTTGCAAAGATAATAATAATTCAAAAAAAAAGCTACTCACAATGTTACTTGTAAATAGCTGATTTTCAATTGTCGGGGTAGCGGGATTCGAACCCACGACCCCCTGCTCCCAAAGCAGGTGCGCTAACCGGACTGCGCTACACCCCGAATCTGTTTCAAAACGGCTGCAAAGATACAGCTATTTTTTTATCCTGCAAATTTATTTTTTAATTTTATTTTTCTGACGGATGATCATCTGGTTTTTTATGTTACTTTTGTGTTTGAAAACTATCAATATATGGATGAAATATTAAAATATTTTCCCGGGCTTAGTACAACTCAAATTCAACAATTCGGGGCTCTTAATGATTTATATACAGATTGGAATGCTAAAATTAATGTCATTTCACGAAAAGACATAGATAATCTTTACTTACATCATGTATTACATTCTTTGGCAATTGCTCAGATAATTAATTTTAAACCTGCTTCAGGAATACTTGACGTAGGAACGGGAGGAGGGTTTCCGGGGATTCCTCTGGCAATATTATTTCCTGAATGTCAGTTTGTTTTAATTGACTCAATTGGCAAGAAAATTAGGGTGGGACAGGAGGTTGCCAATGCCATTGGTTTAAACAATATCACTTTGAAGCATCTCAGAATTCAGGATGAAAAAGAAAAATTCGATTTTGTCGTTAGTCGGGCAGTTATGCCACTTGATGATTTGGTGAAACTGGTTAAAAAAAATATAGCTAAAGAACAGAAAAATGCTCTACCTAACGGTCTCATTTGTTTGAAGGGAGGTGAACTTCAACACGAAATTCTTCCATACAAAAACATAGCCAGTACATTTGAAATATCATTCTTTTATAAAGAAGAATACTTCAAAACAAAAAAAGTGGTTTTTGTTCCATTACAAGTCAGATAATTGTGATTTAATATACAAAAAATTTACTACTTTTGTGTCAGTTTTTCAAAAGATAATTGCATGTACAGAACAAAAAATTGTGGTGAACTCCGCATCCAACATACCGGAGAAAAAGTAACGCTTGCTGGCTGGGTACAAAGAACCCGCAAAATGGGAGGAATGACTTTCGTTGATATCCGCGACAGATATGGAATAACACAACTTGTCTTTAATCAGGATATTCAGCCTGATTTGTGTGAAAAAGCCAATAAACTGGGAAGAGAATTTGTAATTCAGGTGGCAGGTACGGTTTCTGAAAGAAGCAGTAAAAACAGTAATATTGAAACAGGAGACATAGAGATTCTTGTAAATGAACTGGTTATATTGAATGAAGCTTTAACCCCTCCATTTACTATCGAAGAAAATACTGACGGGGGGGATGATATTCGTATGAAATATCGTTATCTGGATTTGCGCAGAAATAATGTCAGACAGAATCTTATATTACGCCATAAAATGGCCTTTGAAACACGTCGTTACCTTGATCAGCAAAACTTTCTGGAAGTAGAAACGCCAATTCTTATTGGTTCAACGCCGGAAGGAGCTCGTGATTTTGTAGTACCTTCCCGTATGAATCCCGGACAGTTTTATGCATTACCGCAGTCACCTCAGTTATTTAAGCAATTATTGATGGTCTCTGGTTTTGATCGTTATTTTCAAATAGCGAAGTGCTTCAGGGATGAGGATTTACGTGCCGATCGTCAACCGGAATTTACTCAAATTGACTGTGAAATGTCGTTTGTTGAACAGGAAGATGTGTTAAATATATTTGAAGGCCTTACAAAGCACTTGTTTAAATATATCAAAAACATTGATTTTGAATGTGACTTTCCGCGGATGACTTATGCGGATGCCATGAAATATTATGGTTCCGATAAGCCTGATATTCGTTTTGATATGCAATTTGTTGAATTAAAGGATGTTGTATCAGGAAAAGACTTTGTTGTATTTGACAGTGCGGAATATGTTGCTGGTATTTGTGCTGCAGATTGTGCATCTTTCACGCGCAAACAAATAGATGAGTTGACTGAATTCGTAAAACGTCCGCAAATAGGTGCTAAAGGTTTGGTATATATTCGTTGCGAAACTGATGGCTCCTATAAATCATCTATTGATAAGTTTTACACTCAGGGAGATTTGAAGTTAATTGCAGAAATGTTCAATGCTCATGCTGGCGATTTAATTCTTATTCTTGCTGGCTCTAAAACTAAAACCCAAAAGGCGCTTTGCGAACTGAGACTTGAGATGGGATCCCGTCTGGGACTTCGCGATAAGAATGTTTTTAAACCCTTGTGGGTAGTGGATTTTCCTTTGTTTGAATGGGATGAAGATACACAGCGTTATTATGCTATGCATCATCCATTTACATCACCTAAGCCTGAAGACATAGCCTTACTTGATACAGATCCGGGTAAAGTTCGTGCCAATGCCTATGATATGGTTGTAAATGGAGTAGAATTGGGTGGGGGATCCATCCGTATTCACGACAGCAAGCTGCAGAATCGCATGTTTGAGTTGCTTGGTTTTACTCCTGAAAAAGCTGAAGCACAGTTTGGTTTTCTGATGAGTGCATTTAAATACGGAGCACCTCCACATGGTGGACTTGCTTTTGGTCTCGACCGTTTTGTTTCATTATTTGCTGGCCTGGATTCTATTAGAGATTGTATAGCTTTCCCAAAAAATAATTCTGGTCGTGATGTTATGATTGATGCTCCATCTGTGATTGACCAGTCACAACTGGATGAATTAAATTTAATTATTTCTTTGAATAAGAATTGAAGCTCTGATGAGTTATAGTATGAAAACAATAATGGGAGGTGTGATTACATGTCCCATTATTGTTAAATATATACTATTTGACATAATATAAATTATAGGAAAAAATAATCGAAATTTTAAAATATAAAATATACCATTTTACATATGGTTTATTAACAGTACTGCATTTCCCTGTAAAATAATGTTATTCTTTTATTTTGTATTTTCCCTCCCTGAAAAAAAATTAGTATCTTTGTGTTCAACAAGCAAATTTGATTAAATTAATATCAATTCAACATATTAGCAAAATGGCATTTAACGATATTTTAAAGAAAGTCTTTGGAAATAAAGCACAACGGGATTTAAAAGAAATTGAGCCTTATGTGGCAAAAATTAAAATTGCTTACGAAACGGTAGTCAGATTATCAAATGATGAACTTCGTGAATTAGCTGACAATCTCAAACAACGTATAAAAGATTATGTATCAACTGAAGTAAACAGGATTATAGAACTCAGAGCATCAGTTGAATCAACGGAAATCAACTTAAGAGAAAAAATTTACAATGAAATTGACAAGCTTGAGAAAGAAATCATTGTAAAAAACGAAAAAATATTAGAAGAAATTCTACCTGAGGCCTTTGCAATTGTTAAAGATACAGCCAGAAGATTCTCTGAGAATCATGAGATTACTGTTACAGCAACTGCCTTTGACCGGGAATTGGCGATAAAACATGATTTTGTAACAATCCAGGGAGACAAAGCCATATTTAAAAATGAGTGGATGGCTGGCGGTAACATCGTCAAGTGGGATATGGTGCATTATGATGTTCAGCTATTCGGGGGTACTGTACTGCACAAGGGCAAAATTGCAGAAATGGGTACAGGTGAGGGTAAAACATTGGTAGCCACCCTACCCGTCTTTCTTAATGCATTGACCCGCAGAGGTGTACATGTTGTAACTGTAAATGATTATCTTTCTAAACGTGACTCGGAATGGATGGGACCGCTTTATATGTTCCATGGACTATCGGTAGATTGCATCGACCGACACCGGCCTAATTCTGAAGAACGTCGTCAGGCATATCTTGCCGATATTACTTTCGGAACAAACAACGAATTTGGTTTTGATTATCTTCGTGATAACATGGCAACGAATCCTGAGGATCTAGTGCAACGCAAACATAATTATGCCATTGTCGATGAGGTCGATTCTGTATTAATTGATGATGCACGTACACCTTTGATTATTTCAGGACCGATTCCAAGGGGTGAAGATCAGCTTTTTGATGATTTAAAACCCAAAGTAGATAAACTTGTTTCTGCACAGAAAGCATTGGTAACTAAATACCTGTCAGATGCAAAGGAGTTGATGAAATCCGATGATGAAAAGAAAAGAGAAGAAGGTGTTTTGGCTTTATTCCGCTCCTATAAAGGAATGCCTAAAAACAAACCTCTTATCAAATATTTGAGTGAACAGGGAGTTAAAGCTCAGTTACTTAAGGTTGAAGAGTTTTATATGCAGGAAAATAACAAGAACATGCATATTGCCACTGATCCGTTGTATTTTGTTATTGATGAAAAAAACAGAGGCATTAATCTTACTGATAAGGGTATCGATTTAATTACCGGAAATTCTGAAGATCCAAAATTCTTTGTTTTACCTGATGTGGGTAGTGAAATTGCCGAATTAGAAAAAAACAAGGCCCTCTCTCCTACCGAA
Organism: Paludibacter sp.; assembly: GCA_034927635.1. Classification (GTDB taxonomy): domain Bacteria; phylum Bacteroidota; class Bacteroidia; order Bacteroidales; family Paludibacteraceae; genus Paludibacter. The sequence goes on from JAYFPP010000172.1 coordinate 44,069, forward strand.
AAACAGAATTTAAAAGATGAATTGCATCAGAATTATGCGATTAAATCTGAACGTGTTCATACTATTAATCAGTTACTTAAAGCATATACTTTATTTGAGAAAGATATTGAATATGTTGTTTTGGATAATAAAGTAAAAATTGTTGATGAGCAAACTGGTCGTATCATGGAAGGGCGAAGATATTCTGATGGTTTGCATCAGGCTATAGAGGCTAAAGAAAATGTGACTATTGAGGCTGCCACACAGACGTTTGCTACAATCACACTCCAGAATTACTTCCGTATGTACAGCAAACTTGCCGGTATGACTGGTACTGCAGAAACTGAAGCCGGTGAGTTATGGGATATCTATAAATTAGATGTGGTTGTAATACCAACAAACAGACCAATTGCCCGAAATGATATGCAGGATCGCGTGTTTAAAACAAAGCGTGAGAAATATACTGCTGTTATTGAGGAGATTGAAAGTTTGGTGAATGCTGGAAGACCAGTGCTTGTGGGTACCACCTCGGTAGAAATTTCGGAATTGCTTAGTAGAATGCTTACATCCAGAAAGATTAAGCACAATGTTTTAAATGCGAAACTTCATCAACGTGAAGCTGATATTGTTGCTGAAGCCGGTCGTAAGGGAACAGTGACAATAGCAACAAATATGGCAGGTCGTGGTACCGACATCAAGCTGACCGATGAAGTAAAGGCTGCAGGTGGTTTGGCTATCATTGGTACAGAGCGTCATGAGAGCCGTCGTGTAGACCGTCAGTTACGTGGACGTGCCGGTCGACAGGGTGACCCGGGCTCATCTGTATTCTTTGTTTCACTTGAAGATGATCTGATGCGTTTATTCGGTTCTGAAAGAATCTCTTCTGTCATGGATAAACTTGGATTCAAAGAAGGTGAAATGATTGAACATTCTATGATTTCAAAATCAATTGAACGTGCACAGAAGAAAGTGGAAGAGAATAACTTCGGTATACGTAAACGATTGCTGGAATATGATGATGTTATGAACTCACAGCGTGAAGTCGTTTACTCTAAACGTCGTCATGCCCTGATGGGTGAAAGAATTGGAGTAGATATCACAAATATGATTTATGATACAGCCGAGAATGTAGTTGAAAGCGCTAAAAATTCTCAGGATTATACTTTACTGGAGGAAGAGTTGCTGAAAATATATGCTATGGATGTTCCTGTTAAAGAAGAACAATTTACAGCAGGTAGAACAAATGATATTTCGGAAAAAGTAGCTGAAGAAGCATTGGCAACTTTCAAACGTAAAATGGATAAGCTCGCTAATGTTGCTTATCCTGTGATCAAACAGGTATATGAAAAGCAAGGCAGCATGTATGAAAATATACTTGTTCCGGTTACTGACGGAAAGCGGGTATTTAATGTTTCAACACATTTAGAGACTGCCTATAAAACTGAAGCGAAGGAAATTGTAAGGTCGTTTGAAAAGCAAATTCTGCTTTATGTCATTGATGATGAATGGAAAGAACATTTGCGTCAGTTGGACGAATTAAGAAATTCTGTTCAAAATGCCTCGTATGAACAAAAAGATCCGCTTTTAATATACAAACTTGAGTCTTTTGGACTGTTCAAGGAAATGATAGATTCGATGAACAGAAAAGTGATTGCTATATTAATGCGTGGACAAATTCCTATGCGTGAACCTGAACAGGTACGTGAAGCAAGGCCGGTTCAGAAAATGGACATGAGCAAGTATCGCACTCAAAAAGATGAAGTTGGAAATCGTTCTTCTAATCAGGATCCTACTAAGCAAGACACACGTGAAAATCAGCGTATTGAACCGGTACATGCAGATAAAAAACCAGGCAGAAATGAACCTTGTTTCTGTGGCAGTGGTAAAAAATATAAACACTGTCATGGTGCATAGTTTGGTAACTCTATTATAAAACAAAATATTATGTTGAATTATATTACCTGGAATGTTAACCCTGAGCTATTTAGTATAGGTTCACTACATATAAGATGGTACGGGTTACTATGGGCGTTGGGCATATGGCTGACACTTGTAATTACTCAGAAAATATACAAGCACGAAAAATTACCGGATCAATGGTTGGATAAATTATTCATTTACACGGTAATAGGAGCAGTTGTCGGAGCAAGACTCGGACATTGCCTGTTTTATAATCCTTCCTATTATCTTGCACGTCCATGGGAAATGTTGTTTATATGGCAGGGAGGATTGGCCAGTCATGGCGGAGCAATCGGGATCATTATTTCCACCTATCTTTACAATAAAAAAGTATCAAAAAGAGGTTTCATCTGGGTGTTCGATAGATTAGTCATCGGCGTGGCAGTTGCAGGAGCAATGATCAGATTGGGAAATTTAATGAATTCTGAGATTTACGGAGGTCCTACTACCCTACCCTGGGGTTTTATCTTTCTTCGTGACGGTCAAACTGAACCCATGCATCCTACACAGATTTATGAGATTTTCTATTGCCTGATTACTTTTGGACTGACTTATTGGTTGTATTGGAAAAAAGAAGCCTATAAGCGTACAGGATTGATATTCGGAGTTTTCCTTATTGGCATCTTTTTTTCACGTTTCTTGATAGAATACGTTAAAAATAATCAGGAGTCATTTGAAAATGACATGCTGTTAAATATGGGACAAATACTAAGTATTCCATTTATCATTTGGGGTATATGGTTGATCATAAACAGCAGAAAAAAAGTTTTAACTCAATAATGAATCAGGAGATTTTGAACGATCAGGTAAAACCTTACAATGAGCATGAGAATAAAACAGCTCAATTGGCGAGGTTATTTAACAAGATATCAAAGCGTTACGATTCATTTAATGATTTGATATCCTGGGGTATGGCACATTCATGGAGAAGGAAGTCTGTTTCATATCTAAAAGAATTTGCTCCTCAAAATATTCTTGATATTGCTACAGGAACAGCAGATATGTTGCTTACTGCCTGTGATTTATTACAACCCAAAACAATTACCGGCATTGATATTTCAGAAGAAATGATGAAAATCGGCGAACGAAAAGTTCAAAAGAAACATCCTGCAACAAAAGTTAGTTTTGAACTACAGGATGCTTCAGCATTGAACTTTCAGGATAATTCGTTTGATGCCGTAACTATCTCATTTGGAATAAGAAATCTGGAAATGCTCTCAAAATCCTTGCAGGAAATCAACCGGGTTCTGAAACCACAGGGACATTTTCTTATTGTTGAAGTAAATCAACCGCAAAAAGGTATCATCTTAATATTATATAAAATATATCTGAGAATCTACCAGCTTTTTTCTTCAAAACTGTTGGATAAGTCTGATTTTCAATATCTTACTACATCGATGGGCATATTTCCAAGAGGAAAACAACTCATAAGTTTATTAGGTGAATTCAACTTTGAACTCGTCAGATATAAACGTTTTACCTTTGATGTTTGCAGTGCATATTTGTTAAGAAAAACAACCGTTTAAACATCAATTGATTGTATTTCAATTAAAAGTTCATCTTTCATAACAGACTGTCCGGGAGCAACTCTGATTTTCTGAATTACTCCATTACATTCGGCAGTAATTTCATTCTGCATTTTCATTGCCTCCAGTGTAAGAATCGGTTCACCGGCATTGACCAGGTCACCTTCATTCAGGAATATATCGATTATTTTTCCCGGCATAGGAGCAATAATTCTGTTCGAAACATTCTTATCATCTTCACCGGCAATCATTCCACGTCTTACATAGGAGAATATAGATTCGAGACTGAATTTGTATTCTACACCATTTACATTCACCGTCGCTTTATTCTGATCTCTTGAAACCAATTCACAATGAAAACGCTTACCATTCCATTCAAATTCATAATTAAAGTCTTCCTGCTCAAGAAAATCAATTTCCTGTTCTATTCCGTTTATTACAGGATCTGATTCTTTTGGCAGGTAAATTTTATATCTTTTCCCGTTTTCACGCAATGCAATGAATAAGCGTGAAGCATCTCTTTTATATTTATATGAAGTTCCCATGATTCAATAATTTAAACGTTTATTCAATACCCATACATTCAGGGCATCATTCTGGTAAGCAGGTATATCACCCTGAAGCTGTAGGTATTCAGAAGCATACATAATTGTTGCTGCTAGAGCACCAATCATCTCATCATCTGTATTTTCCAACATTTCAGGATTAAACACCTGATCGATCCAACGTGTTGTGTAACTTGCATTAATAAAATCAGGGTGTTGCAAAACAGTCCTGCAAAAGGGAACAGTAGTTTTTAATCCGATAATACTGAAATTATTAAGTGCATTTATTGTTTTTTCTATAACATCATTACGATCGGTCCCATGAACAATAATTTTTGCAATCATTGAATCAAAATATGGAGTAACGATGGATCCGCTTAAAACGCCTGTTTCTATTCTGACTGTTGGATCCTGAGGAAAATGAATTTTATCAATAAATCCTGTTTGTGGGCTAAAACGGTTTTGCGGATCTTCAGTATTAACTCTGCATTCAATAGCCCAACCATTTATTTGAATATCTGATTGTTTTATTGTAAGTTTTTCCCCAAGCGCCACACGAATTTGCCAGTCAACCAGATCAACTCCTGTAATCATTTCAGTAACGGGATGTTCTACCTGTATACGGGTATTCATTTCCATGAAATAATACGATCCATCTTCATCCATGATGAATTCAATCGTTCCGGCTGAATAATATCCGATTTTTTTTGCGAATCTTATGGCCATCTCTCCCATTTCGTTACGCATTGCAGGCGTTACGCTTGCCGAAGGGGCTTCTTCAATGATCTTTTGATGTTTCCTTTGCAGGGAGCATTCACGTTCTCCCAGATGAATTACATTTCCATGTTTATCACCCAAAATCTGGAATTCCAGATGCTTAGGATTCTGAAGATATTTTTCAACAAAGATATCTCCATTACCAAATGCAGCGAGAGCTTCATCATAAGCAGATTTAAAATTTCGTTCCAGTGTTTCTGGTTTCTCTACAATCCTCATTCCACGACCACCACCTCCGGCTGATGCTTTTAGTATGACCGGATAGCCGATTTTATCTGCAAATTCCTTTGCAGCCTGAGCATCTGCCACAGGTCCGTCAGAGCCGGGAACCAAAGGTAATCCTGCTTCAATAGCCATGCTCTTAGCAACTGTTTTTAAACCCATATCCCGTATTAATTCAGGAGAGGGTCCAATGAAATTAATATTGTTTTTAATACACAAGGCTGCAAAATCAGGATTTTCAGACAGAAATCCATAGCCCGGATGAATGAGATCAATCCCAAATTCAGTAGCAAAATTTACTATTTTTTGTGGATTTAAGAAAATTGATTTTTCATCATTGGCATCATTTGCAGGAATTATTTCATCTGCAAATTTAAGGTATAATGCATCCGGTTCTTTATCACTTTGAAATACGACTGCAATATGACCCATTTTGTGGGCAGAACGAATGATCCGGATCGCTATCTCGCTCCTGTTTGCAATTAAAAGTTTTTTCTTCATTTTACTAAAAATTTAGCAGAATAATATTCTATTTATAAAAGTTCACCACTTATCACTTTGACGCTATATGTGGTTATGAATAATCTCAATCTCCTGACTTTTATAGAGGAATACTTCCGTGTTTTCGTTCCGGCTTGGAATATTGTTTATTAGAAAGAATTTCAAAGGAAGTGATGAGAATTTCTCTTGTTTTTGACGGATTTATCACTTCATCTATCAATCCTAATTCTTCTGCTTTGTAGGGATTTGCTATTTCTGCCTTATATTTTTCAGTCAGTATTTTTTCCAGCTCTGCTCTGTTTTCTGCAACAGCTAATTCATGCTTATTCACAATCTTAATAGCACCGGCAGGACCCATAACTGCAATTTCAGCCGATGGCCAGGCAAAGTTGAAATCCCCTCCCGTATTCTTACTGCTCATTACAATGTAAGCGCCTCCATAGGCTTTACGTGTGATAACTGTAATTTTAGGTACTGTTGCTTCACAAAAAGCATAAAGCAATTTTGCGCCGTTTCTGATTATTCCATTGTGCTCTTGTTCAATTCCGGGCAAGAAACCCGGAACATCCTCCATTACTAACAAGGGTATGTTGAATGCATCGCAAAACCTCACAAACCGGGCTCCTTTAATGCTGGCATTGATATCAAGCGTTCCGGCCATTACCTTTGGTTGATTGGCAATTATGCCAATGGTTTTTCCATTCAGTCGGGCAAAACCCACCAGGATATTTTGAGCAAAACCTTCGTGCACCTCGAAAAATGTTTCTTTATCAACGATGATGTTGATAATCTCTTTCATGTCATAAGGACGATTGGGGTCATCCGGAATAATTTTGCTTAGATATTCTTGTCTTGACTTGTAGTACTTTGTTTGGTTAGATACAGGTAAAGATTCAAAATTATTAGAGGGGATATAGGATAAAAGCTTGCGAACCAAAAGAATAGTATGCTCCTCATCGTCAGAAACAAAATGTGCCACACCACTTTTATTAGCATGAATATCACCACCACCCAGACCATCTTTGTCAATATCCTCATTAAGTACTTCTTTGACAACATCCGGTCCGGTAACAAACATATAGGATGTTTTTTTTGTCATAAAAATAAAGTCAGTAAGTGCAGGAGAATATACTGCACCACCAGCCGCCGGACCTAGAATTACTGAAATCTGGGGGACTATGCCTGATGATTTTACATTATTGTTAAAAATGGAAGCATAGGCCGACAGACTCTTTACTCCTTCTTGTATACGTGCACCACCGGAATCCATCATACCAACAATTGGAGCACCAAGCTTTAAAGCCATTTCCTGTACTTTTGCGATTTTCATTCCATGAGAATACCCTAAAGAACCACCCAGTACAGTAAAATCCTGAGCATAAGCGAACACACTCCTACCCTGGACAAGTCCACGCCCTACAACCACACCATCGCCAAAATTTGATTGACGACTGCTCATAGGCGATTGAGAAGGCGCAACAAAGGCATCGAATTCGAAGAACGTGCCTTCATCAAAAAGTACATCCAGCCTTTCACGTGCTGTAAGCTTGCCTTTTAAATGCTGTTTGTTTACAGCATTGTCTTCCATCTCCTGTAAAGCTTTTATTCGCTTTTCAAATATTTCATTTTTGTTCATATTTCAATTCTTTAAAACTGCACAAAAATACTCATTTAGTGCAACATTACACAAACATCCAGAGAAAAATTACTACAATTAACAAAGACGGAACCATATTCATTACTCTTATTCTTTTTATTTCCAGAATATTAATCCCTAATCCAATGAGCAATATTCCACCAATATTTGTTAGTCCATGGATGATTTCAGGGGTAAAAAATTGCGATGCTCCCATTGCCAACAAGGTTAATGCACCCTGAAAAATGAATAATGGAACAGCAGAAACAATTACTCCTACACCAAAAGCAGAGGCTAAAATAATGGCAGAAAAGAAATCCATAAGTGATTTTGTAAATAAAAGATCTGATGAAACACCTGTACCTTCCTGAATAGCCCCGAGAATAGTCATTGAACCAATACAAAACAACAGAAAAGCAGTAATTAGTCCTTCAGAGAATTTTTCATTTCCAATTTTCATCTTCATTTTCAAGTAATTACTTAACTTGTCAGCACCTGCTTCCAAATTTAACCATTCTCCAAGTAAAGAGCCTATGGCAAGACTTCCAACAACAATTAATATATGTTTTAAATCCCACACCATCGAAATACCAATAGCAATGGTAAAAAGGCCAATCGCTTGAAAATAAATTTGTGTTACTCTTTTGGGCATATTCTTTTTAAATAACACCCCGACAGACGCCCCAATGATTACTGCCGCAGTATTAACAAGTGTTCCGATCATTTGTTTTTAAATGTTATTATTTTTTATGTTTTAATCAGGGTGCTAAGATAAATACAATTTTTATCAGATAGCTAGAAAAGGATAAATTTTGTTACATTTGCAATAATAATAAATAATCTCCATACGATTAGATGAACTCATTTTTATACAGGGTAGCAGCAGTATTTTATCACAATTTTGAAAACAAAATTAATGCTTTTACTTTTGTTTTTCCAAACCGGCGTGCAGGGATTTTTTTTCAGAAATACCTTTCTCAAATGGCAGAAAAGCCCATCTTCTCTCCGGAAATTGTTACTATCGACGAATGTTTCTTTGCTGCATCTGAATTGCAGACAGCGGATAGACTGAGTATGATTTTCAGCTTGTATAATATTTATAAAGAACTGAGTAACTCTGAAGAAAGCTTTGATAACTTTGTATTTTGGGGAGAAACACTATTGTCGGATTTCAATGAAGTTGATAAGTACAGGGTCAACGCACAACAGTTATTTACCAATGCAACTGAGTTAAAAGAAATTGATAAACTATTCAATGTATTTACTGAAAACCAGATTGAAGCTATTCGTGAGTTCTGGAAAAGTTTTGTCCCAGTAAATGAAAGTCGTTCACAGCAGGACTTTCTTGCAACATGGGAGATATTATTTCCACTATATGAGAGATTTAAAAGCAAACTGAGAATTGAAAATTCAGGTTATGAAGGAATGATTTTCAGGGATGTAATTGAAAAATTATCCGGTAACTCAAAGATTCAGTGGTTCGAAAATAAACAATTTGTATTTATCGGTTTTAATGCGCTTAATCCGTGTGAAAAAACATTAATGTCGGTATTGCAAAAACGTGATCAGGCCTATTTTTACTGGGATTATGAAGCTGCAGAATTAAGAGATAATAATAATCCGGCATCACTGTTTTTTGTTGAAAACACCAAATTATTTCCATCAAAATTTGTAATTGAACCTGCAACGGAATTATTAAATGAGAAAAAAATTGAATTACTCTCTATTCCTTCGGCTATAGGACAAGTAAAGCAAATTTATCATACCTTACAAAATTTACATCCGGGAGATTCAGATGAGAAATCTTTCCTGAAAACTGCAGTAGTACTACCTGATGAGAATCTTTTATTACCATTACTATACTCAATTCCATCCTCAATTACAAAAATAAATGTTACCATGGGGTATCCGATGAACCTTACACCGGTTGCCGGACTTATGGATCACATTTTTGAACTTCATAAAAGAAAAAGAGAAATAAACGGAGAAATAAAATTTTATCACTTAACTGTTTCCAATATATTAAATCATCAATTTATCGCTTTAATCTGCGGTAAGATCATAGGAGCAATTTCCAGTCAGATGGTTCAAAAAAATCTGATTTATGTTGATGCTGCTACATTGCATAAGAATAAGCTATTAAGTGTGATATTTAATCCTGAAATTGAATCTGATTCATTCCTGGATTATTTGTTCAATTTATTGAAGTTATTATATAATGAGTGGTATAATGTTAAAACAGATGCCAATGAAGCCCATCTTGAATCAGGTTTTTTATATCAATATTATACAACAGTAAACCGCATTGCAGGTATTGTAAAAGAGCAAGCGATTGGTTTTAAAGTAAATATGGACACTTTAATACGGTTAATTAAGCAGCTTACACAAGGAATCAGTATCCCTTTTGTTGGAGAACCATTAGAGGGTTTGCAAATAATAGGAACACTTGAAACACGCGGACTTGATTTCGAGAATATTCTTATAAGTTCTTTTAATGAAGGAGTTTATCCAGGTAAAAGTTTCACTAACAGTTTCATTCCTTATCATCTTCGAAAAGGATATGGTTTACCTACTTATGAACATCAGGATGCTATTACTTCCTACAACTTTTATCGACTTATACATCGGGCAAAAAATGTTTATTTCTTCTCAGACTCCCGTATTGACAAAGGGAATACAGGGGAGGTCAGCCGGTTCTTTCATCAACTTAAATATCATTATAATCTTGATATTGCTGAAAAAACAGTGGTTTATGATATTTCGTTTGCATCAGACCAACAAATAAAAGTAGAAAAAAATCAAATCATACTCGAAAAATTAAAATCTTACCAACAACCAGGAACTCCGGAAACGGCCTTATCTGCAAGTAGCATAAACACTTACATTCAATGCCCATTGCAGTTTTATTTCAAAAATATTGAGCGAATTGAAACCTCTTCAGAAGTTTCAGACAATATTGAAACCGACATGTTTGGAAATATTTTTCATGATGTAATGGCCGCTATTTATAAACCATTTAAGGGAAAACCAGTTCAATCGGCAGACATCAATTCAATTTTAAAAGATGATAAGCGGATATTAAAGCTTTTGTCTGAATCATTTGCTTATTATCTATACAAAAAAGACAGGGGTGTTACAGTCGAATTACAGGGGAATAGCCTCCTGATTTCGAAAGTGCTAATGAAGTACATTCACGGAATATTACAATATGATTTGAAATACACTCCTTTTACATACATTAACGGAGAAGAATACTGTGAAACCACTTTAGATACAAAATTTGGCAAGATAAATCTTAAAGGATATATTGACCGAATAGATGAAAAAGATGGAAGAATGAGAATATTAGATTATAAAACCGGCAGGGGAACACTCAATTTCAAAAGTTGGGATGAATTATTCGATCATGACATTGACCCAAATAAGCGTCCCAAACATATTTTACAGACATTCTTTTACGGCTTATTGTATAAGCATAAAACGAATATTACAACTATTATTCCGGGAATTTTATACACAAGAGATATTTTCGATGAGCAATTTAGTACCGAACTTTGTTTAAAAGAAGAAAAGAATTCCCGTTCTGTTATTCAAAATTATTTCGATTATGAAAATGAATTTATAAGTCGGTTAACATCATGTATTGAAGAAATCTTCAATCCTGACATCCCGTTTGTTCAAACAAGCATGCCTGATGCATGCAGTTATTGTGATTTTAAAACTATTTGTAGAAGATAAAATTTACACGTTTTGATATGTGTTTAAGAAATATAAAAATTAATACTCATCCCATATTTGATATTTTCACCCCTTAATAGCGATAATATCCCTTGATAAGGGCAAAATACCCTGAATTTTGACTTTTAAATTTTTATCTGTTTACTTTGCAAGCGATTCATAAATCAAAAAACAAACATTGCCGGTATGGCGTTATGAAATTATGGCAAAATTTAGAGGAGCAGTAGTTGTAAATACTGAAAGATGTAAAGGATGCGACCTGTGTGTGGTTGCCTGTCCTACTGATGTTTTGATATTATCAAACGATGCTAATGCAAAAGGTTATAATTTTTCAATCATGGATAATCCGGAAGAATGTATCGGATGCGCAGCATGTGCGCAGGTCTGTCCGGATGCATGTATAACAGTATATAAAGTTACCTTATGACAAGAAATAAAGAAGAAGTTACCCTGCTGAAAGGTAACGAAGCAATTGCTCATGCAGCTATACGATGTGGATGCGATGGTTATTTCGGATATCCTATTACTCCTCAATCAGAGATACTTGAAACACTAATGGCTCTTGAACCCTGGAAGACTACCGGAATGGTTGTTTTGCAGGCTGAAAGTGAGGTTGCATCAATCAATATGGTATATGGTGCTGCAGGTTGTGGTAAGAAAGCTATGACCAGTTCATCGAGTCCGGGTGTAAGTCTTATGCAGGAAGGGATATCCTATATGGCAGGAGCTGAATTACCTGGTGTTATTGTTAATGTAATGCGTGGAGGCCCGGGTTTAGGTACTATCCAACCCAGTCAGGCGGATTATTTTCAGGCAGTTAAAGGTGGTGGTCATGGCGATTATAAAATGATAACGCTTGCACCGGCATCAGTACAGGAAATGGCTGATTTTACCGTTTTGGCATTCGAACTGGCTTTTAAATATCTGTCACCAGCGATGATTCTGGCTGATGGAATTATTGGTCAAATGATGGAGAAGGTTGTTTTGCCTCCCTATCAACCACGAATGGCTGAAACTGAAATCAGGGAAAAATATCCATGGGCAACTTTAGGAAAAACAAAAGAACGGGCGCCAAATTATATCTCGTCTCTTGAATTGGTTACCGAAGAAATGGAAAAAATCAATCTTCGTTTACAAGCACGATACAGAGAAATAGAAAAGTCGGAAGTACGGTGCGAAAAATTACTTTGTGATGATGCGGAATATGTATTTGTTGCTTTTGGCACTATGGCACGTGTATGTCAAAAAGCAATGGAACTGGCTCGTGCAGAAGGAATTAAAGCCGGTTTGGTAAGACCTGTAACATTATTTCCATATCCGGTTGAAATAATAAAAGAACTTTCAACCCAGATTAAAGGATTCTTAACTGTTGAAATGAGTGCTGGTCAGATGGTGGAAGATGTTCGTCTTGCAGTTAATGGAAAAGTTCCGGTAGAGTTTTACGGTAAAATGGGAGGTATAGTCCCCTCACCAGATGAAGTACTTAATGCATTAAAAACAAAACTATTATGAAAATAGCTGATATAATCAATCCAGCAAATCTGGTCTATGAAAAAACCACTGTGATGAATGATACGCCCATGCATTATTGTCCGGGTTGTAGCCATGGTGTAATTCATAAAATTTTAGGTGAAATCATTCAGGAAATGGACATTCAGGAAAAAACAATCGGAATAGCCCCGGTAGGATGTGCGGTTTTTGCATACAAGTATCTGGATATTGACTGGCAACAGGCAGCCCACGGTCGTGCACCTGCATTAGCAACTGCAGTAAAAAGGTTGCTTCCTGATCGCTATGTATTTACTTATCAGGGTGATGGAGACTTAGCTGCGATTGGTACTGCTGAAACTATTCATGCTTGTAATCGCGGGGAAAATATCGCTATTATCTATGTTAATAATGGTATTTACGGGATGACCGGAGGCCAGATGGCACCAACCACCCTTCCGGGAATGAAGTCGACAACATCACCCAACGGAAGAGATGTTTCAATGGAAGGATTACCTTTAGATATGTCAAAATTACTGGCTCAATTGGATGGTGTCTGCTATGTTACCCGTCAGAGTGTTCATACAGTTACATCAGTAAAAAAGGCAAAAAAAGCAATACGAAAAGCACTTGAAAATTCTATGCTAAATAAGGGCACCTCCATTGTTGAAGTTGTTTCAACCTGTAGCTCAGGATGGCGTATGACTCCTGCAGAATCAAATAACTGGATGGTTGAGAATATGTTTCCGACCTACCCGATGGGTGATTTAAAAGACATTTAAATAGAAGTAAAGATGACAGAAGAAATAATAATAGCAGGTTTTGGTGGCCAGGGAGTTTTATCAATGGGAAAAATTCTGGCATATTCCGGTTTGGTTCAGGGTAAAGAAGTTAGTTGGATGCCTTCCTATGGTCCTGAACAGAGAGGTGGGACAGCAAATGTAACAGTTATTCTCAGTGATGAAAGAATTAGCTCACCTGTTTTGAATACTTTTGATACAGCTATTGTATTAAATCAACCGTCATTGGATAAATTTGAGAAATTAGTGAAGCCTGGTGGAACATTAATATTCGATGGCAATGGATTGCATAAGCTACCGACACGAAAAGATATTAAAATTTACCGCATAAATGCAACAGAATATGCGTATGCAAACAATGAGACAAAGACGATTAATATGATTATTCTGGGCGGATTGCTTAAGATCCGACCCATTGTAACAATTGATAATGTATTACTTGGTTTGAAAAAAACCCTACCAGGCAGACATCATCATCTTATACCATTGAATGAAAAGGCAATACATGCCGGTATGGATTTGATTACTGAATTTTGACTGTTTCTACAACCACCCAATTATTTTTTTCATTATAGTTTATTAATTTCAGATGATAATTATTAGCCTCTTTCTCAATTAATGGAATATCTTCAGTATAAAAACCACTCATATACAATGCTCCGCCTTTACTCAAACAGGCGGAGTATTTTTTTATGTCGGAAAGTAATATATTTCTGTTAATGTTGGCAATAATAATGTCATAATGCTGGTCCTCCAGTAAAGAGGCATCGCCAAGTTGTACAGAGATCTCTCCTACTCCGTTTTTTTCAATATTTTCAATTGAATTTTCAATACACCATGTATCTATATCTATAGCTGTTACCGGTTTTGCTCCTCTCATAGCAGCCAATATAGCTAGCACGGCAGTACCGCAGCCCATATCCAACACAGATTTCCCTTCCAAATCCATTTTTAAAATTTCAGCGATCATAAGGCTGGTCGTTTCATGGTGTCCTGTCCCAAAGGCCATTTTAGGATCAATGATAATATCATATTTTGCTTTGGGAAGGTTTTTATGAAAAGTACTGTGAATTAAACATTCATTCCCAATAATTATGGGTTCGAAAAAATTCTTTTCCCATTCTTCGTTCCAGTTAACTTGTTTTATTTCAGCAATTTTGTATTCGATGTCATTTGCATATGGAAAATTCTTCACCAATTGTACCATGAGTTCTTCATCAAATAACTTATCATCAATATATGCGAGTATTCCATCATTGATTTCTTCGAAACTCTCGAACCCAATTTCTCCTAAATAAGATGCTAACAGATCAAAAATATATAATTCTTCTGATTTAGCACTAAATTTGACTTCAATATAATTCATATACACAATTTTTAATTTACAAAAGTAGTTTATTTATCAGATTAATTAAAACCGGTATCCATGTTTTAACTTATATTGGTATAATTATTGATAAGTCATCCGTACTAATTAATAGAATATTAACTGAAGAAATTCAAAGATTATACAGGAGGAAACAATCATGAAAACAACTATTTCACTTATCGTGTTATTGGCCTGCTTATCAGTTTATTTGCCGGGTCAGGATTTAGTTGACGATGTGTATTTTAAGCCGAGTGATGCTCAGAAGATTACACAAAGAGAATCTGTAAAAATAACCAGACCAAACTATAAGAACGGTGCTAAAGAAATCATTTATATAGATAGCCGCGACAATAAAGATCTGGTTTTGACAAATGATTCAATTTATTTATTAGGTGAAATTAATGATAGTATTGCCTATACTGAAAATTCTGAGGAAAATTTCAATGAAGATGAAGGGTATTATTTGAATGATTTCAAAGGAAGCGCATCAGATTTGGAATATGCAGAAAGAATCCGCAGATTTCACAATCCAAAATTCACTATTCATATCTCCGATCCCCGGTATACCGATATTTATTTCCTTGATGATTATGACTGGAATGTATATATTGATGGCAGTTATGCATGGGTAACACCTACATGGACAAATCCATTCTGGGATAATTATTTTTGGAGACCATACAGCTATAATAGCTGGTATTGGAGAAACAGTTGGTATAGCCCTTATTCTTACTACAATAGCTGGTATGGTAGTCCATGGCATGGTGGATATTATGGTAATTATTATGGTGGTTGGGGCGGTTATTATGGTGGTTATTATGGTTGGAGTAATCCTTATTACAACGACTATTGGAGTTACAATTACAATCCCTATTATTGGGGAGGAGGTTCCTGGTCAGGTGTAAGCAGCAGAAATAAAAACTATAATGAAGCAACCCGAAGAAACGAATATTATAGTGGCACAACCAGATCGGCAAACAGCGTAAATACCACCAGAATTTCAGGAGGGAGTTACAGTCCTGCTGTTTCAAGAAACTCACTCTCTGCAGATTCCAGAGTAAGCAGAGGTCAGAACTCCACAGAAGTTGTTAGCCGCTCATCTGGCTCACCAGGTAGAGGATTAGAAAATAATAATACTGCTATCAGGACTAATAATACCAGAAATCAAGGAGTTGTTTCCGGTGTAAATACTCGCACGAGAACAACATATAACATTGATGCAAGAGCAACAGAAAGATCTGCATACAATAATACAAACAGAAATACTGAAAATGTCAGATCAGTTAATCCTACAACTACAGTAAGAAGTACCTCACCTACTCCTTCAACAAGAAACTCTGTCTCAAACCGTAGCGGATCATCAACAGTGCGTTATGGAACAGGAACCTCAAGTGTGAGAACTTCTGAATCATCGACTGTCAGGAATAACAGTTCCTCGACATATACGCCATCGTCTTCATCAGGTTCATCATCATACTCTAATTCGAGGTCAGGTTCATCATCATACAGTACGCCAAGTAGTAGCAGTAGTAGCAGATCATCAGGATCTTCTTATTCCGGAGGTTCTTCATCATCAGGCAGTTCTTCAAGAAGTTCCGGTGGAAGCAGTGGTGGAAGGAGATAATATATATTTAAAACAAACAATTATATAAACATTATGAAACGACTAATATTAATACTGATAATCGCATTAGGTGTGCACAGTATTACAGGACAAACAGAGTTCGATGCTTTAAGGTATATTCAACCTGATATTAATGGAACAGCTCGTTACACATCTATGGCAGGAGCCTTCGGCGCATTGGGTGCTGATCCATCAGCCATTAAGGATAATCCGGCTGGATTAGGAATATATCGCAGTTCTGAAATCTCCGGTACTTTTAATTCATTGACACAAAATGCAAACAGCAACTGGATGGGAAATCCGGCATCTGACGGTTTGTATAAGTTAGGCTTAAATAATTTCTCATTTGTTCTATCCTCTCCGGTATCAGGTTCGGGTAATTCGGGACTATTACGTTCCAATTGGGCTTTCTCATATAATCGTATTAAGGATTATAACAGAAATATTAAAATAAACGGAGGCAGTAACTCTAAATCATCAGTTACGGATTATATGGGTTATTTCACTGGAAATACCTATGGAGAGTCACTTTATGAAACAAATACTTATGACCCGTATGATAATACATCAGTTTCATGGTTGTCGGTAATCGCGGCAAATGCAGGTTTGATGAAAGAATATATTGATAGCGAAACTAATGAAACTCTTTATTGGACTTCATTTCTTGATGATGGTGAAACTGTATCGCCCTCATATTATCAGTATGAAAGGGGGTATATGAATGACTATGCAATGAGTTGGTCCGGTAATTTTCATAACCGTTTATTTTTAGGGGCAACCGTAAATTTATATGATATAAATTACCGTTCTGATGCTGAGTATACCGAAACATTTGAGAATGGTGGTAATATGTCTCTGAAGAATGTAATGAAAGTTTCAGGAACTGGTGTTGGAATGAAACTGGGTGCCATATATGCTCCTCTGGACTATTTACGTTTAGGTTTTGCGCTGCAAACTCCTGTTGTTTTTAAAATTACAGATATTCACTATGCTGATTTAAATTATTACTATTCAGCAAACTCAAACGGAGTAATATATACTCCTGAAGGACCAGATGAATTTAAAGTTCAAAGTCCATTAGTATATCATTTGAGCTCTTCTTTTATTTTTGGAAAAAAGGGTGTTATTGGTGTTGAATATGTGAACAGTCAAAATCAGGGAACAAAATTGATGAATATGAATAATAATACCAATGGTTTGGGAATAGCTAATGATAGCATCAGAACTTTGTTTAACAATCAACATACATTAAAAATCGGAGGTGAATACAGGTTGAATGATAATGTTTCGTTAAGAGCCGGATATGCATATACTGGTGCAGCTACTTCCTCTGATTTGGGAAAAGAAATGAATCCAAATACTACAAGGACCGATGTAGAATATTTTATTCATAACAGTACCTCTTATCTAACAGCTGGCGTAGGTTACAGAGAATCAAACTGGTATCTTGATCTTGCAATGATGAATAAGACGGTTAATGAGAGTTTCTCTCCCTATAATTCAAAAAAACTTGCCAGTAATTTACATGTAAATCCGGCAAGTTTAACCAATCTGAATTTGAACATAGTAGCAACAATAGGGTTCAAATTATAGAAAAAGCATATAATACAGTTTAGTTACAAGAATCCCTGAGATATCAAAAAAGAAATCTCAGGGATTTTTCATAAAAAATATCGTACGCTCAAGTTAGTCACCTGAAAATCAAACCCACTCTTCCTGGAGAATATCTCCTTTGATACCTACGACAGAAAGTTTCACCGGGATTTTTCTACCTGCTTCATTTACTGCTTTTGTTGCCAGACTGAGTAGTCCTCCACAGCAGGGAACCTCCATAATAACAACATTTAATGTATTTATTTTTGCATCTATAATCATCGATTTTAGTTTCTCAACATACGATTCTTTGTTTGAATCCAATTTAGGACAGGCAATTGCAAGGCTTTTACCTGCCAAAAACTTATTATGAAAATCGGGAAAACTGAACGGCACACAATCTGCAGCTAATACAACATCAGCACCTTTAAAATAGGCAGCTTGTGGATTTAACAGATGAAGTTGTACCGGCCATTGACGAAGTTGAGAAGATATTGGAGATGCAGATTCTATTGGCGTTACCATTTTAAATCCTGATGCAACTGGCTTAGGAGTTGAAAAAGAGACTTCACGACTTCCCGGACAGCCTCCTCCATGATGTTCCCTGGTTGGTGAATTATGTACAACTGAGAAATTAACAGGTATCTGATTCATTTTGAGGTAAGAAACTGCTTGCTTTAGATATTCAAACTCACCATGTTCCTTTAAATGTTTCAGATGAGCAATGATAGTTTTTTCGCCTTTTGGTATCATGCGCTGTATTGTAGCAACTTCATCATAAGGTTCAGCTTCTCTTTCTTCCAAAGTGATGGCCCCCACCGGACATTCACCAATACATGCACCAAGACCGTCGCAAAACAACTCACTGACCAGGCGTGCTTTACCATCAATCATTTGAAGTGCACCTTCATGACATCCCTGTACGCAAGCTTCACAACCATTGCAAAGCTCATCGTCAATTTTTATGATCGTTCGTTTCATTATTATAACGGATAATTAACCTTTAATCATGATCAATAGCATTTTAAAACGTTCTACTGCTGTTAGAGCATGTGGAATGTTTGCTGGCATAATGATACTTTCACCGGCAATAAGTTCATGTGGTTGACCATCGATGACAACTTCAGCTTTACCATCAAGTACCTGTACTATTGCATCGTAGGGAGCGGTATGTTCACTCAGAATTTCACCCTGATCAAAAGCAAAGAGTGTTACATTACCTTTTTCATTACGTAAAAGAATTTTACTTACTATTGAACCGTCAGCATATGCAACGCTTTGGGAGAAACTGAATTTCTCTCCTTTTGGAAATCCCTTATTTACAGTGTTTGGATTAAACTTGTATTCATTCATACTTTTAAAATTTTATGAAAATGACTATTTCTCTTTTATAGCTACAAAAGTATATATCTATGAACAAATAAACTGTAACAAATGTTACATTTAAAGTTATTTTTTGAGATAATATATGTTTTTACTAATTTTACATCGATAATGAAGCAAAAATGAAACATAAAGATTTTGACTCCTGCCCTATTTGCGGCAATTTAAATATTGAAGATGAGGAAGCTTTTTTGGATGATTTAAAATGTACAACCAAAGTTTATCCTAAAAACGAATTGATTATTCGTCAGGGTGATGTATGTGATGCATTGTACATGCTGACTTTAGGATCTGTTAAAACAGAAATGATAACTGAAAACGGGAATATACTTGGTATAGAGATAATTAAAGCTCCTCGTCCACTTGCCCCGGCATTTTTATTTTCGGACAACAATCACTTTCCAGTGGATGTTACAACCCTTGAGGAAGTTGAGATTATAAAAATTCCGAAATCGGAAATAATGAGAATGATGATGACAAATCCTGATTTTATGCAGAATTATCTGACCCATAATGCAAACAGGACACAGTTTCTGACCAACAGACTTCAATTACTTTCTATTAAAACAATAAAAGGAAAAATTGCTCATTTCCTCATGGAACAGGCACAAGATACGACTAAGCCGTTTTACATCAACAGAAATCAGAGCGAATTAGCAGAATTTTTCGGGGTTGCACGTCCTTCGCTTGCCCGCAGTCTGTCGGAGATGGTTCAGGAAGGAATTATTTCTATCAATAAAAAAGAATATAAAATATTGGATATGAATAAAATGAAAGAATTATTCGTATAAACTCTTCAGAAAGATTGTCAGAAGAACTTTTTTAGTTCCGATAACTTTATTTTTCCTTCGTAGATTGCTTTACCTGTAATTACTGCAGGTATATTATTCTCCATGAGTATTTCAATATCATTAACTGAACTTACGCCACCACTTGCAATCAGATATAAATCAGGCTGTTGAGATAATATTTTTTTATACAATTCTACAGCAGGACCCTGTAACATTCCATCTTTACTTATATCGGTGCAAATAACTTTGTTGATGCCTTTTTGATAATAATTTTTCACAAAGGGCAAAAGATCAATTGAGGTTGTCTCAAGCCAACCACTTACTGCAATTTTTTCATCTTTGACATCAGCACCCAGAATTATTTTTTCAGCACCATACTTTTCTATCCATGAGGAAAAGATTGCTGCATTTTTCACAGCAATACTACCACCGGTTATCATTGCAGCACCGCATTCAAAAGCAATTCTCAGGTCATCATCAGATTTCAGTCCTCCTCCAAAATCAATAATTAAATTTGTTTTGGTGGCAATTGTTTGAAGTACTTTATGATTTACGATGTGATGCGCTTTCGCACCATCCAGATCAACCAGATGAAGTCGTTTTATCCCAGCGTCAGCAAACATTTTTGCAACTTCCAGTGGATGCTCGTTGTAGACTGTTTTTTGGGAATAATCTCCTTGTGACAAACGCACACATTTTCCATCAATAAGATCAATCGCAGGAATTATCTCAATCATGCAGATAGTATTTTATATAATCAAAAAAGAATTACCGGTTAAATTTTATGTACCTGGGGGGAATGGGTGTATAGTCATCATTGTCCCATAACTGGCTGGTAATCATTAAATCAGCACTATACCGGTTACAAGCGATAGGAATGTTATGAACACGGCATTGGCGTAGTAACATTTGAATATCGGCTTCGTGAGGTTGCGCATTTAAATCGTCAATTAGAAACACACAAAGGTTTACTTTTTTTTGGACAACCAGAGCCGCAATTTCAGCGTCACCACCCATAGGTCCTGAATTTACACAAACAATCTCAGCATCAATTCCTTTATCATCAAATGCTTGTTTCACTAATCCTCCGGTAGTGCCTGTACATACCAGTTTGTGTTTGGATAACATCGTGGCATTGTAAACAGCCCATTCTACCATATCTGCTTTGCGTTGATCATGAGCAACCAAAGCTATTGTAAGTTTTTTATTCAACATTATCAGTTTTTTTTATGATGCACAAAATTACATATATTTTTCCGCTTATTCAAAGAGATTCTCTTTTATTGAACAAATAATAATTCGAAGAAATATATTACTTTTGTATAAAACGAACAATCAATACCTTTTTTTACGATGCATTACAAACTAGTACTCTTCTCTTTATTATTATCGAATTTATTTATTTTAAATGCTCAGCATAAGAAACGCGAAATGCGTGCTGTATGGATTGCCACGGTAGAAAATATTGATTGGCCGGTTAATCGTAATGCAACCTCACGTCAACAGCAGGATGAAATGAGACAAATGCTGGATGAACTTGAAAAGAATAATATTAATACCATTGTTTTTCAGGCACGTCCCACGGCAGATGCGTTTTATCTATCACCTCTCGAACCCTGGTCAAAATATCTGACAGGAGTACAGGGAAAGCGTCCGGCACCCTATTACGACCCGCTTCAATTCATTATTGAAGAAGCACATCGCCGTTGTATGGAAGTACATGTTTGGTTAAATCCCTATCGGGTATTAAATGGTAACAGTATCAGCAACCTTAGCAAAGATCATCTTTTTTTCAAGCAACGTGATTTATTTGTAAACTATGGAGGAAAATATTATTTTGATCCGGGACTTGATGAAACCAGGGACTTTTTGAATCAGGTGGTAAAAGATATGGTTGAAAGATATGATATTGACGCTATTCATTTTGATGATTATTTTTATCCTTATCCCGTTGATGGTAAAGATTTTCCTGACAATGAAACTTTTAAAAAATTCCCCAGAGGCTATACAAACAAAGCCGACTGGAGACGAAACAACGTTAATCTTGTTATTGAAGAGTTATATAAAACCATTAAAGAAGCAAAACCCTGGGTTGATTTTGGCATTTCTCCATTTGGCGTATGGAGAAATGATAATGTTGACCCCACAGGTTCTGCTACACGTGCAGGAATACAGAATTATGACGATTTGTATGCCGATATCCTGAAATGGCTGAAAGAAGGTACCATTGATTACGTAGTACCTCAACTTTATTGGGAGATTGGCAAGAAAGTAGCTGATTATGAAATCCTACTTAAATGGTGGTCGGAAAATTCGTATAACAAAAACTTATACATCGGGTTATATGCTTCTGCTTTAGGGATTAAATCTGAACCCGCCTGGAAAAAGCCGAATGAATTAGCACGTCAGTTAAGATTGAATCAAAAATATCCTGAGGTATCCGGAGCCATGTTCTTTAGTGCGAAATCATTTCTTAAAAACCTGCAGGGATTAAACGACAGTTTAAAAACTAATTTCTACAAGTACAAAGCGATTTGTCCTGAGAATCTAAGTACAAGAGCTAGTGCTGCAATACAACCACAAAATATCAGGATATTAAAAGATCACAAAGAAACAATCATAATCTGGGATAAAGTTGACAAAGAAGAAGGAGAGAAAATTGCATTTTACGTAGTATATGTTTTTAAGGGAAAAAAAGTGGGTGATATGAATAACCCGGCAAATATTCTCACATTAGCCACTGATAACTACGTAGATTTAAAGAAGATGCAAATTAATTTTAATGGTTATTACACATTTGTTGTAACATCTGTTAACCGCTATAGAAAAGAAAGCATTCCAACTTATGGTATTTCAAGAAGATTATAAACCCCCATTACACATAGAAAAAAGGTGGATAAAATTTATTTTATCCACCTTTCTTATTTTAATAGCATATTGTTAATATCCTAATTCTTTTTCAATTGCTTCCAGTTCCTTGCTCATACCCAGACGGTAATATAACATTCTGAGGTTTCTTTTATAAGTAAGTTCTTCCGGGTTCAATTCTGAGGCTTTAAGGAAATAGTCAATAGCTGTTTTAAAAACTCCATCAGCTTTTTTCTTGGCTACATTAAATTCTTTATCTGATTTATATGCAGCATCGTCTAATATTTTCTGACCTTCATCCAGAATCAGAACACCGATTCCATTGTAGGCATCAGCATATTTAGGATCCAGTTCAATTGTTTTGTTGTAAGCAGTACGTGCATCAACATAGTTTTTCTCAACTTCGTCGATTTTTGCTTTAACATAATGATAAACTGCCACATCAGGAGATATTTCAATCGCCTTGGTAATATAAACTTTTGATTCTTTTATCTTATTATTTGAAATATAATAATTTATCAAATTTTGTATAAACCAGGGTTCTTCCGGCATCTTCTGAAATCCTTCTTCCAGTGTTTTAAGAAAATTTGCTGTATCTTTCAACTGAACATATTCTTCATACAACAATTGATATACAAAAGAAGTCTGGTAACCATCATCTTTCATATCTTCGTGAATTTCGACAGCTTTCTGCCAGTTTTCAGCATTTCTAGCTGCTAAAGCAGTATAATACTTAACCTTAACATAAGTTGTATCCATTTTCACGACATCTTTCATATAAGGAAGTAATGGAATGTTCAGATAAGTTTCAAAAACGCTGAGTGCTCCTTTGTAATCTTTCTTTTCATCAAAAAGTACTGCAGCGTAACTGAAAAGGTTATTCTGATCATCAAAATATTCCTTAAACATGGTTTGAATCTCCGAATCATATTTCGGTTTGATTTTTTTACCTTTTTTGTCTATTTGATTTTGATCCAGTTCATAAGCTTTTTTCAAATAATCAATAGATTCGACAATAGCTTCTCCTTTTTTTATAAAGTCAATTTTCTTGCCCAACACCTGTTCTTTAAAAAATGCTTCATTTTCTTTGTAGCCTATGAGACCTGCAACGTACCATGTCATTGGTGCATTCATTGTTGTAGAGTCTTTGAGCGCAGACTGAATGGCATCACGTGCTCCTTTAAAATCAGGAGTCTCCATCAAAGAAAGATTCTTTGCTTTAGAAACATTTTTCTTCTGTGCAGAGAGTGACCCACACAACATATTTACACTTAAAAGTAAAAAAAGCGACCAAATTACTTTTTTCATAATTGTCTAATTTAATAAATTGTTATTCTTTATTTTTAATATCACATTTCCTTGTTTATTCTTCAGTTTGCTCCGGTAGTTCAGTTTGCTCAATAATTATATTATTTTGCTCACTCTCACCTTCTGCCACTTCAACTATCTCTTCTTCGGTTTCACTCAGCACTTTACATACAGATGCTATTTCGTCATTTCTTTTTTCCAGGTTGATCAAACGTACGCCCTGAGTAGCTCTTCCCATTACACGAATATCTGCCACATGGAGTCGGATAGTAATGCCCGAAATATTAATAATCATAAGGTCGTTATCATCATTCACACTTTTGATTGCCACAAGCTTTCCTGTTTTATCAGTGATATTGATGGTTTTTACACCTTTTCCGCCACGATTGGTTATTCTATAAATTGGTTCTCCATCTTCATCATTAAGAAGTGAACGTTTGCCGTATCCCTGTTGTGAAACCACCATAATGGTTTCTCCGGAATCCTTCTTTACACAAATCATACCAACAACTTCATCCTGGCCATCATCGTCCAACTGCATACCAATTACACCGGTTGCCGTTCTACCCATTACACGTACTTTAGATTCATTGAAACGGATAGCACGTCCATTGCGGTTAGCCATGATAATTTCAGAATCACCATCGGTCAGACGTACCTGTATCACTTTATCATCTTCTCTGATATTGATAGCGTTTACTCCGTTCACACGTGGGCGGGAATATGCTTCCAATGCGGTTTTTTTAACGATACCGTTTTTGGTACAGAAAATAATATAATGAGAGTTGATATATTCTTTGTCGTCGAGACCTTTCACACGAATAAACGCATTTACCTTATCATCAGAATCGATGTTAAGCATATTCTGGATAGCTCTTCCTTTCGAATTTTTACTTCCTTCCGGTATTTCATACACTTTTAACCAATAACATTTTCCTTTTTGAGTAAAGAAAAGCATGGTATTGTGCATCGATGCTGGATAAATATACTCAATAAAATCTTCGTCACGTGAATCGCTGCCTTTTGAGCCGACTCCTCCCCTTCCCTGTGCCCTGAATTCGGCTAAAGCGGTTCTTTTGATGTATCCGAAACGTGAAATGGTAATAATCATTTCGTCGTCAGCATAAAAATCTTCGGGATTAAATTCTTCCGAAGCATAAACGATTTCAGTGCGTCTTTTATCTCCGAATTTTGACTTGACTTCAATTAATTCTTCCTTAATGATAGCCATTCTCAATTCAATATTTTCAAGAATTTCTTTCAAACGGGCAATCAGGGCCAATACCTCTTCATATTCAGCACGTAACTTATCCTGCTCCATTCCGGTAAGTTGACGCAAACGCATCTCTACAACGGCACGGGATTGAATCTCAGACAGACCAAAGCTTTCCATCAAACGTGTACGCGCTTCATCAGGAGTTTTTGAATCGCGGATGATGCGTATTGCTTCATCAAGGTTATCAAGAATAATCATGAAACCTTCAAGTAAATGGGCTCTTTTTTCAGCTTCAGCAAGCTCAAAGCGGGTGCGGCGAATCACTACCTCATGACGATGTTCAACAAAATGATGAATCAGGTCTTTGAGGTTGAGCATACGTGGCCTGCCTTTTACCAAAGCAATATTATTTACACTGAAAGATGACTGTAAAGCAGTAAATTTATACAGTTTGTTCAGCACTACCGAAGCATTGGCATCTCTTTTAATGTCAATGACAATACGCATTCCCTCGCGGTCAGATTCATCGTTGATATGAGAAATTCCTTCAATTTTCTTTTCCTCGATAAGTGCCACAATGGCTTTTATCAGTTCAGCTTTATTTACCTGATAGGGAATTTCGTTGATTACGATTTTATCACGTCCTGAAGCGTCAGATTCAATGTCAACTTTAGAACGTACTACAACGCGTCCACGTCCTGTTTCATAAGCTTCTTTTACGCCTGCATATCCATATATAATACCTCCGGTAGGAAAATCCGGAGCTTTAACGTATTTGATCAGTTCTGCAATTTCAATTTCAGGATTATCAACATATGCCACAATAGCATCCACTACATCTGAAAGGTTGTGCGGTGCCATATTTGTAGCCATACCAACGGCAATACCCGATGATCCGTTTACCAATAAATTTGGAATACGTGTAGGCAGTACAACCGGTTCTTTTAATGTATCATCAAAGTTAAGCTGAAAATCAACTGTATCTTTATTGATGTCAACAAGCATTTCTTCAGCCAGTTTTTGTAATCGGGCCTCGGTGTAACGCATGGCGGCAGGGCTGTCACCATCAACTGAACCGAAGTTTCCCTGTCCATCAACCAGAGGATATCTCATCGACCACGGCTGGGCCATTCTCACTAATGTTCCATAGATAGACGAATCACCATGAGGGTGATACTTACCCATTACTTCCCCAACAATTCTTGCTGATTTTTTATATGGTTTGTCCGAGTTATTTCCCAGCTCATTCATCCCGAATAAAACACGGCGGTGGACGGGTTTAAATCCATCACGAACATCCGGCAAAGCACGGGAAACAATCACCGACATTGAATAGTCGATGTACGAAGACTTCATTTCTTCGTCAATGTTAACTTTAATAATTCTGTCTTGATCAATCATCTCAATTTAGTTTTTTACTTCTTAAAAAATCACGCTAAAGTAATACTTTTTTTTGGATTTTACAAGTGGTTTTTCAACGGTTTTCAGGCGTTTTTTTCTTTTTTATTACGTCTCTCAGATGCACTGCAAGTTCATATTTTTCTTCAGTTACAGCAAGGTTCAGCAGTTCTTCCAAATCTTCCAGCGAAAGCAGTTCTAATTCTTCCTGTGTAAGTTGTTCCGCATCGACACTTCCTGATGTATCTTTTTGCGATTCATCAGTATTTTCAACTTCAATGTCCATACCCACAATATTCATAATCTCTTCTTTTATATAAATTTCGCAATCGGATCTTACTGCTAATGCAATTGCGTCGGAGGTTCGTGCATCGACCACCATCGACGTTTCTCCTTTCTTCAAATGAAGTTCCGAGTAGAAAACGTCGTTTATCATATCATATATGAGTACCTTTTCAATTTTCGCCCCGAAAACACTTAGAATGTTCAGGATCAAATCGTGGGTTAAAGGACGTGGTGATTTTTTTTGGTTCATCTTCAATGCGATGGACTGTGCCTCAGGTTCTCCAATCATTACAGAGAAACGTCTGGAACCAGATTCTTCGCTTAACACAAGTCCGTATGTACCAACGACACTCTGGTTATATACCAGTCCTGCAACTTTTATTTTTATTTCTGATTTCATACGATGATATTAATTTGGGGGTCTTACTTAATTCAGATAAGTCAGTATAAATATCTTTTAGCAGATTAGTTAAGTTTACTGGAATAAATTCAGCCAATCAGGTTTTATGTATAAATATTTTTTTAAAAAGCAAAGATAAAGCAATTTTACGAGTAGATAAATATTCAAAGAATATTTGTTGTACTTTTGTGTTTGATTCAAAATATACATTCAACGATACATGCGATATTCTTCAAACATACTCATAAAAAATAAGCGGGCTACCTTCGATTATGAAATAACTGAGCGATATACTGCCGGAATTCAGTTATTTGGAACTGAAATAAAATCTATCCGTGACGGAAAAGCCGGATTGACCGACACCTATTGTACTTTCATTCAGGAGGAGTTATGGGTAAAAAATATGCATATTGCTACTTATTTTTTCGGTACATACAATAATCATGATGTTCGCCGCGACAGAAAATTGCTTTTAAATAAAAAGGAATTGCGCAAATTAAGCAGAGCAACCAGAGAAACCGGACTGACAATAGTTCCCACCAAATTATTTATCAATGAAAAAGGACTGGCCAAACTTGAAATAGGATTGGCACGTGGAAAGAAGAATTATGATAAAAGGCAGTCGATCAAGGAAAAAGATGCAAAAAGAGATTTAGAGAGAATGTAGGGAACATCATTTTTTTTGTTTTTTTGTGTACATAAATCTTTTGATTTTTTGTGATGCTGTCTTTTCAAATGCATTATCAATTAAATCTACTCTTTTTATCTGCGATCCTTTATTGAGTTTCGAATTGAGCTCCTTGGTGAAATGTTCCACCCATTCATGATACTGCAATTTTTTTTCTTCAATAATACTTTTAAGGTGATCATAGTGTTTTTCTATGGTTTCCAGATCCAGTAATACCTTGGCCACCAGATAACCGTCTTCTTCTACTACGAGTGATTCGAGCACATACTGATTATTATTGATAACTGACTCAATATCTTCAGGATAAATATTTTCTCCACTCGAACCTACAATCATATTTTTCATCCTGCCTTTTATAAACAAGCGCTTTTGACGATCAAATTTACCAAAATCACCAGTTCTGAACCATCCATCCTCAACAAGCACTTCGGCAGTAGCTTCAGGATTCTTATAGTATCCCATCATAACATTAGGACCTTTAGCCCATATTTCGCCAATACCTTTGGCGTTTGGTTCATGAATTTTAAGCTGAACACCTCTGATTGCAGGACCTGTTGACTGCAATTTTGTATGAAAAGGAATGGCACCAGCCAATAAAGGTGCTGTTTCAGTCAGACCATATCCAATCGCATATGGCATTTTTGCTTCTTTCAGAAAGCGTTCTACTCTTGCATCAAGTTTTGCTCCTCCAATACCGAAAAATTTCAATCGACCACCAAAAGTATGATATAGTTTTTTCCCCGCAATCCGGTGTATAATTTTCCTGAACAGAGGGGTTTTATATATCATTCGGGTAAAATGGTTCTTTGCAAATTTGCCCTGTACCTGTACTTTAAAAATCTTTTCCATGATCAATGGAACTGACAGCATCATTGTCGGCCGGATTTTAGCCAATGCGGGAAGTAAGGCTGTCGCTGTAGGCGGTTTTTCCAGATAATATACAGAAGCTCCGTACATGATGGGATAAAGCATCCCTATCGAATTTTCGTAGGTGTGGGATAATGGCAAAAACGAAAGAAAAACATCATCAGCATTTATAGGAAAAACATGAAAGGATGCGGCTGCAACAAAGGTGATGTTTTTATGGCTTAGCATCACACCCTTCGAACGACCGGTAGTCCCCGAGGTATAAATAATGGCAGCCAAATCAGTTTCAAGAACTTCAACATTTTCTGCTTTTTTTTCCTCCTCAACTTTTTCCCCTTTTATTACGGAAAAGTCATCAAGTTTGATAATTGTTTTTAAGGCAGGAAGATCTGTATTTTCTATTTTGGGGAATAACCGTTCGCTTACAAACAGCACCTTTGTTTCAGAGTGATTAAGAACATTTTTCGTTTCATCTTCAGAAAAATCAGGTAAAACAGGGACAATAATTAAACCTTTAGAAACCACAGAAAAAAATGCTACTACCCAATTTGGCATATTGTGACTGAATAAAGCTACTTTGTCGCCCTTTCTGAGCCCTAACGAATAAAGCATGTCTGACACCCGGCCAATTTCATATCCAAGTGTTTTATAATTTATCGGCTTACCCTCTACAAAAGAAATGGATGGATTTTCAGCAAACTCACTTATTGAATTTTCAATTAACGTTTTTAACGTCAGTGATTTAAGATGAATTTCTTTGTGCATTTTCAGATTATATTGTTTATTTCGACACAAAAATAGAAATAATTATTCAAATATTGCACAAACTGATTTTTTATGTGCAATTATGGGCGATAAAGCAGAAATATACAAGGTCGTTTATTTAGATCCGGAAGATTATTTTTCCATTTCCTGAGTGATTTTGTCTGAATGAATTCTGTAGATAAAGTAATATCAGCCGCAATACATAATTTCGTTTCAGGTTGACAAATTTCTATGAAGTCCCGGAGTATCTTCATATTACGGTAAGGTGTTTCAATATAAATCTGCGTTTGCCCTTCCGAATAGATTCTGCCTTCATGCTTTTTCAGGGTTTTCGTTCTTTCACTATCCTGAATAGGCAGGTATCCGTTAAATGCAAAACTCTGACCGTTGAATCCTGAGGCCATGAGAGCAAGGAAAATTGAAGATGGTCCAACCAGAGGTACCACCTGAAAATGATTTTCCTGTGCAATGGCAACAACATCGGCACCCGGATCAGCAATTGCCGGACAACCAGCTTCAGACAATAAGCCCATATCATTGCCCGATTTTAAAGGCTCAATGAATGTGATCATTTCAGCTGTAGTTGTATGCTGGTTCAACACATAAAAAGTCAGACTATCAATATCAATGAGTGAATTACATTTTTTGAGGAACCTGCGTGCTGAGCGAAGATCTTCTACAATAAAGTATTTAATCTCCGAAATTTGTTGCAAATTGAATGCAGGCAAAATCTGATTAAAATTGACATCACCTAATTGTGTGGGGAATAAATATAATCTGGCAGTCATTTCAGTTAGTTTTTAAAGTATCAAGTTCTTCATTGAGAATTTCCCACTCATACATTTTTTGCTCAAGTTCTCTTTGTTTTTTCTGAAATTTCATCACAAAGTCAGGATCAGAGGCCACCTCTGATTGTTGCATCTGATTTTCCATTAATTTTATGTCATTCTCAAGTGTGGAAATAATACTTTCAGCATCACTTACGTCTTTTTCGGCTTTTCTGATTTTTTTATTCAGCTCCTTTCTGGCCTCATAATTCAATTTGTTTTCAGAAGAACTTTTTTCTTCATCTGGTTCATTTCTTTTTAATGCAGTATTAATTTCAAGTTCCTGAAGATTTTCCATCTTTTTATACTGAAGGAAGTCATAGATTCCTCCAAGATGCTCACGTACCTTTTTATTGCCGAATTCATACACTTTTGTCACCAGCCCGTCCAGAAATTCGCGGTCATGCGAAACAATGATGGCTGTTCCGTTAAATGCCCTGATTGCATCTTTCAATACATCTTTTGAGCGCATATCAAGGTGATTGGTTGGTTCATCGAGTATCAGAAGATTTACCGGTTCAAGTAATAATCTGATCATAGCCAACCGCGAACGTTCGCCACCAGACAAAACTTTTACTTTTTTATCAGAGGCATCGCCGCCAAACATAAATGCACCCAGAATATCTCTGATCTTAGTGCGGATATCGCCAACGGCAACATTATCGATTGTTTGAAAAACCGTAAGATTTTCATCCAGTAGTGATGCCTGATTCTGAGCAAAATAACCAATTTTTACCAAATGACCAAGTTTCAGTTTCCCGGCATATTGTATCTCATTCATGATACATTTCACGAGGGTACTCTTT
Organism: Paludibacter sp.; assembly: GCA_034927635.1. GTDB lineage: Bacteria > Bacteroidota > Bacteroidia > Bacteroidales > Paludibacteraceae > Paludibacter. The sequence goes on from JAYFPP010000172.1 coordinate 75,428, forward strand.
CCTTCACCATTTTTACCCACAAAGGCCACTTTTTCACCTCTGTTAATGATTAAATCGATATTATCCAATACCAGATGATCACCATATGCTTTCGAGAGGCGCTCTATTTCAACCGGAATTATTCCTGAATGAGGTGCAGGAGGAAATTTCAGATGCAGACGAGAATTATCTTCTACATCCACTTCCAGTCGTTCAAGTTTTTCCAACTGTTTGATGCGTGATTGTACCTGAACCGACTTAGTGGCTTTATAACGAAAACGTTCAATAAAATCTTCGGTATCCTGAATCATTTTTTGTTGATTCTCGTATGCTCTTACCTGCTGTTCGTGTCGTTCTTTTCTCAGTTGAACATATTTTGAATAATTCACCTGATAATCATATATTTTACCAAGTGAAATTTCAATTGTTCGGGTAGTTACTGCATCAATAAACGCCCTGTCGTGTGATACAAGCACAACAGCACTTCCCGAATTAATAAGAAAACTCTCAAGCCATTGAATAGACTCAATATCGAGATGATTAGTCGGCTCATCCAGCAAGAGGACATCCGGACGTTGCAGAATTATTTTAGCAAGTTCGATGCGCATTCTCCATCCACCACTGAATTCAGAGCACAAACGGTTAAAATCTGTACGCATGAATCCAAGCCCCAGCAATGTTTTTTCAATTTCAGCCTGAAAATTACCATTTCCGATAATTTGAAGGTGCTCCTGAGTATGTGTTAATTTATCGATGATGCGATGGTATTCATCACTTTCATAATCAGTTCTATCAACAAGTTCCTTACTCAACCGTTCAATCTCCTGCTGCATGCCGGTAATATGTTCAAATGCTTTTTCGGTTTCCTGCATAACAGTTGTCCCTTCATTATGAATCATATGCTGAGGTAAATAGCCGATAGTCAAATCTTTGGGGAGAGTTATTCTACCTTTTGTCGGCGACATTTTTCCGGAAAGCAGCTTCAATAAAGTAGTTTTGCCCGCGCCGTTTTTTCCGACGAGGGCAATTCTGTCTTTCTCATTGATTAAAAAGCCAATATCATCAAACAGCGGAACACCGCTGAATTCAACCCGTAATTGTTCAATCGAAATCATATATCTAATCTCTCATATTGAGAATTTTTACTTTTAAATTCAGGTACGATTTTTTTCATGGTTGAAACCGTCAAATAATCTTTACATAATTTACTGTAATTGATTAATTTATCAATCAGTACCGATACTTTATCAAAATCATATTGTTGCACATTGGCAATCATAATTTTTGGATGGTGAGTATTTTGAGTGTATTCCTTTTTATTTAGCAATTCTTCAAAAAGTTTTTCACCAGGTCTGAGTCCTGAATACACAATTTTAATATCTTCCTCAGGTATATATCCGGCCAGACGAATCATCTTACGCGCCAGGTCAACAATTTTAACCGGTTTTCCCATATCGAAGATGTATATTTCACCACCATGTCCCATTGATCCTGCTTCTAACACGAGCATACAGGCTTCCGGTATAGTCATAAAATAGCGTATAATTTCGGGATGGGTTACTGTAACCGGACCACCATTTTCAATCTGTTTCTTGAAATAGGGAATTACAGAACCGCTTGAACCCAAAACATTACCGAAACGTGTGGTAATGAACTTCGTTGTACTGCCATTCATGGTAGCATAAAGTTTCCGATACAGTGATTGGACGTAAATTTCTGCAATTCTCTTAGAAGCTCCCATCACATTAGTTGGATTCACCGCTTTATCGGTCGACACCATTACAAATCTTTCCACCCGGTATTTAACGGCGAGATCAGCCAGAATTTTTGTACCTAAAACGTTTACCTGCACACTTTCCACAGGATAATCCTCCATCATAGGTACATGTTTGTAGGCTGCTGCATGATAGATAATATCAGGTCTGTAAAGATCCATCATAAAATCCATTCTGTCTTTATTCCTCACGTCGCCCAAAAATACTGTAACGTTTTTATCCTCGTATTTTTCCTGTAACTCCAGTTTCAGGTCGTGCATAGGTGATTCAGCATGGTCAAGCAAAACGACCAGTCTGGTATCGAATTTCAGAACCTGTTGAGCAATTTCACTCCCGATTGATCCTGCAGCACCTGTAACCAGTACCACTTTATCTTTTAACTGAGAAGAGATATTATCCATTGAGATATTGATCTGAGGTCGTTCAAGCAGATCTTCAATCTGGATTGACTTTATTTGTCCAATACTGGGAATATCATTTTTCCAGATATTCATTGGGGGTAAAGAAAGGATAGTGAGATTATGATCGATAAACTTCTCAAGGATATTGGATGAATTGACCTGATTAAGTTTTACCGGGGAGATAATAATGGATTTACACTTTTTTGCAATGTTATTTGTCAGGCTATCATCATTCAGGTGATATACCTTCACCCCCATAATCATTTTTTCACTGGCACTTTTATCATCATCAATGAAGCCCACAAGTTTATATTTTGATCCTACCTGTTCCGACATTAACATTTTAGCAATACCAATGGCAGCAGACTTAGTACCGTAGATCATTACCGGACTGATATGGTCGCCACGTTGAGTAAGATAATCGTAGAAAGATTTGACTAACAGACGGGTTAACAACAGAAACAGAAAAGATAAGGTGCCATAAATGATTAATTCAGAATAATAGAATAGCATTCCCTTTGACAAAGAAACAAGTATAAGGTTAACTGCAAAAATAAAAAGAACATTAAAAAGAATAGATAAAAAGATTTTCATGGCATCGACAAAACTCGAATACCTTAGTACGCCCGAATAAGTATGAAATGACCAATAAAAAATGAGTTGAAAAAACATTAATATGGTTATCCTTTGAGCATTGCTAAAATCAGGATTGATAAACTGATCGGTTTTTATTTTTTCCGCTACATATACTGCAATAAAATATGCCAAAACACTTAAAGCCATATCAAACAGAAGCACAACCCATCTTGACAGATATTTCATTGCAACAAATTTCGACAGAACTGAAGATTCAAGTAAAGCGGGGTCAACTTTTTTCATACGCAATCATCTTTAAACCGGCTGCAAAGGTAATTTAATATTTTATAAAAACACCTGCAAACATCAAGGTTAACAATTATATTTTAGTAAATAATATTTATACTAACGAACATAAATGAAATAAATTGTATTGTTGTTTTAAAAATTAATTACCTACCTTTGCTGCCTGTTTAAACATTAAAAATTATGTCAATTCATTATGAAAATGTACGTAGGGTAACTACCCAACGTTTAGTTGAGATGAAAAAAAGAGGTGAAAAAATTAGCATGCTTACGGCTTATGATTTCACAATGGGAAGAATCGTTGACGAAGCCGGAGTAGATGTTATTCTGGTAGGTGATTCCGCATCTAACGTAATGTGTGGAAATACAACAACTTTACCCATTACACTGGATCAAATGATTTTTTTGGCAAAATCAGTTGTCAGAGGAGTTAAGAGGTCGCTTGTGGTTATTGATATGCCATTTGGAACTTATCAGGGTAATTCAAGAGAAGCTATCAGTTCTGCCATACGCATCATGAAAGAAACACATGGCGATTGTCTTAAAATGGAAGGCGGCGAAGAAGTGATTGAATCAATCAAACGTGTTCTCAGTGCCGGCATTCCGGTAATGGGGCATTTGGGACTTATGCCACAATCGATCAATAAATACGGGACGTATGCCGTAAGAGCACAGGAAGATGAAGAGGCAGAGAGACTGATTCGTGATGCCCATTTATTAGAAGAAGCCGGATGTTTTTCAATCGTGTTGGAGAAAATTCCTGCTAAACTGGCAAAACGTGTCGCCGAAGAATTAACAATACCGGTTATTGGAATCGGTGCTGGACATGATGTAGATGGTCAGGTGTTGGTTATTCATGATATGCTGGGATTGAATAACGACTTTTCACCCCGTTTCCTGCGTCGGTATGCCAATATTGAAATGGTGATGAATCAGGCAATACAACATTATGTAGAAGATGTCAAATCAGGAAATTTCCCGAATGATATGGAACAATACTAATCATATTTATTAAGATAGCAGTTATAATTAAGGCTGATTCTTTACAGAGAATCAGCCTTAATTATTTTTACACTAATTATCAGATATACAAATAATTATCAATAATGATATAAATCTTTACACAACATAAGTTGTAGAAGCAGTATCTCCTCCTCTACCCGTCCAGTTGGTATGAAAGAACTCACCTCTGGGTTTATCAATTCGTTCGTAGGTATGTGCACCGAAATAATCACGTTGAGCCTGTAATAAGTTGGCCGGCAAACGTTCACTGCGGAATCCGTCGAAATAACAAAGTGCCGAAGTAAGTGCCGGTACAGGAATTCCATTGGTCAACGCAGCAGCACAAACACGACGCCATCCTGCCTGAGCTTTTTCAACAATTTCTTTGAAGTACGGATCCAACAACAGGTTTTCAAGTGTCGGATTAACATCAAATGCTTTTTTAATATCTCCGAGAAATACAGAGCGAATGATACAGCCGCCTCTCCACATAAGTGCGATGCCACCATAATTGAGGTTCCACATATATTCCTTCGCAGCTTCCATCATCAGGTTATAGCCCTGAGCATACGAAATAATTTTTGCTCCGAACAATGCATCCTTCAGATCATTAATCATTTGTGCTTTATCGCCTGTAAAATTAACTTTAGGTCCTGAGATCACTTTTGATGCTTTCACACGAATATCTTTCTGTGCTGATAAACAGCGGGCAAAAACCGATTCTCCGATCAAAGTCAATGGAATACCCAGGTCGAGTGCTGTGACACCAGTCCATTTACCGGTACCTTTCTGACCGGCAGTGTCCAGAATCTTATCAACCAATGGTTCGCCGTCTTCATCTTTAACTGCAAGGATATCTCTGGTGATTTCAATCAGATACGAATTAAGATCACCTTTATTCCATTCTTTGAAAACCTCATGCATTTCGTCGGCACTCATACCCAGCATATCTTTCATTACCTGATATGCTTCGTTAATGATCTGCATATCACCATATTCAATACCATTATGCACCATTTTTACAAAATGGCCGGCACCACCTTCACCAACCCAATCACAACAAGGTACATTATTTTCAACTTTTGCCGAAATAGCCTGAAAAATATCTTTCACCGCAGGCCACGCAGCTGGTGAACCGCCGGGCATAATAGATGGTCCCAGAAGAGCTCCTTCTTCACCACCGGAAACACCTGTACCGATATATAATAAGCCTTTACTTTCAACATACTGAGTACGACGGATTGTATCCGGGAAATGGGTATTACCACCATCAATAATAATATCACCGGGTTCAAGATGAGGAATCAGCTGTTCAATAAAATCATCCACTGCCTTTCCTGCTTTTACCAACATCATTACCTTGCGGGGTTTTTCAAGCGAATCACAAAGTTCCCTGATAGAATGCGCTCCAATGAAGTTTTTACCAGCACCACGGCCATTGATAAATTTATCGACTTTTTCGACTGTACGGTTGTAAACCCCTACTGTAAAGCCCTTACTCTCCATGTTTAATACAAGGTTTTCGCCCATAACGGCTAAACCTATCAATCCAATGTCTGCTTTTTGTTTCATATTGTTTATCTCTTTTTTTTACCCACAGGTTAAAACCCGTGGTAATTGATAGTTAGTTATTCGTATTAAATCCCAGTAATTTTAACTTATTCATAGTTATTTCCGGAATATCATTTGCCTTAATTGAGTACGCGGGAAATTCCCGTCTTGTAGGATAATCTCCTCTTTGTTTTTCAAAATCAGAGGGTTTGCTTCTAAACTGAGAATCATCTTTACTTATGTCGTAGGTATGCAGAATAGCTTTTGATAATATTTGTTGTTCATTTAATTCTTTGCCATCAATTTCTATCAATGGTAAGGATGGTAATTCAACTCCCGAAGGCTGCCAATTGTTCAGTCCAAGATCAAAAAAATCATTGATTGCCTGAACACTCATTTTTGTTCCGGTAGCTTTTCCATCTTTTGAATAACCTGCTATGTGAGGCGTTGCGAGAGCAGTCATAGCCAATAACTCCAAATCAATATCAGGTTCATTTTCCCAGCAATCACAAACAAAATCACTGATCCTCCCCGACTTTAAAGCCTCTTTAACCGCTATAGTTTCAACAACTTCACCCCGGCATGAATTAATCAATACGGGTTTATTTGATAAAGTTTCAAAGAATGATTTATCAGCCAGATGGTAGGTTACATCTTCCCCTTTCATATTCAGTGGGACATGCAAAGTGATAATATTTGCATTTTCTTTAATATAATCAAGACTTACAAATTCATCACCTCCCTCAGCCCTTTGTCGTGGAGGGTCATTTAGCAAAACCTTCATCCCCAGCAGTTCACATAAACGTGCGACCTTACTTCCCACATTACCAACCCCCACAACTCCAATACATAGTTCGTTCAGTTTCAGATTTTTTGTTTGAGCCAATACCATTAAAGCAGAAGCAATGTATTGTTCTACTGACTTTGAGTTACATCCCGGCGCATTTGTCCATTTTATCCCTGTAGCATCACAATAATCCGTATCAATATGATCATAGCCTATGGTAGCTGTAGCAATGAATTTTACTGAAGAACCGGCGAGCAATTGCTCATTGCAAATAGTACGGGTGCGTGTAACAATAGCATCAGCATTTTTCACTATTTCAGGAGTTGTTTTCGATCCCGGGAGATAAATAACTTCGGCTACTTTTTCAAAAGCTCCGTTGATGTAAGGAATTTTATCGTCAATTACTATTTTCATTTTTTAAGCCACATTAGTCACATTAGTAATCATTAGTTTGTTCAGAATAGTACGATTTAACTATTTGCTCCATGATGTAGTTGGTACGGGCAGCAGCATACATGGTACTCACGCATTCATTCTCGCCGCGCAGAGCACCAACAACCTGTTGTATCAGATAAAAGGATATATTCTCAGGATTATTAAAACTGAGTATGGTTTTGTCATCTTTGGTGATTAATTTCACCTCACCTTTGTCAAAACACGGAAATATAATTTTTCCTTCTGTGCCGGTAATTTCAATAATATCTTCTTCACATTGTTTTTCAACCACAAAACACCAGCTGCCTGTACCCACAACACCTGATTCAAAGGTAAATACAGCTGATACAGTATCTTCAGCCGGATAATAACCGGCAATATTTTGTGCTATACCATTTACTTTCGTTATCGGACCCAGCAAAAAATCCAGATAATTAAGCTGATGTGATCCCAAATCGTAAAAATAACCGGCACCAGCTATTTCAGGCAACACGTGCCAGCTTTGTTTTTCCGGAAATCTGTCGCGCTCACCTTTTGCTTTGTGTAAACGTATATTTACAGTAAGTACCTTTCCAATTGTTCCTTTTTCAACCAGTTCTTTTACTTTCAGAAATGCTGCAAGCGAACGCCTGTAATAAGCTACATACAAAGGCATTCCCGTTTCTTCCGAAACACGTATCATTTCCTGACATTCAGCATAATTTCTGGCCATAGGTTTTTCCACATACACCGCTTTTCCGGCTTTCATAGCCTTAATAGCATAAAATGCATGTGTGTCGGGCGGAGTAGCAACGTATATTGCATTTACTTCGCTATCGTTGATCAGTTGATCGGCATCAGTATAAAACCTGGGAACATGGTGACGTTTGGCATAGTCTTCAGCCAAAGCAGCATTGCGGCGCATCACAGCCACTAAGCGTGAATGTTCCACTTTGTTAAATGCCGGTCCGCTTTTAAGTTCCGTTACATTGCCACAACCAATAATTCCCCAATTTACGATTTTCATTTATTTTTACTAAGAGTTAAGAACTAAGAACTATGAGTTTGTCTGTCAATAATATTTTTTAGTATTTGAACCTTTCCCGGTATGCCCATAATCCTAATGCTGGATTAGAGATGTAAAATATCTCTTCACCATCAGGCATGATATTAAAGCCATCTTTCAGTTTTTCAGGATTATAATTAGCTGTTACTTCTTCAATATCAGCATAACTGAATCCAACACTTTCAATTTCTGCTTTAGTAAGATTTTCAATATTCTTTCCCGGACAATAAGTAATACTGAAGCGTCCTTCTGAAGAACCATGAATAAGATGAGCTGCAGCACTCAGATTTTTACGTAATTCTTCATTTTCATCACACGCTTTCAAGGTTGCCGGAGTTCCGTAATACCCATATTTACGAATCAGCCGGTCGATTTCCTTGTCTTCTCCAAATTCCTTCAATGCCGGAGCTATAACAATCAATTCTCCTTTATCGTCAATAGCCATACGGGTACGGTAGATTGATTTATTACCCAGCCAGGTACTTTTAAACTCTGTCGGATCCAGATAAACCACTACCTTTTTCAAAGGTCTGTCCAGCATTTCGAAGTTCACTTCCAAAGCTAATTTCGCTGCTTTATCAAATACTTCAAAGTCGTCACCGATAAATAATCCCCGACATTTAACCTTACCATCACTTTTATCTAAACCTACCACCGTTTGAACATAAACAATCGGCAAATGATTCGCAAAATGTTCGGAAGCATAATTAAATATCCGGCGAACAGGTGTATCGGCATGACCCATCATACGTTCCATTCCGTAAGCAGCGCCTACAAAGTGACTTTTATTGATGCCTTCAACACCACCCGTTCCAACAAAAATATTTTTATTATAATTCGCCATCCCAACCACTTCGTGGGGCACCACCTGACCGACTGACAAAATTAAATCAAAATTTCCATCCTGCAATAGTTTATTCACCTGAGCCGGCCATGGAAAATCCACGGCTCCCTCAGAAACTTCTTTCACAAAAGATGCAGGGACCATACCAAGCGTTATTACATCATTGCGCCAGTCGTGTTCACGAATCAACGAAGCCGGTAAAGAGCCAAACATATGTGCTATCTGGTGAGCAGTCATAGGTGAATGGGTTCCCAGTGCCGGTAATACATCCGTAAGTGCGTCGCCATAATACTGCCATGCATATTCTGTCAACTCGCCGGCACGACTTGGTAAGCGTGTATAATCCGGCGGAATAGCGAGTACTTTGTGCTTTTTCCCGATTTTTCCCAGTGCTTCATACAAACCTTTTCTCAGGTCTTCTGAAGTAAGTTCTATATTGACAGAACCCCGTTCGTAGTATAACATGATTAATTATTTTTTATTTTAACCATATAAGTCATATAAGTAACACATAAGTTTATTATTAGTAAAGCGTAATCAGATATTCATATATCAAATAACTAACAATATGATTGTTTATATATGTAGAATATTAGCGATTAAAACTGTTAACCAAGAGCTTATATGTTACTTATATGACTTATATGGTTATAAAATTTCTATCGTTTAACCCTCGCATTTCCTCCCCAAATGCTCCATACCTGTTCTTCATCAGCCGGTTGAGCATAATCGGTGAGAAATGTTGTAGCCAATGCACCTGTCGCCCAGCCAAACTGAGCCCATTTTTCCGATTCCCAGCCTTTGAGAATAGCATAAAGCATACCACCTACAAAGCCATCACCACCGCCAATACGATCGAGCACATTGATTTTTCGGGGCTCAATAACATTCCAGGTATTACCATCTAACATGATTGCCCCCCATAAATGTTCATTGGCACTGATTACCTGACGCAAAGTCGTTGCATAAACCGAAGCATTCGGAAAAGCTTGTTTTACCCGTCCAATCATTGCCTTAAATCCTTCAATTTCAGCTTCAATTCCTTTGCCACCAGCCTCAGGACCTTTTATACCCAGACAGAGTTGAAAATCTTCTTCATTGCCAATTAAAATATCTGATACAGAAGCTATTTCAGCAAATATCTCACGTAGTTCTTCATCACGTCCTTTCCAGAAAGAAGCCCGGTAATTTAAATCGAAAGAGATGCGGGTACCGGTTTTTTTTGCGTATCGTGCCAGTTGCAGACAGAAATCGCTTGTTTCGGGTGATAAGGCCCCAATCAGACCCGAGAGATGTAAAATCTGTACTCCTTCATTTACAAAGATCCGTTCCAGATCAAAATCCTTAACATTGAGTGTTCGTCCAACCTCACCGGCACGATCGTTTAGGACGCGTGGGCCACGTGATCCAAAACCACTGTCAGCAATATTAAACTGGTGACGATAGCCCCAGGGATCGCCCTGAGCCACTTCAGGACCTTCAAAGTCCATATTACGACTGCGCAAATCAGCTTTTATCAGTTGAGCTATGGGGCTGTCTTTAACGAAGGTAGTCAGCACTTTTACGGGCAGTCCCAAATACGATGAAATACTTGCCACGTTTGTTTCAGCGCTTGTTGCCTGCATTTCAAACAATTTACTGCTATGCACAGGTTGTCCGTTGACCGGAGTGATGCGAATGCCCATACTTGTAGCCACTATTAAGGCATATTTGCAATCTTTTTTTAATTCTATACTCATGACTTTCAATTTATTAATCCTGTATTTAAACATATACAGGCATAATTAGATTTATACTGGTTTCTAATGTTTACTCATGTTACTTATGTGGTTAATTAAAACAGAGTTCGTGATATTCCCATTTCCAGACCGCGCAACTCAGCCATTCCTCTCAGCATACCGATGGCGGAATAGCCCGGATTTGTCTTTTTATGGAGGTCATCCAGCATTTGATGTCCGTGATCAGGACGCATCGGGATATTTCGTTTGTAGGAATACATCACCACCAGCAAGGCCTTCATGGCTTCATACATATCAACATCCCCTTCCAGGTGATTATCTTCATAAAAGTCACCTTCTTCGTTTCTTCTTGTACTTCTGAAATGTACATAGTACAACCGCTCTCCGAATTCGCGCAACATAGCTGTCAAATCATTGATTGATGAAACACCGAATGAACCAGTACACAGACAAATACCATTCGCTTTACCTGGCACTGCAGCAAATAACTTACGTACATCCTCAGCTGTACTCAAGATACGTGGCAAGCCAAGTATTGAACGCGGAGGATCATCAGGGTGAATAGCCATTTGAACGCCTACCTCATCTGCAACAAAAGTTATTTCATTGATGAAATAAAAGAGATTGTTACGCAGTTCATTTTCGGTAATTCCTCTGTAAGTATCCAAAGCCGCCTGAAACTGTTCAATAGTAAAGCTTTCTTCAGCTCCCGGTAAACCGGCAATCATATTACGTGTCAACCTTTCAATATCCACTTTGCTCATTTCCTCGTAGCGTCGGCGTGCTTTTTCAATCTGATCCGGTGTATAGTCATTCTCAGCACCCGGTCTTTTCAGAATATACAAGTCGAAAGCTACAAAAGCTGCCATCTCAAAACGTAAAGCCAATGAACCATCCGGCATCGGATAAGCCAGATCAGTCCTTGTCCAGTCGAGGACCGGCATAAAGTTATAGGTGACTATCCGTATATCGCAAGCTGCCAGATTTCTGATGGTTTGCTTATAATTCTCAATATAAAGTTTATATTTTCCACAACGTTTTTTAATATCTTCGTGTACAGGAACGCTTTCCACTACCGACCATATCAATCCAGCATCAGCAATTATTTTTTTTCTTTCCAAAATGTCTTTTAACGGCCAGACTTCACCGTTGGGAATCTGGTGTAAAGCTGTTACAATATCGGTAGCACCTGCCTGTCGAATGTCGGAGAGCGATACAGGATCCTCTGGGCCATACCATCTCCACGACTGTTTACATAAATATTTATTCATCAACTAAAATTTAATAATAGCATCATTTAATTATTTCCATACCATAAGAAATAAAAACGAATACCGTAAATAATCTTTTCTATAACACTGAAATAGATGTTTTATATACTGAAAGCATCAAATCCACCATCGATAACCGTCAAAGTGCCGGTAACAAATTTCGACGCGTCACTTGCTAACCAGTGTAGCGTTCCGAATAACTCATCGGGCTGACCAAATCTCCCGAAAGGTGTATGAGCAATAATCTTCTCGCCTCTTGCAGTGAGAGATCCATCAGGGTTAGTCATCAACGTACGGTTTTGTTCCGTTAAGAAGAATCCCGGAGCCATGGCGTTAACACGCAGACCTTCGCCGAATTTAGTTGCAAGCTCTGTGGCCAGATATTTGGTAAAATTGGTAACTGCAGCTTTTGACGCGCCATAGCCTACTACGCGTGTCAACGGACGAAGTGCCGATTCCGATGAAATATTAATAATACTACCGGTTTTTTGTTTAACCATTATTTTGGCAAACACCATGGTAGGTAAAACCGTACCAAACAGGTTCAAATCCACCACCTTCCGAAATGCATCCAATTCCAGATCAAAGATTGTTTGGTCGGGACCGATGGTTGCACCTGCCATGTTACCACCGGCTGCATTCACCAGAATATCTATTCTGCCGTATTTAGCCATGATTTGTTCTGCTGTTTCTTCAAGACTTTCTTTCACAAGCACATCCGTACAAAAGCTGATAGCCTCATAACCTTTTGCTTTAAGTTCATCTTCCAGATTTTTACCCGCCTCACGACATCTGTCGAGAATAACCACTTTTGCACCCTGAGAGCACATATACTCCGACATTCCACGACCCAGAATACCGCCACCACCGGTGATGACCATAACTTTGTCTTTAACATTGAATAAGCTTTCCATACACTAAAATATTTTATAATTATAATAAGTACTATTCACCCAATTGTAAATAATCTTCGATATTTTCTTTAATAAGAATATCGATGGGAATATAATTGATTTGTTTCACGTCCTGTTTCAGAATCAGTTTTGTACACATGTCGCGCACAGTAAAATATGCCTGTTTATCAGGTCGTTGTCCTAATAAATACGCAACCATATCCTTCTTAAGCCATTTTACATTCTCTTCCAGCAGGTCGTATCCTATCAGGCGGATATCTCTGCGATTCATTTTTTCAAAATAATCAGCCAGACGCGAAACCTTTGAGTTGAAGGTAATAGCAGCCTTTACATCAGGATTTTCAGAAAGGATAATGCCCATTATTTCAAAATTTTCACTTTCATTATCATCACTCAATTCTACATCTTTTAATTCAATTCCGGAGATATTTTTTTCGTTGAGAAAATGAATGAAACCCTTTCTGCGGGCAATGGTCTGGTTCGAGACAGCGCCTTTTCTTTTTGTCCTGATAATTAATATCTTCCCTTTTTCAGACAGTGACAGAACTAAAAGTTTGGCTGCGATGTATCCGCTTTGAAAAGAATTCTGTCCATAATAGGTTAAGAATTCCGCTTCCTCCACCATTGAGTCGATAAATGAAAACGGTACCTGCATTTGATTTAGCTCTTGTGTCAGTTTCAGGGTTTCTTCCTTAAAGATAGGGGCAATGATTACAGCATCAGGTTGATTTTGAAGTATCTCTTTCGAAGCATTGATGAAAGAATTTACATCATACTGATTAAAATGATGCTTCTCTAAATGAATATTTTGTTGTAAAAAATCATGCGCAGCCACACCAAAACCCTTATCCACACTTTCCCAGTAATCTTTTGGCTGATGTTCCGGGATAAGATAGGCAAATCTGAAATGCTTTTTTGAAGCCAGTGATCGTGCCAACAGATTAGGCGAATAATTGATTTCATCAAGTACCTTCTCGACAGCCATTCTGCTTTTTTCTGAAACTTCTCCCCTGTTGTGCAAAACCCGGTCGACAGTACCTTCAGATACTCCGGCCATGATGGCTATATCTTTGATCCTTATTTTATGATTTTCAGTCTTCATATAAAAAAATAATAAGTTCGTGGGCGTACACAGGAATTATTTCGCACAAAAATACAACATATTTTGTAAATATAAAATTTTTTGTACCTTCGTGGGCGAACACGGAAGCTGTAATTTATCAGAATAAAATTTATATGTTATTGATATTATGCACTATATGTATTTACTTATAATTTTACATATACAAATAATTAACATTATTATTTATTTAAACTGATTTTTTGCGTATAAAAACAGCCAATATTAATCACCGATAAAGCAATTTTATCATGAAAAGATTCTTAGACGAAAATTTTTTGCTGCAAACAGAAACCGCGCAAAGATTATATCACAATTATGCTGAAAAGCAACCCATCATTGACTATCATAGTCATTTAGTGCCGTCGATGGTAGCTCACGACCATCAGTTTACAACCATTACTGAGGCCTGGTTGGGAGGTGATCATTATAAATGGCGTGCCATGCGCACTAATGGCATCAGCGAACAATTTATCACAGGGAAAGACTCATCGGATTGGGAAAAGTTTGAAAAATGGGCTGAGACCGTACCCTATACCATGCGTAATCCTCTGTACCACTGGACCCATCTGGAATTAAAAACCGCTTTTGGAATAGAAAAACTATTGTCGCCGAAAACTGCCCGCGAAATTTACGATGCCTGCAATGAGAAACTACAGTCGCCGGAGTACTCTGCCAGAAATCTGATGAGGAGGTATAAAGTAGAAGTGGTATGCACTACCGATGATCCTATCGATAATCTCGAACATCATCATAAGACAAAAAATGATGGTTTTGAAATAAAGATGTTACCCACGTGGCGTCCCGACAAAGCAATGGCGGTTGAGAATGCTTCCGCTTTCCGTTCTTATGTTGAACAACTTGCTATCGTATCAGGAATTTCTATCCATACTTTTGACGACATGATTGCCGCGTTACGAAAACGTCAGGATTATTTTGCCGAAATGGGATGTAAACTATCCGACCATGGAATTGAAGAGTTTTATGCAGAAGACTATACTGAAGCCGAAATAAAAACAATCTTCAATAAAATATACGGAGGAAAAGAACTCGCGGTTGATGA
>JAYFPP010000025.1:0-5691 GCA_034927635.1 Paludibacter sp.
TCCAGAGGTAACAGTCAGTTGATTGTTGCTGTCGTCAACAAGGAGTTGATCTAATTGATTGCCAACGGCAGCTGCCGCATAACGCCACGGGCTCAGTTGAAAATCGGCCATGGCCACCTCAAAACCAGCATTTGCCCAAAGGGTTTTCGATTTTTGATTGAGGGTGACAATCAGCACATATTCTTTATCTTTAGAAAAAACTGAAGTTATTCTGACCGGAAACTGTCCCGAATTCCCGGGTAAAGTTTTAATATCAGTAATCCTTCCCTGCTCTATTGCGACACCGTTTTCCAATAATTTCCATGAGAGATAATATTCACTCAGGTCGGAAAAAGAATATTTATTTTTCAACCCGACGGTATAGGGCGCCGTATTGCTAAGCGTAAATGCTACCCTTTGGAAAGCCGCCTTCACTTCCACTAATTTTTCGAAACCGGTACGATCGGCCAACACTAAACCATCCCAGCAGTTGGCGTTGGAATTATCCGGAAAATCGTAGCCACAGGCCATATAGGGGACTCCATCGGCGGTTTTCTTCAGGATGCCCTGATCAACCCAGTCCCATATACATCCGCCAATGAGTTTCGGATATTTTTCGAAGGTTTCGACATACTCTTTCAGGTTTCCCAACGCATTGCCGCTGGCATGGGCAAATTCGTTCAGCAAAAACGGACGTGGGTCATCCCATTTAGCGATGTATTCCAGTTCGGGAATGGTCAGGTAACGTCCCGGGCCATAGATCTTTCCCTGTTCCGGGGCATTTCGGTTGAAACCTCCGAGGATGTCGGAATTGTTATTCTCCTCAAGCACATGATAGTGGGTCGGACGGGTAGCATCCATCTGATGAGCCAGATCGTTCATAGCATAAAAGTTCTTACCAGAACCGGCTTCGTTGCCCAGCGACCACATAATCACCGAAGGATGGTTTTTGTCGCGGTCGATCATCGCCTGCATACGTTCGAGATGTGCCTGCTTCCACTCAGGCGCGTTGGCGATTTTACTGTTCGGATTCACCCCGAAACCATGACTTTCCACATTCGCTTCGTCGATCACGTAAATGCCGTAGCGGTCGCACAATTCATACATCGCAGGATCGGCAGGCGAATGTGCCGTACGGATAGCATTGATATTATGGGTTTTCATCAACAAAATATCCTTGTAAAGCATTTCGGGTGAAACATGCTTACCATACACCGGATCATGCTCCACACGGTTGACTCCCAGCATCAGCACAGGTTTTCCATTCACCAGCAACTGTTGATTTTTGATTTCTATCCCGCGGAAACCTACCTGCGTTCCCGCTCGATCGATCACCTGTCCTTTACTGTCGGTGAGTTCGAGCAGGGCATAGTATAAATCTGGCCGCTCCGACGACCAAAGTGCGGGTTTTTTCACCGCCATCGAAATTGCCACCATTTTCTCTCCTGTTGCCGTTTGCTTTACAGAAAGCGTCGTTTCTCCGACTTTCTCCTTAGCAGCATTGTACAGCATCAGTTTTAATACTGCGGGAACCTGCCGGCTATCTCTGGTTTTCAGAATATGTGTTTCTACACGCAGTTCGGCATCCTTATACTGATCGTCAAGCAATGTTTTGATAAAAAAGTCACGGATATGCGTTTTGCTTTTTGCCAGCAACACCACATCGCGATGGATGCCCGATAACCGCCATGCATCCTGATCCTCGAGATAAATGCCGTCGCTGATGCGGTACACCTCTACCGCCACACGGTTCGTTCCCTCTTTCAGATATTTGGTGATGTTGAATTCTGAAGTCGTGCGACTATCCTCGCTATATCCGGCATAATTTCCGTTGATCCACAACTTGAAAGCACTTTCAACTCCAAGAAAATTAATATAAATCTCCCTGTCTTTCCAGTTTGCCGGAAGAATGAACTCTCTGATGTAAGAGCCTACAGGTTTACCTTTAGTAAAAGTCGGAACCAGCTCCGGCCATTTTTCCTTGTCGACCAGAAAACCGGTATTCAGCATCACCGGATTTCCATAACCAGCCATCTCCCAACTCATGGGAACATCAATGGTCTTCCAGTCAGAGAAATCATAACCGGTTTGATAGAAGTCAGCAGGGCGTACCTCCATATCCTCCGACCAGTTGAAATACCATTTCCCGTTGAGGGATTGGTACCAGGCAGACGTTTGCTGCGCATGAAACACCTGACTCCTGTCGGATAGCGGAATGAACCATGATCTCCATGCTTCTTCGTTTTCTTTATTGACAAGGGAATTATCCCAGTGGGGTTTGGTAGATTGAGCTGCTAATGGCACAATGACGGAAATTAATGCCAGCAATACGCATAAATGTGTTTTCTTCATTGATATACGACTCTTATTAAGTGATTATAAAACAACGCAAATTTATCATTAATAATGATAGCAAATCAAAAAGCTTTCATCAAATCCTAACACATATTCGACATATTATCTGCCTCCCGTAATGCATCATCACAACTTCAATGCAGCTTTCTTATCCGCCATTCTGGTTATATACCCATAAATGAGCAGCGCCACAGCCGATACTAAACCGATACCGACAAACACAAACCATATATAATGCGCATGTTCTGTTGCCACAGCATAGGCTTCCGGAGAATCGAATCCACGCGGATCGGGACAGTATTTATCCAATAGAAAGCCCGAAAGTCCGAAAGCAAAGAGATAAGAGAAGAATGAATGCAAATGGCTGAATCCTAAATAAAGTCCTTCTTCACCTTTAGGAGATTGAAAAGAGAAATACTCCAGGAATCTCGGAGAAATAAAACATTCGGCAATGGCCTGCATGGCAATGCCCACTATCATCATGAAAGCAACAGGATGCAATCCCAGCACATAGTCGCTACCAATGAGCGTTCCACCGGCCATTACCAGTGCCGACAAAGGAATGATGAGCATACCGATGGTCATGGAGGTGAGGGCGGTGCGTTTCTTCATAAAAGAAGTGACAAAGTTCACCAACACAAATACTACCAGCGGATTGACGTTGGCATACCAACCCGGTGAAGCTTCTTCGCCAATCATGCGGATCACATATTTGGGCATGGTGGCGTACATCTGACCCTGTATCATCCAAAAGCCACTGATAATAAGGATGAGCACAACCAGACGGACATTTCCCAATACCTTGAGCAGACCTTTCCCTATTTCGGCAAAGCTCTTGCCCTGCCCTTCAGTTTTGACGGATTTATAAAAGAAGAAAACAGCTATCAGCGCGATTAAGGTCATACTGGCCGAAAAGTAATTCAGATACACCAATCCCTGATCACCCATACTTTTACGCAACGGGTCCACCACTGTTTTGCCAATGAATGCCCCTATATTCACCATCATATAAAACACCGCATAACCTCTTGCACGTGTCTCTGAGGTCGTTTCGCGTGCTACAGTTCCCGAGATCACCGCCTTAATAAACGAACCGCCGAGCACGATGAGCACAAGCACCGGCACAATCGACCAGCGCAACATGCTTGTGTCCAGTCCGGTGAAAGTGGTTGTCATGTCATACGACACCAATCCGGCGCTTTCGAGCAAGGTTGGCAATAGTCCGAGTCCGCCGTAACCCAGCGTCAGAAGAAAAAAAGCAAGGATGATGGCTGAGCGGAATCCTATTCTGTCGGCATAAGCACCCGCAAAAGTGGGAAGAAAGTACAATAAGGCCGAGAAAGTTCCCGAAATGATCCCGGCTTCAATATCGGAGAAGCCCCAGACATTCGAGAGATATAAAGTGATTACTATAAATACGGCATAATACGCAAGTCGCTCGAGGAGTTCGACAGAGTTGGCCACCCAAAAGGCTTTGGAGAATTTGGTCATACAGTGTTGTTTAAAATTTGAATATTTATTTATTTGTCGACAAAAATAATAAAAAACCCCAATCTACAAACAATGTATCTCCTTTTATAAATTGCTGTTTCAAATGTTATCAGAGTTTCTCAATTCTTCCGCATAGGCTATCAGTTCAGGAAAAAACTGATGAAACTTATTCTCCAGTTCCTTCCTGTTTTCCATCAAAAACCGGATGCTGAGATCAGGATTAATGGCAGCAGTTTTATACCGCGACATGATGGATAGCGACTCGTGCAGACCCTCTATCGTAGCGTAACGAACCAGGCGGTTAGAGCTTGTAAAATGAAAAATAAAACGCTGCACCCGCTGTGGAAGTCTATAGTAATTGAGAAGAACATGAAAATTAAACCTGCGGGCAAGTTTTGACAGCGATCTGTCGGGAGAATACTCTGAAAACGAAACTGCCAGCAGATAATCGAAATACATATCGGTGATGATGCCCGAATAGCGACCGAAAACCGGTCTCAACAACGCTTTCGTTTCTTTTACCACTCGATGATGATCGGTAAAATGATCGATGCGCCTGTGCATCAGAATTCCTTTGCGGATGCGTTCAGGATAATTATCCGGTTGATTTCCTTTTACAAAGTCACCGATAAAATTCCCGATTTGTATCTGGACATCATCACCCGAAAGAAAAATATGTGCTAAGTAATTCAATTTGTTTTATTTTTCAACCACATAAGTCACATGAGTTAACATAGTTGAGTGATGTAATATTATTTAGCTCTCAGATATTGCACGGGCCATACAGAAGATTCATCAGCAAACAAAGCAAAGTAAGGATTCCGCAGCAACTCTCTTCCCAACAACACCAAATCTGCTTTTTCCTCTTCGAGAATTGAACGAATTTGTTGAGGGGAAGTTATCAACCCGACTGCTGAAGTGAGAATTCCGGTCTTTCGAACTACTTCGGCAAAAGCTACCTGATAACCGGGAGCAACCGGAATTTTAGCAGTAGCTACATTTCCTCCTGAAGAACAATCAATGAGGTCGACGCCTTTTTGATGCAATATTGAGCACAGTTGCACCGTTTCTTCCGGTGTACAGCCGCCCGATGTCCAGTCAGTAGCCGAAAGTCGCACAAATAATGGCAGATCAGCAGGCCATACCGACTGCACTGCTTCCGTCACCTGCAATATCAGCCGGATGCGGTTCTCAAAGCTTCCACCATAAGCATCTGTACGCTGATTCGTCAGGGGTGACAAAAACTCATGAATCAGATAACCATGGGCAGCATGAATTTCAAGGACTCTGAATCCGGCCAGCAATGCACGTTGTGCAGCGGTACGGAATTGTGCAATCACCCTGTCGATTCCAGCCTGATCCAGCGCATGCGGCGCCACCTCACCCTGTTCAAAAGGAATAGCCGATGGCCCAACCGTTTGCCAGCCACCATCATCGGCTTTCAATTGCTTTCCGCCATCAACAGGCCTTGCATGCGAAGCTTTTCTTCCGGCATGAGCAATCTGTATACCGGGAATCGAGCCATATTTGTTAATCTGAGCAGTAATTTTTTTTAACCCTTCGATGTGAGCATCATTCCACAAACCTAAATCTGCAGGTGTAATGCGACCTTCCGGTGCTACTGCCGTAGCTTCAACTAAAATCAGTCCCACCCCTCCAACAGCCCTGCTCACATAGTGCACCTTGTGCCAGTCAGAAGTAAAACCATCAATGGCCGAATATTGGCACATGGGCGACATCCCGATACGGTTTTTAAGGGTAACCGATTTAATTCTGAGCGTTTCATTTATAGTAGGCATAACGTAAAATTTTGATGTTTTAAGCGACTTGTACTTTCATAAAATATCAGTACTTTTGCCGCGTTTT
>JAYFPP010000280.1:0-2190 GCA_034927635.1 Paludibacter sp.
ATACTGTCTATTGGTCTTTATTTTAAAGTCCAGAAAACAAACTTAAAGACTTTAGTAGCTTTAAGTTTGTTTTTTGTTTTAGCGAAAACAAAAAACATTAAATCATATAATAAAGTGAATAGCGAATTTGTAGTAGATGTACAACCATCGGAAATATCAATTGCGCTGCTCGAAAACAAACACCTGGTAGAATTTAACCGTGAGAGTCGTGAAGAACGCTTTGCGGTAGGTAATATCTACCTGGGTAGGGTTAAGAAATTAATGCCCGGTTTAAATGCAGCTTTTGTGGATGTTGGTTTCGAAAAGGATGCTTTTCTTCATTATCTTGATTTAGGTTCCAATTTCAACACCCTTAACCTATTTACAACGCAGGTACTGAGCGACCGAAAAAAGGTGCCTGCAATGCAAAAGGTGAAATATCAACCGGAAATTGAAAAAAGCGGTTCGATTGGAGATGTCCTTAAGACAGGACAGGAAATTTTGGTACAAGTGGCGAAAGAGCCCATTTCCACCAAGGGTCCCCGATTGACTGCTGAAATATCGATTGCCGGAAGATTTTTAGTATTAATTCCATTTGCTGATAAAGTTTCCGTCTCTCAGAAAATAAAATCTGAAGAAGAACGGATTCGACTGAAACAACTGATTCAAAGCATCAAACCAAAAGGTTTTGGTGTAATTGTGAGAACAGTTGCTGAAGAAAAAAAGGTAGCAGAACTGGACAATGAGCTGAAAATTCTGGTGAAACGATGGGAGGAAGCGGTAGTAAAACTGCAACACTCTAAAGGCGTTTCCAGAATATTAGAAGAATTAGGTCGCACGGTAGGAATAATTAGAGATTTATTCAATTCCAGCTTTAACAACATCCATGTCAATGACCAGGAAATGTTTACTGAAGTCAAAGACTACGTGGAACTGATAGCTCCTGATCGTAAGGATATTGTAAAACTTTATAAGGAAGATACCCCGATTTTTGATCATTTTGGGATAACCAAACAAATAAAATCGGGATTTGGAAAGACAGTCTCCTTTAAGAGTGGCGCATATCTCATCATTGAGCATACAGAAGCACTCCATGTGATTGATGTGAATAGCGGAAACAGATCAAAATCGTCCTCAGGACAGGAAGGAAATGCGTTGGATGTCAATCTTGCTGCCGCCGATGAAATTGCCCGTCAGTTGCGACTGCGGGATATGGGCGGTATTATTGTGGTAGATTTCATCGATATGCATGAAAATGACAACAGACAGAAGTTGTATGACAGAATGCGCGATGCGATGGCATCCGACAGAGCAAAACATAATATCCTCCCGCTGAGTAAATTCGGTTTGATGCAAATGACCCGGCAACGGGTACGACCTGAAACGGAAATAGTAATTGAAGAAAAATGTCCGACCTGTTTAGGTACCGGTAAAATGCAACCTTCAATATTATTTGTCGATCAGATAGAAGATAAAATTGATCATTTGGTGAATGATCTGAAAATTAAGAAATTTGTACTTCATCTTCATCCTTATGTGGAAGCCTTTATCTCTAAAGGAATCAGTTCACTGAAGCTGAAATGGAAACTTAAATACGGTGTAGGATTTAAAATTATCGCCTCACAGGAAATTGGGTTCTTACAATACAAGTTTTACGATTTAAAGGGTAATGAAATTGACCTGAAGAAAGAATCAGAAAAGAATTCTGAAATCAAAGAATAATGAAACAGGCTGAACTTCAATGTTCAGCCTGTTTTTTTGCAAAAATGTTGTCAAAGTCTTTGTATTTTACAAAAAAAGAAACTATATTTGCACCCGCTTTGAGATTAGTGAATAGTTAAGAGCGAATAGCTAAAAACGAATAGCTAATAGCGAAAAATGCGAAAATAGCTCAGTTGCCGGAAAACAGACACGAAGGTGCTCTACCAACTGAGATTAAGTCAGAAAAGATTATACAATGCGAAAATAGCTCAGTTGGTAGAGCACGACCTTGCCAAGGTCGGGGTCGCGGGTTCGAGTCCCGTTTTTCGCTCACCTCTCTAAAGTGAAACAGCGTGTTTCACTTTTTATTAAAACAATCATCTGCCCAGATGGTGAAATTGGTAGACACGCTAGTTTCAGGGACTAGTGGCCGCAAGGCTGTGCAGGTTCGAGTCCTGTTCTGGGCACACTTTTCTTAATGCGCAAGTGGTGAAATTGGTATACACGCTA
>JAYFPP010000175.1:0-5255 GCA_034927635.1 Paludibacter sp.
TACAAACGGACTTCGTCCAACATATTGACAACCAGTTCTTCTGCCATTTTGTTGCCTGCATGTTTCTTCATGAACAGCTCCCTTGGGGCAACCTGCGGAGTATAGAAATGATCTGTCCAGCAGTTTTCAGGCAACATAAAAACAGCCACGGGCATGTACCCGGCCTTTTCCAGTTGCGACACCTTATTCGGAATCGTATCTATCTCAGGATAAGCATCCATCCAGAACTTTTCGATCTCCTGAGGACGTTCTGTAGTAAACCATGAAGCCTCACTGACAGCCACATAACCCCCTTTTTTAAGATACTGCCGCCATTCCTTCAGTCCTCTTTCGTAACCGATATTATAAATTGCTCCTTCCGACCAAATCAGGTCCAGTTCTTCCTTTTGAAAAGGAAGATTGTCCATCGAACCAACCAAACCTTTCACTCTTTCTCGAAGGTTCAGCCGGCCGGCTTGTTGATTAAAGAGGTCGATAAAGGTCGGAAACAGGTCAATACCGGTTATCTGCCCCGGTGCATGCTGTGCCAGTACCATGGTTTGTCCACCGGTACCACAGCCCAGGTCAGCTATTCGCGATGTTTCGGTAAGTCCATCGATAAAACTCAACGCTTTTATGGTCACTTCCGGACTGCCCGGTCCCTGACGTTCAAATGCTGAAAAGTATTCGCAGATTAAAGTGAAATCGAAATCGTGGATTGTTTTATTGTCTTCGTTCATGATGTTTAAATTTTTGTGATGTGGCCACGTGAAAGCCTTGCGACGGCATCGATAAGCCACAAATTATTAATCAAATGATGTATACAAAAATAACTCCGGCAAGAAAATGCCTGAGTATGTAACAGAGGGATAACCATCAGGCGGAGCCATGAGGTTATTTACTTCACCAAATCCGAATTAAATTTAAACATCCAAAGTTTTTAGATGGTGCAAAGATAATATTTTTTTCAAATAAATTATTTTTTGTGAATGATATTCCACCATTCCTTAAAAGTTTGTGCAGCATCGTTGAGGTTCACCTGTTCACCGATCATTGGTGTTACCAGAGGGATGCGATATTGATTGTTTAACCGGCTGATTTCGCTCAGAGGTTCGTACCAGGCGTGCATTCCCAACGCGAATTTAGAGGAGTGAACCGGCATCAGGCGTTTGGCATGGAGGTCGCGGGCTGCTTTCAGCGTTTCTTCGGGCAGACAGTGAATGGCTTGCCATGCTACATTGTATTGTCCGTTTTCCAGAATCGCCAAATCTATCGTTCCAAATCGTTTACCAATTTCAGCAAAATGACCTTCGTAACCGCTATCGCCTCCTACATATATCTTTCGGTTGGGTGTTTCAAGCAAATAGGATAACCAAAGAGTATTATTTCGTTTAAATACTCGACCCGAAAAATGACGGGCAGTAAGCGTATAAATCTTCAATCCTTTGCCCAAATTAATAGTGTCGTTCCAGTCCTTTTCAATAATTCGTTCGGCAGGGTAGCCCCAGTGCTCTAAATGTGAGCCGACACCCAGTCCGCAAACCACATAGCTGACTTTGTCCTTCAATGCTTTTACCGTTTCATAATCCAGGTGATCGTAATGGTCGTGCGAGATAAGCAGATAATCGATGGCCGGTAAGTCATCTGCTGTGTACACATTGCTGCCTTTAAATGCTTTATTGGAGCCCGGAACCGGCGAAGCTTCAGCGCTAAATACCGGATCAACCAAAAATTTATAACCATCTACCTGCATGAAATAGGACGAATGACCGAACCACACCAACACATCGGCATCGGCAGACAGTTTGTGCAAATCAGTAAAAACAGAAGGTAATGGCTCTTTCGGGTATAAATCCGGATGCTTCTTAAAAATGAAATCGTACATGATTTCAAAATAGGAAAACCCTTCAGCAAGGGTAGGAGTGGGAGTTAAATTGGTAAACGAACCATCCTTATAATGAGGCGATTTGAGGATTCTCTCCAGCCTTTCGCCCGAAGGTGCTTTCCCAAATTTGGGAAGTTGCATATACAAGAGTACAAATACTGTAGCAGCAACAAAAACTGAAAGTAGAATGAGCATTGTTCGTTTAAATATTTTCATTGATTTATTTTTGCTTGTACTATAATGTATTTCACCTCCAAATTGTTCTTCTTTGAGCTGATAAAAATTTCACACGCATCGAACGAGAAAAGCTAGACTATGAGTAAAAAAGATAAATGGAAGCGATGATATAGTTTGAATAATTCCATTATGGTATAGTAATACTATATGAGATAAATTTAAACTCAACTAAATTTAAAATAAAGAATAGATTAATTTATTGATAATTTGCTGAAATAGATAATAAAATATAATTTTGCAGTTGAATTTAAAAGCTCAATGTATATTATGAATATAGATAACAGGAATAAATTGAACCAATTGTTGCATTATTGGCAGCCAGGTGGACTGCTCTTTTCTTCCTGGTTGAATAAAAATGGATATTCACCTCAGTTAATACAACAATATAGAAGATCAGGATGGTTTTCGATGCTAACAAGAGGAGTCATGTATAGGACGGGTGATAAACTATCTTCTTTGGCTACAATATCCAGTTATAATAACCAATTAAATAAGAAGCTATATGTGGGTGCCCATTCTGCATTAGAAATATTCGGATTTAACCACTATGTTCCAATGGGAAAACCTGTTTTGATGATTGGATATCCAATACAGGACAACATACCAAATTGGTTGATAAATACCGATTTTGAATATGAACTTAAGTTTTTTTCAACGAAAACATTCCTTAAACCACAATTGACTATTTTCAATAAAGGGGATGCTAAAATACTCACATCTGTACCTGAACAAGCATTTCTTGAATGTCTGATGCTAGCCCCGAATCAATATGCTTATATAGATTTATTTTACATCATGGAACAACTAACGACGTTGAGGGCTGATGTTATACAACAGTTGTTGGAGAATACAGATAACTTAAAGATAAAACGATTATTCTTATATATGGCCCAAAAAGCAGGTCATGATTGGTATTTCAGATTGGATAAAAGCAAAATTAAATTAGGTACAGGAAAGTATAAATTAACAGACAACGGGGTTTATCTTTCTGAATATATGATAACTATACCAAAAGAATTGTACGAATATGAATGAATCATATAAAAAACAGGTGGCACTATTAATCCGAATTATGCCATTGGTTTATAAAATTCCCGATTTTGCAGTTCATTGAGGTACAGCTATCAATTTGTTTGTTAAAAATATGCCTCGTTATTCTGTCGATGTCGATCTGACTTTTCTTCCGATTAGAAATAGAGAGGAAAGTATACAAGATATTAATAATCATTTGAATACATTAAAACAGCTGATTGAAAAGGCTATACCAGGAATTCGGGTAATTCAGAAACCAGCTGTCTTGAAATTGCAGTGTACTTATGATGGAGCATCCGTAAAAATAGAGGTTAATGGTATCAAGCGGGGCATCATTGGTAAAGTCGAAGAAAAGGAACTTTGTGAGAAAGCACAGAAGGAATTTAAAATGAGCTGTGTCGCAAGAGTAGTTCCATTTTCATTGTTGTATGGTGGTAAAATTGCTGCTGCTTTAAGTCGTCAACACCCTCGCGATCGTTTTGATTATAAATACATGGAGATTGATTCATTTGCCGATGTAAAGAATGGTTTGATGTTCAATTTGTTGGGAAGCGATAAACCTCTCATTGAATCTTTGCAGCCGAATCCTGTAGATCAAAAAATGTCCCTTGAAAATCAATTTAAGGGAATGTCCGATATGCCTTTCGAATATGCTGATTTCGAGACAACACGGAAGGTGTTAATAGAAAATGTCAATGAAAATCTCACCAATACAGATAAGGATTTTCTACTCTCTTTCGAAAGTGGAAGCCCTGATTGGAAAAAGTGTTGTGCCGGAGATTTGAGCGGTTATCCATCCGTACAATGGAAGTTGAAAAATATTCTAACACTGAAAGTAGCTAATCCTTCAAAATTTAATGAAGGGGTTGAAAAATTGAAAAAATTTCTTTTTAGGTAGCAAACAATTGAGGCACTGAGAATGGTTGTATAAAGTTACCGGTTACAGTCCGCATAAAAATACTCCAACCGTTTTTTTGCCGGTTCAAAAAGCTGTTGAATGTTTGCAGGCGTTTTTTCAAAGTAGGAGAGTTCAATTTGAGGAATTCCTTTCTGAACGGTTTTCTTCCAGGCACCTATAATCTCACCATTCAGCATAATGGTTGGCGAAAAGATTCCGTTGTTTGTCATCACTTTGCCGTAATGCGTGACTTCTATTAATTCGGAACGGTCTTTATAACTGACTACAAATTCATCGAAAGGGGGAAGCAGTAAAGCTGAATTCATGCTTGAAGGCGTTACTTTCAGGTCATTTTTCATCCGGAATGTGCGTCCGTTAATGGTTTCGCAAACAAAGTCGCTCTTGATTAATTCAATGGCTTGCTTACATTCGGTAAGGGTCAATCCCGACCACCAGGCAAAATCATTGACTGTTGCCGGTGCGTGACTTGTAAAGTATTTTCTGGCAAGACGCTCCAATGCCTCTTCCTTATTCAAAGTATGTTTTCGGCTTATCCATTCTCCAGTCAGGGTAAAAGTTTGCTTATTTCCGCCTAATCGTCCATTAACCAGAATTCCTTCCATCTCAGCAAAATGGATCAGCATATTCAGATGTATGGCGTCCAATGTAATATTTTGTGTTATTAAAATATCACTTATTTCCTTCTTAGTCAGATGTTTTCCACCCAACAACGCTTTTTCCAAAAATGGGATAGTACGATAAATATGAGCTACATCCGCACCGGATTGCTTTGCATACGACTGATAGATGGGTTTCAAACGCGGACCGGACAGGTCGTACATCCAATGAAAGTCTTCTGCCGACACAAAATGCCAGGTTGGGCGTAAGATATGAGTACGGATCACCTTTCCGGTATTCAAAGCTTCGTCTATATCCTTTACCGTTTTATTTTCAAGTCGCGCACCGATAGCCCATTTGGCCATGTCGAGTGTTTGTGATTGCATAGCACCCATCCAAGCGACTATCTCATGAGGTTCTTTTATTTGATGACTTGTGAGTAACTGATTGTACAGGCGAATATTGAGTAGTTCGGATGAGTTCATGTTATTGAAAATTTGAATGATGGGTATTTTATCTCTGCTTTTAAACCGGTAGAATTTTTTTCACAAAGATAAAGGCAAGAAATAAATTAGCATCTAATAATTCCTTTGTAATTAATAGGTG
>JAYFPP010000208.1:0-42443 GCA_034927635.1 Paludibacter sp.
GCGATATAAGCAAAGATTAAAAACAGATAAAGATACTGACTGCTTTAAATAGAGTTCCGCA
This sequence comes from Paludibacter sp., assembly GCA_034927635.1. Lineage (GTDB taxonomy): Bacteria > Bacteroidota > Bacteroidia > Bacteroidales > Paludibacteraceae > Paludibacter. Next base: position 62 of record JAYFPP010000208.1, read on the forward strand.
TACGGAAGCTATTGAAGTATAGAGTGAAATAAAAACAGAAAGAACGAGAGAAAGATCGGTTTTTGCGCAAACTCTCGTTATGGGCAAGCGAAAAAAAAGACATTTATGTTAGAAAGAATGTTTTCTCAAGATGCATATTTGAATTATATTGCAGAATTTTTTGGAATAATTATAACAGTAATTTTAATTCCTGTTTTCATTTACTTTAATGACAGAATAAAGAATCGTCACAAGAAATTACTGGCAGAAAATATATTAATGTCAAAATTGAATAATCATTTGGAGCAATTAGTCCCAGTCGACTTTAGAGATGAGAATTCTGGACTTTTTTATGCTGATAAAAGGTTCTTAAGGTTAGATATTGTGTCTTTATCATATATACTACCTTTTTCGATTAAACAAAATGTAGCAGAAGAAATAGAAAATTACTTCATTAATAGTTTCATAACAACAAAGAAGAAAATCGATTTATATAATAAAATTTATTGTGAATTAATCAATTCAAGAGATGATTTACAAAACTTCTTTCTACTTTACAGCGATGTTTTAAATCGCAAGTTACTTAGGGAGTTTTACATTATGGACTTTAATATTCATTCATGTGACCAAGAATTCAGAGATGATGACACCGTTGAAAGTTTTGCAGAATCAGTGAAAATTGTAATTTACTGTTTAGACGATATGAGAAAATTACTTGTTCGGAGACACAAAGAAATTAATGATTTTAAAATTAAACTGCTAGAAGAACAAAACGCCTAGCCCCTAATACTTAGGCTTCCTGCGGTCGACACGACCCAGCAAGGAAGCATCGGTTGAACTGTATTCCTTCTTAGAAGGGACTCTATAAATTGATCGTTGGGAAAATAGGTATAATGGGAAAAGCGGCTTGATTTAGCATCCTGCTTTTGGGGAGCTTCCACACACACTTTTTATTTGTACCCAGAGTATTTAATCTGTATAACTACAATTCTCCAGTTTAAACCGAATTCTGAGTTTACCTTCAATATAATCAGAACTTATTATTTTAAACTGACCAATCTCTGAAGTGTTTTTTACATGTTCACCAATACATGCACATATATCATAATCACCAACAGTAACCAATCTCAGAGTTTCACTTACATTTTCAGGAAGTTTGCTCAAATCAACATTAGCAGGAACATTATTTCTGTCAACAAATAATGTATTTACAGGAAGATTTCTTTCTATCTGAAAGTTTACTGCCGATTCAATCTCACTTATCTGTTCAGGAGTAACAGCTTCCTTCAAAAAATAGTCACATTTACTTTTTTTTCTCTCAATATGACTGCTTTTTGACCTGTCACATCCAAACATTCTTACCATCGTTTGATTAAGTAAATGTTCAGCTGTATGCATTGGTGGATATTCTTTTTTGTTGTGTTCGTTTAATTCCATTATGATAGGTGTTAGTTATTCAGATTAATTTTATTAATGTACAATAGTAATTGATTTTTTCTTTTCTATATGAGCGTTGACTGACCGGCTGCATCCAAACATACGCACCATCGTTTGATTGAGTATATGTTCTGCCGAATGCATGGGTCGATGGTAATCTTTCTTTGCTTCGTTTAAAATGATATCTTCCATGTACATATTTTTTTTACAAAGATAAAAAATTAGTATTGAGTACAGACCAGGATTTTTAATATTTCAGAAATGTTAGTATATTTGAGCCCTCAATGATAAATTATTGTATATCACTCAACAAATAAACAGTAATTTTAAAATTTCAGACTTATTACTAAAAACTTAATTGACCCTTGGAAATTGTAATTATTATTGCACTTATTCTTCTAAATGGCATCTTCTCCATGTCTGAAATGTCATTGGTTTCATCACGAAAATTTAAACTTGAGACTGCTAAAAAGAAAGGGAGTAAGGGTGCAAAAACAGCATTGGAGCTTTCCGAAAATCCGTCAAAATTTTTATCTACTGTTCAGATTGGCATTACGCTGATTGGTATTTTACTCGGGGTTTACAGTGGTGAAAATTTGACCAATGATGTTGAATTATTTCTTTCGCAGTTTGAAATTTTCGCTTCATATTCTCACGAGATTGCTGTGGGTATTATTGTTATTTCAATTACCTATCTTTCAATTGTATTAGGTGAATTGTTCCCAAAACGACTGGGAATGACTTTTCCTGAAGCAATTGCTATTTATATGGCCAAACCCATGAAATTTTTGTCTGTTCTGACATCTCCTTTCGTGTGGTTGTTGACGACTTCTAATGATTTGATACTGAAATTTTTGGGAATAAAAAGCTCCATAGAAAGCAAAGTGTCGGAAGAAGAAATTAAATCGATCATCAAGGAAAGCGCTGAAGGCGGTGAGATTCAGGATATCGAACAGGACATTGTGGAAAGGGTCTTCGAATTCGGCGACAGAAAAGTAAATTCCTTGTACACCCACAAAAACGATATCGTATTTCTTGATGAAACAGATGATTTGTTAACGGTCAGGCAAAAAATATCGGCAGAAAAACATTCGGCATATCCAGTTTGTAAGGAAAACGACATAGATAAAATAGTAGGAATCGTATTGCTTAAAGACTTGTTTGCTGCATCGATAGAGGAAGATTTTGATCTGAAGGATTATGTGAAGGAGCCTCTTTATCTTACTGAAAGTACTTATGCTTATAAGTTACTCGAAAAGTTCAAAAACGAACGGATGCATTACGGCATTGTGGTGGATGAATATGGCTCCACTCAGGGTATCGTTACGATGGATGATGTTGTTGATGCGATCATCGGTGACGTGACGGAGCATAATCAGGATGAATACCAGATTACGCCACGTGATGAGAATAGTTGGTTTGTTGACGGTCAGTATTCTTTCATGGAATTCCTCCATTTTTTTGATATTGAACCTGATGAAGAATATACAGGCGATTTTGTAACGATTGCCGGATATTTCATTCATAAACTGGAGATTCTTCCTGATATCGGTGATACCCTGATGATCGATTCGTACAAACTGGAAGTTATTGATAAAGATGGTCAGCGGATTGATAAAATTCTGGTGACGAAATTGTAAAATAATCACTTTTCATATTTTTTTACCGTAAAATCTTTACTAATTTTGCAGCTATTTTTAACTGAAAAAATATGCGCAAGATTAAGTATCAACTTTTAGTGCCGGTAGCATTACTTTTTATGCTGGCATCCTGTAAAACCCTCCGGGTAGAAAAACCTGCCGAATCGTATTTGCCGGCGAACCTTCAACCAGCTTTGTCGGAACTCCCTTTGCAGATTGAAATTGATGTTAAACAACTGGAAGCCGCACTGAACAGGGAGATGACGGGTTTGCTTTTTCAGGAGGATAAGCTGAATAATCAGGATTTGAGTGTAAAAGTATGGAAAGCGCAGAACTTCTCTTTTACAGTAAAAAATAATGTGATTGAATACCGAGTTCCGTTGAAAATATGGTCGCGTTTTGCCTGGACTGTGGAGAAGTTCGGTATAGCAGTGGGCGATCGTTATGAGGCCAACGGTAGTATTGTTTTGAACTTTGCAACTACCGTTGATATAGATAAGAACTGGAAGTTGGTTGCCAAGACTGTTTCAAAAGGTTATCAGTGGATCGAAACGCCCAAAATTAATGTTATGGGCATTACCGTTCCGGTTAAACTGATTGCGGATTACGCGTTGAAAGAAAGTCAGCAGATGATTACCGGCCAGATTGATCAGTCGCTGAGCCAGATGGTTGAACTGAAGAAATATGCCGGAATGGCATGGGGTGAAATGCAGAAACCTATGTTGTTAAGCGAAGAAAATAACCTCTGGCTCCGTATTACACCAAAAGATGTATTGTTATCTCCTTTTGAAACAAAAGGTCAGAAACTCACCCTGACTTTATCGCTGCAGGCATTGATTGAGTCGTACTTCGGAGCTAAACCTGAAGCAGCTAAACCGGTGGTGTTGCCGGCTTTCAAAATGTCGAAACAACAGCCGGGCGAATTTAATCTCAATGTTGCCGCGGATGCTACTTTTGAGAAGATTTCTGAACTTGCCCGCCAGCAATTACTGAATAAAACTTTTACCGAAGGGAAACGTAGTATCACCATTAATGACTTGTCGGTTTTTGGTAGTGAGGGTAAGGCGATATTTGTTGCCGATGTTACCGGTTCTTTGAAGGGTCGTATTTATTTTACCGGGAATATGGTGTACAATCAGGAAAAAATGGCTTTGGAAGTTCAGCACCCTGAGTTTGATATCAAAACCAGGGATGCACTGGTGAAATCGGCTAACTGGTTACTTAACGGATTGATCATTAAGAAAATAACACCCTACCTGACTTATCCGGTAAAAGAGGAGCTGGACAAACTGAAAGTCGAAGCGAATAAATCTCTGGCCAACTATAAGGTGTATGAGGGTGTGTCGCTCAACGGAAAACTAAATGCCCTTACTGTTACCGGCCTGGACCTCGTTCCGGGTGCTGTGCGTTTAAATGCAAATCTTCGGGGAAATATAGGGTTGAAAGTTTCTGATTTGTCGTTTTGAGGATATTATTTCCCCATAGTATTAAACTTATAGCTAAAAGCCAGCATCGCAAAACTTTTCAGCGTATTAAACTGACGATCCTCGACATAATTACTGGTAATTATTTGTGAAACACTTAATTGCTGTCTAAGTATGTCGTTGAATACCAGGGTTATTGTTCCTGCATTGTTTTTAAGGAAGTTCTTGCTGATTTCAGCATTCCAGAGCAGTTCCTGCTGGTTGTAGGCTTCTGAAAACCCTTTGAGCATACGGTAATTCATTTCAGAGGAAATTGTCCACGAACCCGGCAAAGTAAATTGTGCCGTCAGAAACCCACCTAAGGTTGAAATCCGTTTGTCAAGCATATTTTCGGTCGAATAAGTTGTATTGCTTAGCCGGTAACTTGCTTTCGTCATCAGGTAAATCCAGTTCCATTTGAAAGTAAGTCCCAGTTCCTCATTCAGTGTGGTGGTTGTGGCAATGGTTTGCTGACTGCCTGTGTTGCTGTTGATGGTTGAGAAACCTATGTTATTACGGATACCTGACTGTGTGTAATTGCTGAACTGAAATAATTTCGATATAGGTCGGTTGTACATGAATAATCCATTCAGATTCCAGGAGCCCGACTGGTTCACCGGACTGGTTGTTTTTATACCGGTTTCACCATCATATTCGGTGAAGTTTACAATATCATTCAGTATGTAGTTTCCATCAATATTGACGTGGATGGATTGCTGATTCTCCCTGTTGTTATCTGTATAGCGTAACCGCGACCAGTGAGTGAACCTGGGTAACAAATCAGGATTTCCCACACGGATATTTGTCGGGTTGGTTTCGTCGCGGGAGGGGTCAAGTTGTGTAACCGAGGGTGATTCGGATCTTCCACGATAATCAAAACGTAAATTTTTACCTTTTCCGATGTTATAGGTGATGTAACTTACCGGGGCAAAATTATATGTTTGCAGTCCCGGAAAGTAGGTGATGGTTGAGTCGGATCCATTTGAAGCTCCGTTCTGAATAAAGGAACGGCTACGTATAAAGGATGGATTGAAATCAATTCCAAACACATAGCTTATCTTACTTAACACGCCGCGGTAACTCATTCCTAATTGTTGCGTCAGTGTAAGATTGTCAAGACTCTTGCTGTAAGGCAGATCGAGGATACTGTACTCTCCGGTGATAGTATCCTGTTTGAAATTGTTTTTTATGTTCTCCAGATTATTGGCTCTTATCCAGTAAACAAACTGGAGGGAATGTTTCTCGGCAATCGGTTCGATATAGGAAGCGTAAAAACGATTGTTAAAATAGTATGTATTTGTTTCCCATTGCTGATCTCTGTCTACTTTTCGACTTCCGGGTTTGCGGCGGTAATAATAGTACTCTGCATTCGTTTCACCTTCTCCACTACTGCTACCATACTGAGTGTCAAGATTTATCGAAAGTCGTCTTCCTTTTTTCAAAAAATTATGTGATACAGTGAAAAGTCCTCTCATATTAAAGTTGGGTGTAACCGAATTACTCAGGTAATTGTTGGAGTTTACCGAATCGCGATTGACATTTCCAGCCTGTAGCAAAGAATTACCGGCATTATCACGGGAGGTAATGTTATAAGATGCTGAAGGTGAAAATGAAATAATCCAGCGGTCGACTGAACGGTTCTCAATTTTTGCACTGAAACGGATTTCTTTCATGCGGGTTTGTTGAAAAATTGTATCGGTCTGAAATGAGGTGCTGTCTTCGAGATAGTATTGGCGTATGGATGTCCTGTCTACCAGACTTTCATTTTGCCCGTAGGATAAGTCGCCGTTCAGTATCCATGGAGATTTTTTGTTTTCTTTCCCCGAAGAAAAGTTGATGCCGGTGGAAAAAGATGAGTTTAGTCCCGGTTTACCGCTACCGCTGGTGCTGCCACTACCTCCGATAGTCATGCCGTTGATGTTATTACCGTTGACGACGATTCCAAGCTGCGTGTCCTCGTAGAGGCGTGCTGCAAATGTATTCACCGAATATCGTAACAGATTTTCGTCGTTACCCGCGAATTCACGACCAATGCCTATATTATTGCTGACGAGCCAGCCACGTTTTTTTTCTTTATGAATGCTGATGTTGATCACCATGCTTTCTTCACCATCATCAATACCGGTAAGTTTTGCCAGTTCTGATTTATCTTCAATCACCTGCAGTTTTTCCATGATTTCTGCCGGAATGTTTTTTATAGAAAGATTGGGATTACTGCGAAAAAAATCCTGTCCGTCGACCATCACTTTCTTGACTTCTTTTCCGTTTACCAGAATTTTTCCGTCTTCATCAATAGTGATACCGGGCAAACGTTTCAGGAGATCTTCCACCACGGCATTTTCTTTTAACTTATAGGCTGAAGCATCATACTCTGTTGTGTCGTCTTTCACCACCATTTCTCTTCTTTGTGCCACAACGGAGGTCTCAGCCAGCACTATCGAGTTTTCCTTCAAAAGTATTTCGCCCAGTTGATAAACAGACTTTTCTGAACTGATCTTAACAGGCTGGTAGTGACTTCTGAAGCCGACACTTGAGATTAAAACCAAATAGTTTGTCTCTTTTGTTAAGCCAAGTTTAAAGTATCCGTCCTCATCAGTAGTGGTTCCGGAGATAAAAGAACTGTCTTTGGCCGATAAAAGCTGAACCGAAGCATAAGGCAGTGGTTCGGATAAATTATTTTCAGAAGAGATAATTTTACCGGAAATTTGTTTCTGAACGGCAGTTTCTCCAGCATAAAGTGAACAACTGAAAATCAGGTACAGCAGCACATAAAACGGAGAGTTTGAGAATAATTTTTTGTTATAGGTGCTGAGATTCATGATGAAATGATAAGAAATATAATTTTAATTTTATACAAAGATAGGAAACAAGATTGAAAGGAGCTTGTTAATTTTATTTTTAGTGTTGATATTTATTGATGATTCCTGAAATTCACCCTGCAATCATGCAGACTGATTTGCACTTACTGCATAAAACTCTTGCTGATGTGCGGGGATTCTCTATATTTGCAGTTGTAATAATTAATATTTGTCATATGAAAACATCAGCTTATCTTCCCTTATTAGTGGCAGGAATAATAGTAACTGCTGTTATTGTTTTCGGATTCGGGTTGGCAACTGATCCGCTTCCACGAAGCCCGAGAGCCAATTATCTTCAGTATTGTGCCAGTTGTCACGGCGATAACCACGAACGTTTTGCCGCAAGAGCCTGGGTGTATGGTAATTCTCTGAAAGAAGTAAGTTCAACCCTCAAACACGGCCGGCCTGCCATCGGTATGCCTGAGTTTGCGAAAGCAATGAACGATACCGAAATTCGTGAACTTGCCGAATATACCATTCGTGAAGTAGCCAGGGTACCGGATGTTCTGCCTTCTTCTTTTGATGTGAAAGAAGTTGTACGTTCGCTCGATCTGAATTTTGTGCTGGAAGAAGTGGCCGGCGGAATGAATATCCCCTGGGGTATGGATTTTCTGCCCGACGGTTCGATGCTGGTGACAGATAAAGCGGGTAAGTTGTACCGGGTGATAAATGGTAAACAAACCGAAATTATCGGAATACCGAATGTGGTGGTGCGTGGTCAGGGAGGGCTGATGGAAGTGACTGTTCATCCTCAGTTTAAAAAGAATAAACTGATATATTTATCTTTTGCTGATGGCGAAACACCCGAAAAAATCAATACTACTATTATTCGTGCTGTACTCGATAAGGGTAGACTGACAAAGATTGAGAAGATTTTTCATGCAACTCCTGACACCAACAGCGGGGTACACTTTGGTTGCAGAATAATTTTCGACAAGGAGGGTTATCTTTTCTTTGGAATAGGTGAACGGGGACGGAAGGAAAACGCACAGGACTTAACCAATCACTGTGGTAAAATTCACCGAATTTACGATGACGGACGTATTCCTGCTGATAATCCTTTTGTTAATACTGCCGGCGCCATGCCGACGATATGGAGTTATGGTCATCGTAACCCACAGGGATTGTATTACGAGCAGTCTTCAGACATAATCTGGGAGAACGAACATGGCCCCAAGGGAGGTGATGAACTGAACATCGTAAAAAAAGGACTCAATTACGGATGGCCCCTGATAAGTTTCGGCATTAACTATGATGGAACCATTCTCACCAACGATACTGCCAGGGCAGGGATGGAGTCACCTTTCCACTACTGGACGCCATCAATAGGACCAAGCAGTCTGACCCGCGTCACCAGTGATCGCTACCCTGAATGGAAGGGCGATTTTATGAGTGGGTCGCTCAGTTTTGAATACTTAGAGCGCACACTGATGAAAAATAACCGCGTGGTGGGCCGGGAACGACTGATGCCGAAAATAGGTCGCATTCGTAATGTGGTACAGGGTCCCGATGGTTATCTGTACATTGCTGTAGAAAAGTTGGGAAAAATATATAAATTAGTTCCGGTAAAATAAATTGATACGCAACACTCTTTCTGCCATTGTCTTTCTTTTTGCCACTTCTTTGTTTTCTCAAAAGGAAGTCGCATTGATAATGTCACGGGATTCTGTTGCACTGGAAGAAGTACAGGTAACAGCAGCCCGTTACCCGCAAAGTTTACGTTTGCTGGCTGTTCCGGTGCAGTTGGTTACGGAAGCACAATTGCAGCTTGTTCCAACAGGTAATTTATCTGCAGCACTTGCTTCGGTGCCCGGCGTGCAGTTGCAGTCAGGTACCTTTCAAACCCTTAAACTCACGTTAAGAGGCATTGGTTCGCGTAGCCAGTACGGCACTAACCGCACCGGGGTTTACATAGACGATATCCCGCTTACCGGCGGCGATGGCACATCGGTATTCGACGATCTCGAATTATTATTTCTATCACGGGCTGAAATTACCAAAGGATCTTATTCTGCCTGGTATGGTTCCGGCATGGGAGGGTCGTTGCGGTTTGTGACACGTAAGGCCTCCGACAGAGCTTTTTCTGCTGATGCAATTGTCACTGCAGGCAGTTTCGGTTTATTGAAACTTTCCGGAATGGCTTTTTCTGATTTTAAAACCGGGAGGCTGACTGCCGGCATCTCACGGTTAACCGGGGATGGTTTTCGCGAAAACAGTGCTTTTTCAAGAAGTTCAGGCCTGCTTTCCGGTGAGTTCTCCAATATTAATGTTTTGGGTAAAATAAGTTATTTGCTGATGCTCAGTGATGTGCATGCCCTGACTCCCAGCTCGGTGGATGAATCGACATTTCAGAATAATTCCTCGGCAGCTGCATCCAACTGGCTGAATGTAAAGGGTTATAAAGCGTATCAGCGAATGCTGGCCGGAATGAAAATCGATACAAAACTAAGCGATACCTGGACGAATACTTTGCTGGTAAGTACCAATACCTACGACCAGTATGAGTTGCGTCCGTTTAATATTCTCGACGATCGTTCGGTCAGCTGGTCAGCACAGGAAACTCTTCGCTACACTGCCCGATTTATTAATGTTGCTGCCGGATTAGAGGTTCTTGGCGAAAAGTATATTTGGCAAACGCAGGCCAACAATACCGAAGCAGTATTGACTGATGCACAGGAAACCCGTCATCATCTGGATGCTTTTGCCAGTATGGAATTACTTCCTTCGGAGCATCTTCGCATTTCACTGGCTGCGAACATAAATTTCACTGAATATAGTCTGAAGGAGCATCAGAATCCCGATCGACCTATCGCAACGGGTAAATATACAGGAAAGGGTATCTGCTCACCAATGGCAGGCATTGTTTATCATCTATCGAAGGCATTATCCTTTTATGGTTCAGCCGGACATGGTTTTTCGAATCCCACGGTAGAAGAAAGCCTGAGTTCCAACGGTGAGATGAATCCCTTACTGCAACCCGAGCAGGGCTGGACATTCGATGCAGGTGTTAAATCATGGTTTCCCTCTACACGCATCTCTTTTCAGGGATCGGTATATACGATTTTCCTCAACGACCTGTTAGTAACGAAACGGCCATCGGAAGATGTCTTTTACGGAGAAAATGCAGGTAGTTCAGTGTTGAAAGGAGTAGAGCTCGTGTTTAGGCATCAGCCGGCCGAATGGTTGAACTACAGTGTGTCGGGCTCTGTTTCAAACAATCGTTTCAAAGATTTTATCGACAACAGTATTTCTTATACTGGTAATCAATTGCCGGGTATACCGCAATCGAATGTATATTCAGACTTAGAGATTGATTTGCCATGGCAACTAAAGCTGAATGCAGTGTTTCGCTACAGCGGTGAGCAATTCGCCGACGATGCCAACGAAGTAATAGTGAAAGGATGGAAAACACTGGATGCTGGTGTGCGTTATGAGACCAGCGTTGTCAGTAGATTGCATTTGCAGGCTCAGCTTGCTGTAAATAATCTGTTTAACGAGCATTACGCATCCATGATTCTGATTAATGCTCCGTCGTTTGCAGGTCGTGATCCGCGTTATTATTATCCGGCGCTGCCACGTAATTTTGTGCTGAGCGTGCGTTTACGATGGGAATAAAAAGAAATTTCCTGATTGGAGATTATTTCTGCCAATCAGGAAACTTCAAAAATCTACCATCAATCTATCAGATGAAAATATACTTCAGTATAAACAATACTGCCAGTACATACATTCCGATGCTTAATTTCTTAAATTTGCCTGCAATCAGATTAATGATTACATAACTTAATACGCCAAGCGTGATACCTTCAGCAATGCTGTAAGCCAATGGCATGGCGATGATACAGATAAATGCCGGAATGGTTTCAGAGAAATCAGAGAAATCCAGTTCTTTAATAGGGCTTAACATGTACAAACCAACCAGGATTAGTGCAGGTGCTGTTGCGGCACCCGGAATCGCTAAGAATACAGGAGCAAAGAAAAGTGCCACTGCAAAACATAAAGCGGTAATCAAAGCAGTCATACCGGTTCTTCCGCCTTCCGATACACCTGCAGCACTTTCAACATAGGTAGTAACTGTACTTGTTCCCAACATAGCACCGGCAGTTGTTCCGATGGCATCGGCCATGAAAGCTTTCTTTGCATTTGGTATTTTGCCGTCTTTGTCCAACATGTTTGCTTTTGTTGAAACACCTACCAGAGTTCCCAGAGTGTCAAAAATATCAACAAATAAGAAAGTAAAGACAATGATAGCCATATCGAAAGTAAATACCTGATCGAATTCGAATTTGAAGAAGATGGGTTCGATGGAAGGAGGTAAACTCATAAATCCGTTCAGTTGAGTGATTCCCAATGGGATACCAATAACTGCTGTTAGGATGATACCGATCAGTAAGTCACCTTTTACTTTCTTAACAACCAAAATTGAAGTAATTAATAAACCGATGATACCCAGTAAAGCTTTTCCTGAAGTGATATCTCCCAGACTTACCAAAGTGGCATCGTGATTAACGATAATGCCGGCGTTTTGTAAACCGATAAAGGCTATAAACAAACCGATACCGGCACTGATAGCCGTCCTTACCGATTTTGGGATGGCATTGGCAATTGCTTCGCGAACATTAAAGATTGTTAGCAAAATAAATATAACTCCTTCAATTAAAACTGCTGTCAGTGCAAACTGCCATGTATGACCCATACCTAAAACCACAGAAAAAGCAAAAAAAGCATTCAATCCCATTCCGGGAGCCAGTGCAAAAGGCAATTTTGCCCACAGGGCCATAACTAATGTTCCTACAATAGCGGCGATGGCAGTTGTTGTAAACAGGGCGTTGGCGTCCATTCCCGTTGCCGAAAGGATACTCGGGTTTACCGCCAGAATATAGGCCATGGTCAGGAAGGTAGTGATGCCTGCTATGACCTCGGTACGTGAATTCGTTCCGTTTTGCTTGAGTTTAAAAAATTTTTCGAACATAATATTCTTTTTTTGTATGATTTATAATATTCACCACAAAAGGCACAAAAGAAAGACTAAGGAAACACAAAAGTGAAATATTTAAAATCGAACCACATAAGAACACTTTAGTCCTTAGTTCTTAACTCTTAACTCTTAGTTATCTTTTGTGTTTCCTTAGTCTTTCTTTTGTGCCTTTTGTGGTTTGTTTATTTACAAATTGTATTTAATAGCCAGGGTAGGACAAGCTTTGAAACCTGCAACGCCTGCAAAATTATAACCTAATTCAACTTCAGTACCTGCAGAGATGTTTTTGTTGAAATTGTACCAAAGTTGTGGTTCGGATAAGAATACATAACTTGTTCCGAGAAATCCGTTTTTCTCACGCCAGAAATCGGCAAAACCTGTGAATGAAAGTTTACCTTTTATCATATGCATATACCATACACCTGTCAACTGAAAATTGTGAGCAGAAGCATTTCCCTGAATGTTCTTATACATTGCGGATAAAGAAAGTCCTTTTGAAAAATCTGCGTTGTTCATGCTGTAAGTGGCTCCCAGCAGGTAGGCATTGTTGATTTGAAAATTCATAACCGCATCACGATGTAAACCTCCATTGTATTCAATATGGGCAGAGATGGGGCCGTCCCAGAATTTCAATTCACGTGCAATCTCAAAATACGCTTCAGTCGGACCGTCAGCATTGTAGTTCATGTCCACGAAGTAAAAGAGACTACCATTGGCATCTGGTTTGAATCGTTCGATGGTGCTGGTCAGATATTTTCTTCCTGCACCAAAGTCATAATGCAGTTGAAGATTGGTCTGGCTGAATACCGTTAAACTGGAAATCAGCATGAATGACAAAAAAAGTTTTTTCATGAATGTTGAATTTTAATGATTAATAAAATTGTATAAATTTTCGACAAAATTAGCAATTCCGTAGAGTTTAACAAATATAATGTGAATATTTATTTATATCTGCTGATAAATAGAAAGTTAAAGTATCTCAAATAAAAAAAGGAGCCCTCAGCTCCTTTTTATTCTCCAATTTATCTTCTGTTTCTCCAGGGTTTCTCGCTTGGTTTTCCTGATGAACGTCTACTGTTTTCCGTTTTTCGGTCACTTCCGGGAGATTTTTTTTCATAACTTTCTCCACGCCATTTGTCGGTATCGGGTTTCCTGTCTCTGTCGCCACTTCTTCTCTCACCTCCGGGTGCTTTGCGGTCGCGGTCACCATATTTGCGGTCACCACCTTCAGTTCTGCGTTTTCCACTGTCCGATTTCCATTTTCCTCCCTGTGATCTGCGATCACCGCCGCCATCACGTTCCGAATAGCCCTTGCTTTCTCTTGCAACGCCCAGTTCAATGTCGGTTTGTCCGGCAAAAGCATTAATGATTTTATCCGACTGGTCCTCAAAAATATCGAAGAAAGTAAATTTATTGGTAACTTCAATATCGCCTACACTGATGGTTTTGTCGCCCACAACATCGTTGATGATTCCGAGCAATCTGGATGGATTGATTCCGTCCTTATTGCCTATATTCATTTTGAACCTGATTTTATTGCTTCGTTTACCACCTCTGTCGCCACCGCGATCGCCTCTGTCACTCCGTTCACCTCTGTCATCTCTCAAGCCACGTTCACCACGATCTCCGGTTCTGCCTTTTTCATGATAATTCAAATCCTCTGAATCCTTGTAGTAGTCAAGAAAACGATTGAATTCCAGTGAAACGAACCTTTTCAATATCTCTGTTTTATCAAGATATTCAAGTTGCTTCATGATTTGTTCCATGTAAGGTTCGATTTGTTCTTCGTTTACCTCCACGTTCTGCATCCTGTCAATCATAAAGAACAACTGTTTTTTGCAAACTTCCAGACCGTTAGGTATTTGTTCCTGTTCAAATCGTTTTCCGAGCATGCGCTCAATATCCTTGATCTTGAATTTTTCTTTGGAGTGAATGATGGAAACCGAAACCCCTTTTTTGTTGGCACGACCTGTACGACCACTACGATGGGTGTATATTTCAACATCATCCGGTAGGTTATAATTGATAACATGGGTAAGGTCGCTCACATCTAATCCGCGTGCTGCCACATCGGTTGCAACTAACAACTGAATGTTGCGTATACGGAATTTCTGCATCACGGTGTCACGTTGTGCCTGAGATAAATCGCCATGTAAAGCATCGGCATTATAACCATCGTGCATTAAATGATCGGCAACTTCCTTAGTTTCCTGACGGGTACGACAAAAAACGATACCATAAATGTCAGGATTCAGGTCCACGATTCTTTTCAGAACGAGGTAACGCTGACGTGCCTGTGAAACATAGTAGATATGTGAAACATTTTCTGCTCCTGAGTTTTTGGTTCCAACAGTTATTTCCACATAATCTTTCATGTACTTCTTTGCTATACGGGCAATTTCAGCCGGCATGGTAGCCGAGAAAAGCGTTGTGCGTCTTGTTTCAGGTGTTCTTGCCAGAATAGTTTCAATATCTTCTTTGAAACCCATGTTCAGCATTTCATCCGCTTCATCAAGCACCAGATAATCTATTCCTTCAAGTTTTATTTTTCCTCTTTCAATTAAATCGATGAGGCGACCCGGTGTTGCCACAATAATTTGTGGTGCCTGATCGAGCTGTTTCAGTTGTGTGCGAATGTCCTCACCGCCATAAACCGGAACGATTCTGGTGGGTAGAAATTTTGAGAAGTTTTTCAGATCTTTCGAAATCTGAATACATAATTCACGTGTTGGAGCCAGTACAAGTGCCTGCACCTGTTTGCGATTGGGATCAATCATGTTCAGGATAGGAAGCCCGAAAGCTGCCGTTTTACCTGTTCCTGTTTGTGCTAAAGCTACCAGGTCGGCACCTTTTTCAAGCATAAAAGGAATTACTTTTTCCTGCACGGGCATGGGAGCCTCAAAGCCAAGCTCCCCGATGGCTGAAAGAATTTCTTCTTTCAGATTCAGTTCTTTAAATGTCATTTTGTTGTTTTTAGTACACGTTTTGAGTAGTAATCCGGCGATATTTTCATCGTTTTTTCAACGTGTACCCTCAGATAAGCGAAGCTGCAAAGGTTATTGCAGTGATTTTCGGATTTTTACCCACAACGCATTGTTGTTTATTTGCGGGTGCAAAGGTAGTTAAAATTATGAAAACTAAAAAATGAAAAAAATAATTTTGTCATTTAAAAAAAATACAATACCTTTGCGGTCGCTTTTTGAAAAAGATTCAGTAGCTCAGCAGGTAGAGCACATCCCTTTTAAGGATGGGGTCCTGGGTTCGAGCCCCAGCTGGATCACTTACAAAAAAAAGCCCGTCATGAAAATTGACGGGCTTTTTTGTTATCTGTGAGGTAGTGTTTATAATTTCAAACCTACGGTTATGTTGATGGTGCCACCGTTAGTAGTGAAATCATTGATCTGATCAGCAAGGGAAACTCCTTTTTTCAGAGTATAACGTAAATCTGTTGTGATGAAGTCAAAAACATCAACACCCGCTCCAATTTGATAGTTTATTTTATCTTTGCCGAAACTAAAAGCATCTCCGCCTTTATGAGTGAAAATAGCTCCACCGGATACATGCAAACTCAATAAGCCGATATCAAAAAACTTCACACCAATATGTACCGGTACTTTATAGTACTCAAGTGCAACTTGTTCATCCTGCTCATCAGTTGTATTAATTACTGCGTACATAAATTCAGGTTGAAAATATAATCTTTTTCCGAACTGCATAAAAGCTCCGAACTGATAATTTCCTTTTAACTCATCACTTAACTGAGTGCCTGAAGGGAGGTTATTGAGATTAGTATTTAAATCTAATCCAACTTTCGGCCCAAATTTAAAGTAAGATTTTTTTGTTTCTGTTTCTTCCTGAGCAGCTAATTGAAATGTTGTGCCAAAAAGCAGCAGTAAAAGAAAAATTTTTGCTTTCATAATTTAAATTTTAAGATTTGTTTGTTATTCGTTTTCTTTTCAAATTTCATAAAAACCTTTGTGCGACACGTAAATTGATTAAATATTGTGTACCCCTGACCAGCAGATAAGTAACTTTATTTTATGTCGGTTCAAAAGTACAGAATTTTTTTAAAGAAATAATTAATTTTATGATGTTTTTTATTGTTAATAATTTTATTTTGAGAAATTAATGATTTACTTTTGTGTCTCAAAAATAAAAATAATGCAAAATATATAGTCAGATGAACACAAAATTGCAGGAATTAACCGATAAAATTTATCTTGAAGGGATAGAAAAAGCAAATGAGGAAGCCAATGGAATATTAGCAGAAGCAAGAAAAGAAGCTGCCGGAATAATTGCCAAAGCGACTGATGAGTCGGTTAAGATAATGAAATCGGCTGAAGATAAGTCGGGCGAACTGATGAAAAATACCCGTGCGGAATTGAAACTTTTTGCACAACAATCAGTTAATGCGCTTAAGTCGGAGATTACAAATATCATTTGCGGAACAATAGTTTCCGATGCTGTAAAAGCAGCTGTCACCGACAAAGACTTTATGCAGAAAATGTTGTTAAATCTGGTGGAAGGTCTGGCAAAGGATCAGCAGGTAATTATCGAAGCAAAGGATGCTGAAGCGCTAAACTCCTATTTTGCATCAAACGCGAAGGCGTTGTTGAATAAAGGTGTTGTCATTAAAGAGGCTAACGGCGTAAAAGCGGATTTCACCGTAATTCCGGCTGAAGGAGGGTATAAACTTACTTTTGGGGAAGAGGAACTAATCGCTTATTTTAAAGAGTTTTTACGTCCCAGATTAGTTGAAATGCTCTTTTAGTCCTATAAATAATGATGATCCAATGAATTATTATTGTCTTGTTGCCGGATTACCGGATTTACATGTTGAAGATGCTAAAGGGTTTTTACCTCCCGAAGATTTACGGGCAGAACTTATCGGACAATTATCTCCTGCCGATGCGAAATTACTGACTTTATTGTATGCCCGATATGATAATCAGAACTTTCTGAAGTACCTGAAGCAACATGACGCGGTGCTCAACCCCCTTGGAAATCTCCGGACTGAAGACTGGGAGGAATTACTCGGATTGATGCAGGAAGCTGAAAATCCTCAGGATAGCCGATTACTACCTTACTTTGTAAGTTATTACCATTATATTCAGGAGGAAGAACATCTTACCAACGGCATAGCTCCCGAGGATTATTTGTCTGGATTGTATTTTGAGTATGCCATGAAGGTTGACAATCAGTTCCTCCGATCGTGGTTCGAATTCAATCTGAACCTGAATAATCTCCTGACAGCCATTGCTTGTCGTAAACATGGTTACGATCAGCAAAAATTAATCATCGGACATAATGAAATTGCCAGGATGTTAAGACATACTCATGCCCGTGATTTTGGAATCGGCAATCTGTTCGAATATACCGATGAGGTGATAAAAGCAGCAGAGGAAATCGATCTGATGGAGCGAGAGAAGAAAATCGATGCACTGAAATGGGTATGGTTGGATGAACATACATTTTTTAATTATTTTTCGGTTGAAAAAGTTTTGGCTTTCGTTTTAAAAACTGAAATGCTGGAAAGATGGAAAATGCTTTCTTTCGAAGCAGGTGCAGCAATTTTCAGGGATTTACTGAACTCTTTAAAACAGGGTGTTATCATAAAAGCATAAATATTATACCTATATATAATGTCAACAAAAGGAATTGTAAAAGGAATTATTTCGAATTTAGTAACCGTTGAAGTAGATGGCCCGGTATCGCAAAACGAGATTGCGTATATCCAAATGGACAATACCCGCCTGATGGCAGAGGTATTAAAAGTGAACGGAAATAAAACCTTTGTTCAGGTGTTTGAAAGCACCCGTGGATTGAAAGTAGGAAACACTGTAGAGTTTGCCGGTCACATGCTCGAAGTTACGCTGGGTCCGGGTTTGCTTTCACGAAATTATGACGGTTTGCAGAATGACCTAGATAAATTGACCGGTGTGTTCCTGCAACGTGGTGAATATAACTTTCCCCTGGATAAGGAAGCGCTGTGGCAATTCAAACCCATAGCAAAGCCGGGTGACAAAGTCGATGCCGGAGCTTGGCTGGGGGAAGTGGATGAAAATTTCCAACCGCACAAAATCATGGTACCTTTCATATTTAAAGGAATGTATACTGTAAAAAGCGTGGTATCAGCAGGTGAGTACAAAATCATGGATACCATTGCGGTGTTGACTGATGCTGATGGTAAAGATGTTGAAGTGACCATGGTGCAAAAATGGCCGGTAAAGAAAGCCATCAACGTTCATACCGAAAAACCGCGTCCGTTCAAACTACTGGAAACGGGTGTTCGAATCATCGACACAGCTAACCCGATTGTGGAAGGAGGAACGGGATTTATTCCGGGACCATTTGGTACAGGGAAAACGGTGCTTCAGCATGCTATCTCCAAACAGGCAGAAGCAGATATAGTAATCATTGCTGCCTGCGGTGAACGTGCCAATGAGGTCGTTGAAATTTTTGTGGAATTTCCGGAACTTGAAGACCCGCATACGGGTCGGAAACTGATGGAACGTACCATCATCATTGCTAATACTTCGAATATGCCGGTGGCTTCACGTGAAGCTTCTGTATATACCGCCATGACCATTTCTGAATACTATCGCGCCATGGGATTACGCGTGTTGATGATGGCCGACTCAACTTCCCGTTGGGCACAGGCCCTGCGCGAGATGTCGAACCGTATGGAAGAATTACCCGGACAGGATGCTTTCCCTATGGACTTATCGGCAATCATTGCTAACTTCTATTCAAGGGCAGGTTATGTTTATCTGAAAAATGGACAGACGGGTTCGATTACCTTTATCGGAACAGTTTCGCCTGCCGGGGGTAATCTGAAAGAACCTGTAACTGAAAGTACAAAAAAAGCCGCACGTTGTTTTTATGCACTTGATCAGACACGCGCCGACCGTAAACGTTATCCGGCGGTGAATCCGATCGACAGTTATTCAAAATATATCGAATATCCTGAATTTGAAGAATATATCTCGGAACTTATCTCGCCGGACTGGACTTCGAAGGTCAACGATATGAAAACCATCCTGCAACGTGGAAAGGAAGTGCAGGAGCAAATCAATATTCTCGGGGATGATGGTGTTCCTGTGGATTATCACCTTACTTTCTGGAAGTCGGAAGTAATTGATTTTGTGATCCTGCAGCAGGATGCCTTTGATAAAATCGACTCGGTTTGTCCGCTCGATCGTCAGGAATATATGCTTGATCTGGTAATGGATATATGCAAATCCGATTTTGAATTCAACGGATTCTCTGAAGTGATGGATTACTTCAAAAGAGTGATCAATGTTTTTAAACAGATGAATTATTCGCTGTTTAAATCGGAACAATTTGAAAAATTTGAAAACGAGTTAAAAACCATCCTTGCTGAGAGAAAGAAATAAGAGGATATTTGATCAATATACGAAATTATGGCAACAAAAGCTTTTCAGAAAATATATACTAAAATTACCCAGATTACAAAGGCAACCTGCTCTTTGCATGCCACCGGAGTCGGTAATGAAGAACTGGCAACGGTAAACGGAAAACTGGCACAGGTAGTGAAGATATTCGGTGATGAGATTACCTTACAGGTTTTTGAAGGTACTGAAGGTATTCCAACCAACGCTGAAGTGGTGTTCCTTGGAAAATCACCTTCATTAAAAGTCAGCGAACAACTCGCCGGACGTTTTTTTAACTCCTTCGGTGATCCTATTGATGGAGGTCCGCAGGTGGAAGGTGAAGAACGCGAAATTGGCGGTCCTTCGGTGAATCCGGTACGTCGTAAGCAACCGTCTCAGTTGATTGCTACCGGTATAGCAGGTATCGACCTGAATAATACTTTGGTTTCGGGTCAGAAAATTCCGTTCTTTGCGGACCCGGATCAGCCGTTCAATCAGGTAATGGCCAGTGTGGCTCTGCGCGCGAAAGCCGATAAAATTATCCTGGGTGGTATGGGACTCACCAACGATGATTACCTTTATTTTAAAAATGTATTTAACAATGCCGGTGTCCTCGACCGTATAGTGAGTTTCGTTAATACTACTGAAAATCCTCCGGTTGAGCGATTACTGATTCCTGATATGGCGCTTACTGCAGCGGAGTATTTTGCGGTGGATAAAAATGAAAATGTGCTGGTGCTTCTCACCGACATGACCTCTTATGCTGATGCGCTGGCCATCGTGTCGAACCGTATGGATCAGATCCCTTCAAAAGACTCAATGCCGGGTTCGCTCTATTCCGATTTGGCTAAGATATATGAAAAAGCGGTACAGTTTCCGGCAGGGGGTTCTATTACCATCATAGCTGTAACTACGCTTTCGGGTGGTGATATTACGCACGCTATCCCTGATAATACAGGGTATATTACTGAAGGTCAGTTGTTCCTTCGCCGTGATACGGATGTGGGTAAGGTTATTGTCGATCCGTTCCGCTCTTTATCACGTTTGAAACAATTGGTGATAGGTAAGAAAACCCGGGAGGATCATCCGCAGGTAATGAATGCAGCTGTTCGTCTGTTTGCGGATGCTGCCAATGCAAAAACAAAACTTGAAAACGGGTTCGACCTGACTGATTACGACGATCGTACGCTTTCATTTGCAAAAGATTATTCCGAAAAACTACTGGCAATCGATGTGAATATCGATACAGAACAGATGCTGGACGTCGCCTGGGGATTGTTCGGTGAACATTTTACACAGACAGAAGTAAATATCAAGCAGGAGCTGGTTGATAAATACTGGAAATAAGATTTTTTTCGTCGTTGATTTTTGAGAAAATCAATGTTTTGTTTACTTACGAACCTTAACTTTTTTGTTTATGACTGATCTTGTTAAATTCAGTAGCGTAGAAAGTAAAGTGCTTTTGTTACGCAAACAGCAGGTAATTCTGGATTGTGATGTGGCGGAACTTTATGAAGTAGAAACCAAACGAATAAATGAAGCTGTAAAAAATAATCCTGACAAATTTCCGGCAGGATATGTCTTTGAACTGACAGAAAATGAATTAGATTATTTGCGGTCGAAATTTTCGACCGCAAATCTCAACAAAAACAGATTTCTGCCCAAAGCATTTACTGAGAAAGGCTTGTATATGCTTGCCACAATACTCAAAAGTAAAAGAGCAACCGAAACGACAATTGAGATTGTGGAAACTTTTGCCAAGTTACGCGAATTGTCAAGAACAATGATAACTTTGTCTGAAACTCCCGAATCGGTAAAGCAGAAATCTCTTTTACAAAAGAGCGGTCAGCTTATTTCGGAAGTGTTCGGGGAGGAACCCGAAATAAATAGTACTGAAACCAGTATAGAATTGAATCTTGCGGTGCTCAAATTAAAACACACCGTGAAAAGAAAATAGAATTATGGCGATACAATTTCAATATAATAAAACATCATTACAGGCTTTGGAAAAAAACCTGAAAATGCGTGTGCGTGCTTTACCTACAATTAAAAATAAGGAAAGTGCCCTGCGTGTTGAGGTGAAACGTGCCAAAGATGATATTAAAACACTTGAACAGACGCTTGAATTACGCATAGCTGCCTATGACAAAATGCTGGCGCTGTGGGGAGAATTTGATACCAGTCTGCTGAAGGTTGAAGATGTGAAGATGAGTGTTAAGAAAATTGCCGGAGTACGTATTCCTGTCCTGGATGAGGTAGTTTATATCACTAAACCCTTTAGCATGTTCAATGCTCCTTCGTGGTTTGCCGATGGTTTGTCGCAGTTGAAAGAACTGGCGCAGGTAGGCATCGAGCAGGTGTTTAGTGAGCAAAAATTACAATTACTGGAACATGCCCGTAAGAAAACCACGCAAAAGGTAAACTTGTTTGAAAAAGTGCAGATTCCGGGCTATGAAGATGCCATTTTGAAAATAAAACGATTCATGGAAGACGAAGAGAATCTTTCTAAATCTTCCCAGAAAATTGTAAAATCGCGTCAGCAAAAACTCAAAGAGGAGGAAATGGTATGATCACAAAGATGCGAAAATATTCGTTCCTGATTTATCACAGGCTTTACCTCGATTTTCTCGAAAAAATAAGGGAAATCGGCGTGTTGCACGTCATCGAGAAAGCAGCCGGATTTTCAGAGGACGAGGAGTTAAACCGAAAAATGCAGCTTTCTTCAAGCTTGAAGAATGCCCTGACGGAGTTAAAGAAATATCTGCCTGAAGATGCTACATTAGTAGCTGAAGATAAAAATGCAGAAGGGAATGCATTGCTGTTTGAGGTTGAGAGTGCTTTTGATAAGTTGGAGGCTCTAACACAGGAACTGCTTTTGGCACAGCGTGAATTGGAAAGAATAACCCTGTGGGGCGATTTTTCGGTACAAAGAATTCATTCGCTACAGGATGCCGGATTTGAACTGCGGTTTTATAATTGTAATATCCGCAAGTATAATCCCGAATGGGATAATCTGTACAATGCCTTTGAGATCAATACTGTAGGCCCTATCATTTATTTTGTAACAGTAAATAAGCCCGGAACAGTGATTGATATCGATGCTGATCCGATGAAAATGCCGGAAAAAAACGCAGCGGAGATGTTGGCTGTTATTGCTTCTATTCAGAATGAAACAGAAATATTGCGGCAGCAGATAATAAAACTGGCTATTGATAAATATGAAACGCTTGATCACTATTATAAAGTGGTATTAAGCGAGATTGACTTCTCACGTGTGGTGCTGAGTACACAATCGGAAGTTGAAAACAAGGTGATGATACTGGAAGGTTTCTGTCCTGATGAGGTGGAAGCTGCTTTGCAGGACTATCTTGATAATTCAGGTGTTTTTTATGAAGTAACTGACCCTGATATTTCGGAGAATATTCCCATTAAGTTGAAAAACAACGCTTTTTCGAGATTGTTTGAACCCATTACCCGTTTGTATTCGCTGCCAAATTATAACGAGCTTGATCCTACACCACTTTTTGCTCCGTTTTTTATGCTCTTTTTCGGGCTTTGTCTCGGTGATGGCGGTTATGGATTGTTGATTCTTGCAGCTACAACTTTCTTTAAGAGAAAAGCCAAACCTGAAATGAAACCTTTCCTCACTTTAGGTCAGTATCTTGGATTGATGACTGTAGTCGTTGGTATCCTTACCGGTTCATTTATGGGTATTTCACTGGATCAGGTTGAGTGGTCGTGGCTGGCGGGTGTAAAACATTACTTTATTACGCAGGATAATTTCGGAGATAAATTCGGAGGATATAGTCCGTTGATGGTTATCGCATTGATCATAGGAATGATACAGATTTTGTTCGGAATGGTGGTTAACGCCATTAAAGTTCAAAAACAACATGGGTTCAGATTCGCGATAAATCATTATGCGTGGGTGGTGTTAATTATCGTTCTTGCTATTACCTATTTGCTTTCCCTGAAAAATACGGCGCCGGTATATATGTATGTTATGTATGGTATAATTGCATTATGTGCCTTGTGTATTCTGTTCTATAACTCTCCTGGAAAGAATATCTTTATCAACTTCGGAGCTGCTTTATGGAATACTTATAATATGGTAACGGGTTTGCTGGGCGATACTTTATCCTATATCCGCTTGTTTGCTCTCGGACTTACAGGTAGTATTTTAGGTGGTGTGTTTAATATGCTCGCAATTGATATGACGGCCGACATTGCTTTTGCCCCCGGCAGATGGCTTGGGATGCTGTTAATTCTGCTGGTAGGTCATTCGATCAACTTTGCCTTAAGCATTATCGGAGCTTTTGTTCATCCTTTGCGACTTACATTTGTTGAATACTACAAAAATTCAGGATTCGAAGGAGGAGGAAGAGAATACAAACCATTTAAGAAAGTAGGTTAACAAATAAAAAATAACAGATAATAAAATAAAAAATAACAATAAAAAATCAGAAAATTATGGAACCAATTCTATTAGCTTATTTAGGAATTGCATTGATGATCGGACTGTCGGGTACCGGAAGTGCATATGGAGTAACCATTGCCGGCAATGCTGCTATCGGTGCATTGAAGAAAAATTCTTCTGCAACAGGATCTTATATCGCATTGTCAGCTTTACCAGCCACACAGGGTTTGTATGGCTTCGTAGGTTATTTCTTGTTGAGTAAATTTTTAGTGGTTGGCGTTAGCATTTTCGTCGCTTCTGCCGTTTTTGCAGCCGGACTTGGACTGGGTCTTGTGGCTCTTTTCTCGGCTATCCGTCAGGCTCAGGTTTGTGCCAATGGTATAGCCTCAATTGGATCGGGACATGACGTTTTCGGTACTACAATGATTTTGGCCGTATTCCCTGAATTATATGCTATTCTGGCATTGCTGGTGCTGATCCTTATCAGTGGAACATTGCCGGTACCGGGAATGTAAAATAAAAAATAATGATTAATTGTTAAGAAGCTCAAACGTATCTTTGGTTTGGGCTTCTTATGTTTGTTAATCCCGTAAAATAAGTTATTTTTGCAATTCAGTTAAACCACAAAAGGAAGGAATAAAAGAGCGAATAGCGAAGAACGAATAGCGAATAGTGATGAGTGATAAGTGGTATAATCTTAGCTCTTAGTTCTTAGTTCTTAACTCTTAGTTATTCTTTTGTGTTTCCTTAGTCTTTCTTTTCCCGATAAACCGGGACAAGTGATGCCTTTTGTGGTTAATAGAAGTAGTTGTTTATAGATTGATAATGAAGAAGAACAAGAACAAGTGGAAGCAATTCCTTCAGAAAGTTCGTTTTAAGTACCGGGTGTCGGTGTTGAACGAAAATACACTGGAGGAATCCTGGTATGTACGGCTTTCCCGTTTCAGGGTTTTTCTGTATGGTTCCCTCTTTATATTCATTACTTTCTTAATTCTGGCGTCACTCATTATTTATACGCCATTGCGGTACTACCTACCTGATTACGGAGGGTCGGGCGACCGTGCGGGCGTTATCAATAACTCCATGCAGGTTGATTCGCTCCTGAAACAGATGCATTTACAGGCAACTTATCTCGAAGTGCTTAAAGGCATCATCAGCGGAGAGGTGAGTCAGGATGCTGCTTTAGCTGCCGACTCTGTCCCTTTGAAAGAAAGGGCGGAGATTATGATGGAAAAATCAAAGAATGAAAAGGAATTTGTTGAGAACTACGAGGAGGCTGAGAAATATAATCTATCGTCACTGGCAAACCGGGAGGTGGAAAATATCTACGTCTTTTTCAAACCTACCAAAGGGATCATATCTTCTGCATTTAACATGGAAGATAAACTTTATGGTATTTCCATTCTTACCGCACCAAATGAGTCGGTGGTGAGTGTGCTTGCGGGAACTGTGATTTACGCTTCCTACAGCTTTGATTATGGGTGGGTGATTCAGGTGCAGCACGACGAAAATTATGTGTCGGTTTACAAGCATAATACTTCCCTGCTGAAGAAGGCGGGCGACTATGTCAAAGCGGGTGAAGCAATTGCTTTTACCGGCGACGATGCCTCCCGGAAAACAGGCAACCAGTTTTATTTTGAGCTCTGGAAGAAAGGAAAACCGGTGAATCCTGAAGAAGTGATTATATTTTGAGATGAATCGTTAAATAAATTCAAATACCTTGTCGGAAAAGAAAAAAAACATCGTCATACTGGGTTCAACAGGCTCTATCGGAACGCAGGCGCTGGAAGTAATCGAATCAAATCCTTCGCTTTTTGAAGTGTTTGCCCTTACCGCAGGAAACAATGTGGATTTGCTGATCATGCAGGCACGCAAGTTTCTTCCTGAAATGGTGGTGATTGCCAATGAAAATTTATATCCAAAGTTGAAAGAAGCCCTTTCGGATCTGCCAATAAAAGTTTTTGCCGGTGCTGATGCCATCGCTCAGGTGGCTTCCATGGAGGTCGTGGATATTGTGCTGACAGCTATGGTGGGGTATGCAGGATTAAAACCAACTATTGCCGCGGTTAAAGCAGGGAAAAAAATTGCCTTGTCGAATAAGGAAACTTTAGTTGTGGCAGGAGAACTAATCAATGAACTTTGTCAGCAACACCGTGCGACAATAATTCCTGTCGACTCTGAACATTCTGCTATCTTTCAGTGTTTGACCGGCGAAGGAAATAATCCTGTTGAGAAATTAATTCTTACAGCTTCGGGCGGACCATTCAGAACGTTCAACTGGAACGAACTGGAACATGTAACCCCGGCTCAGGCGCTGAAACATCCAAACTGGGACATGGGTGCCAAAATCACCATCGATTCGGCAAGCATGATGAACAAGGGATTTGAGGTGATCGAAGCTAAATGGCTTTTCGGTGTGCCTGTCGGTCAAATTGATGTAGTGGTTCATCCGCAGTCGATAATTCATTCGATGGTGCAGTTTGCCGATGGTTCTGTAAAGGCACAATTGGGCCTGCCGGATATGAAACTGCCTATACAATATGCTTTTACCTATCCCGATAGGATCAAAACCAATTTTCCGAGGCTGGATTTTAGTTTGTATCCTCAGTTTACTTTTGAAAAACCGGATGTGGAAAGATTTCGTAATCTGGCACTTGCCTATGATGCGATTGCAAGAAGCGGAAATGCTCCCTGTATACTGAATGCGGCTAATGAAGTCGTAGTGGCGGCATTTCTGAAAGAAAAAATTGGATTTCTGCAAATGAGTGATGTGATTGAAACAGTGTTGAACAAAGCCACCTTTATTGAAAAACCGGGTTATGACGATTATGTTATGACCGATGCGGAAGCGAGGAGGATGGCGGAGGCAGCGATAGGGAATAGCTGATAGCGAATAGCTAATAGGTAATAGCGAATAACGAATAGGTAATAGCGATATGCTGTAGAGACGACCAATTCGGGCGTCTTACAGTGATAAGTGATAAGTGATAAGTGATGAGCGACGAAGCTAACTCCTGTTCAGTAAGTAGGGATTAAATTAATTACAATAAAAATAACAACAAATAACAATAAATGGAAACCTTTTTAATCAAAGCATTACAGCTGATTCTCAGTTTATCTATCCTCGTGTTTTTACACGAGTTCGGACATTTTTTCTTTGCCCGACTGTTTAAGGTGAGGGTCGACAAATTCTATATGTTCTTCAATCCGAATTTTTCCCTGTTGAGAGCTAAAAAAATCAATGGTAAATGGGAAGTGCGTTTTTTAGCCAAAAATGTACCGGCCAATGAACGTCAGAGAGTCAATGCTGATGGGGTGGGAATGGTGGATGCCAAGGGCAAACCCGTGATGGAACCGATACCTCTCGCCGAACTGGCCGACAATGACTGGAGGAAATATCCTGAAACTACAGAATGGGGAATCGGTTGGTTGCCGTTGGGTGGCTATTGTAAAATCGCCGGAATGATTGATGAGTCGATGGATAAAACCATGATGGCTTTACCTCCGCAACCCTGGGAATACCGTGCACGTCCGGTGTGGCAGCGTTTGCCGATTATTGTCGGTGGGGTACTGGTGAATTTCATTCTCGCTATGGTCATCTATTCAGCAGTATTGTACACCTGGGGGCATGAGTACCTGCCTTTTGATAATGCCAGATACGGTCTGCATTTTTCACAAACGATGATTGACAACGGGTTTAATCAGGGAGATAAAATTATTAGTATCGATGGTGAACCGGTCGAACAACGGGCTGATTTTGTAGAGAAAATACTGATTGACGGTAAACGAAATGTGTTGGTGTTGCGCAATGACACCCTGAAAAAGGAAATCGTACTGCCGGTTGATTTTGCTCAAAAAGTACTGAAAGCGGAGGAAATGAACCTCGTTTCGGTACGCTATCCTTTTGTAATTGAAAAAGTGATGCCGGGAACTCCCGCAGAAAAAGCTGCCTTTCAGACCGGCGACAGTATAGTGGCGATCAACGGCAAGGCCTGCAATATTTTTCAGGATGTGGCTGCAGAGCTCGAAAATTTCGCTAATTCAGCCATTGTAGTTGGCTTCTACAGAGATGGCACATTACAGGAGACAAAGCTACAACTCAATGAAGATGCAAAACTTGGAGTAGGAGTGCGGCCTGTTTATAATTATTTTGAAACAAAACGTACCGAATATGGTTTCTTTGAAGCCATTCCTGCGGGTATCAATCTGGGTTGGGAGACGCTCGTGAGTTATGTGAAACAATTTAAGCTCGTATTCACCAAAGAAGGTTCCAAACAAGTTGGAGGCTTCGGAAGTATTGGCAATATGTTCCCGAATGTGTGGGACTGGCAGGTTTTCTGGTCAATGACCGCTCTGTTGTCGGTAATCCTTGCTTTCATGAATTTCCTGCCAATTCCGGCGCTTGATGGAGGTCATGTGATGTTTCTGCTTTACGAAATGATTACCGGCCGCAAACCCGGTGATAAGTTTCTGGAATATGCGCAAACGGCAGGAATGTTGTTCCTTCTTGCTTTATTGCTCTTTGCCAATGGTAATGATATCTTCAAGGCATTCTTTAAATAGATTCACAAAAAATCAAAAAAATACAGTTTTAAATTGAAAATTAAAACGAAAATGTTACCTTTGTGCTTGTATAACGAATTAAAATAGAATCAATCAATAAATTAACATCATTTTTTGTATGAAAAAACAATTATTATTTGGGCTTTCATTAATTGTGGCAGTTGTGTTCAGCTCATGTAAAAATCTGAGTGACTTAGACCCAAGTCTGTTCACTTGTACCCCAAATCCACTTGAAGCAAAAGCGGGTAAAGTAGAAGCCACAATCACGGGTACATTCCCAGTGAAGTATTTTGCAACCAATGCTGTTGTGACAGTAACTCCTGTAATCAAAATGAGTAACGGTGACTCGGTTAAAGCCGCTCCTTCCGTTTTCCAGGGTGAAAAGGTAGTAGGAAATAATGAAGTTATCTCTTACAAAGCCGGTGGTTCATACACTATTAAAACTTCGTTTGACTATGTGCCTGAAATGGCAGTTTCGGAATTGTACCTTTATTTCAATGTTGTAGCTAAAAAGAAAAACTACAACCTGAAACCGGTAAAAGTAGCCGATGGTGTCATTGCAAGTTCTGAACTCGTTTCTAAAAAATTCTCCGGAAAACAGGGAGCTGTGATTATTGCCGATAAATTCGTTCGCGATATCATGGAAATGACTGAAGCTGACATTCTTTTCCTTATCCAACAGTCAACCGTTCGTAAGACAGAAACTTCTTCTGAAGATATCAAAGCACTTACTGAAAAGATTGTTACTGCTAAAAATGAGTTGAATAAATCAGTGGAAAGCCTTCAGATTTCTTCTTATGCATCTCCTGATGGAGCTGTTGATCTGAATACTACCCTGGCTGAACGTCGTCAGAAAGAAACTGAAAAATATCTGAACGCAGAATTGAAAAAAATCAAATCTCCGCTGACTATCGAATCAAGATTTACTCCTGAAGACTGGGATGGTTTCCAGAAACTGATGGAAAATTCTAACATTCAGGATAAAGAACTGATTCTTCGTGTGTTGTCAATGTACAAAGATCCTGAACAACGCGAACGTGAAATCAAAAACCTGGCAGCTGCTTTCAAACAGATTGCCGATGATGTATTACCACAACTTCGTCGTTCACAGTTGAAATTACTGGTGAAAGTAACCGGAAAATCAGATGAAGAAATTGCTAAATTAGCTAAAGAAGATGCTTCTAAGCTTGATCTTGAAGAATTGCTTTATGCAGCAACTTTAACTTCAAATCCTGATGAAAAAGCAGCTATTTATGCAAAAGCCGCCGATACTTATCCTTCATGCATCAGAGCTAAAAACAATCTTGGCGCTGTAAAATATCAACAGGGTAAAATTGATGAGGCTGCTGCTTTATTTGCAAAAGCACTTGCAATCGATGCAAAAAATGCTGATGTAAACTATAATGCAGGTCTTTGTGCTATGGCTAAAGGTAACCTCGATCAGGCAATCGCTTACTTCGGTAAAGCTGCCGGTACTTCAGGTGATCTGAAAAATGCAACTGGTACTTATTATATCGCAACAGGTGATTATGCAAAAGCAAAATCTTCTTTCGCTGGTGTGAATACCAACAATGCTGCTTTGGCTCAGATCCTGAACAAAGAATACAACGCTGCAAAGAATACATTGGCTGCTGTTGAAGCTCCTGATGCCATGACTTCATATCTCGGCGCTATTGTTGCTGCCCGCACAAACGACAAAGATGGTGTTTATACCAATCTGAAATCGGCTGTTAGCAAAAGCAGTACTTGCGGAACAAAAGCAGCTAAGGATTTGGAATTCTCTAAATTCTGGAGCGATGCTACTTTCCAGTCAATTGTAAAATAAAAGTTTGCATTTCAAAATAAAAGAAATCCGGTACAAAACATTGTGCCGGATTTTTTGTTTATTTGAGAAAAGAATAAGTGACAATTTGTCGTGTTTTTCAGGTGCTTATTTTTAGGAATAATGTTTGACTATATAAAGCCTGCTAAAAAATGATAAGATTTTTTAGTACACAGTATTTTAGATGTATATTTGTATCATTAATTTAAATAAATTTTTATTGTGTCGAAGAAAACAAAAGTAATTGATAACGAACAAATTGTAAAAAAAATTGTTGAAGGAATACAAGAACGCAAGGGCAAGGAAATCGTCGTGGTGAACATGAATAAGCTGAAAGAAGCGCCCTGTAGCTATTTTGTGATTTGTGAAGGTGATTCCAATGTCCACGTTAATGCCGTGGCTCTCTCCATCAAAGATTATGTACAGGAACAAATTGACGTAAAACCTTATGCAACCGACGGATTCGAAAACTGTGAATGGATTGCTATGGATTACGGCCAGATCATCGTGCATGTTTTTCAACGCAGCAGCCGTCAGTTCTACGACATAGAACACTTATGGGCAGATGCAGGTCTTCAGTTTATCGAAAATATTAACTAGCATAATATATGGAACAAAAAAAGAATCAGACTCCGGCGCCTAAACCCGGGGGTAAAGCACCAAAATTCAACATCTCCTGGGTTTATGGAATTATTGTGCTGGTATTGATTGGCTCATATTTTTTCGGGGATAATGTGCCTGTAAAGGATGTGCAGTCATATCCAACCTTCAAGCAATATGTGTTGAAAGGCTATGTGGAAAGTATTGAAGTTTTTCCACAGAAGAACCTTGTTGAGGCGATTGTTGAGGACAGTGTGGCAAGTATGAAGAAAGTCTTCGGCGAAAGTTATGAAACTTATGCGAAAGAACGAAAAATCAGTGTAAAGATCCCCAGTGCCGATAAATTTGAGGAATTTATTTCTGCAGCCAAATTTCAGAATGTATCTTATAAAGAAAGTAAAGACTATCTGAATATGTTTTTATTCAGTGTGCTTCCTTTCCTTTTGCTGATTCTGTTCTTTGTGTTTATGAGCCGAAGGATGTCGGGTCAGATGGGTGGTGGCGGTGGAGGTGCCGGTGGTATCTTCAATGTTGGAAAATCGAAAGCTCAGCTGTTCGATAAAGGCAATACTGCCAATAAAACCACTTTTAAAGATGTGGCAGGTCTGGCAGGTGCCAAACAGGAAATTGAAGAAATAGTCGCTTTCCTGAAAAATCCGGGAAAATATACCGAGCTGGGTGGTAAAATACCTAAAGGAGCATTGCTGGTAGGCCCTCCGGGAACCGGTAAGACCCTTTTGGCCAAAGCAGTGGCCGGTGAGGCGGATGTACCTTTCTTTTCCATGTCGGGTTCCGATTTTGTTGAAATGTTTGTAGGTGTAGGTGCCTCGCGCGTTCGCGATTTATTCCGTCAGGCCAAGGAGAAAGCTCCCTGTATCATCTTTATCGATGAAATTGATGCAGTAGGTCGTTCCCGTGGAAAGAATCCGAATATGGGAAGTAATGATGAAAGAGAAAATACCCTGAACCAGTTGCTGACAGAAATGGACGGTTTCGGTTCAAACAGTGGTGTGATTATTCTGGCTGCTACCAACCGTGCTGATATTCTTGATAAAGCCTTGTTACGTGCCGGTCGTTTCGACCGTCAAATCCATGTTGATTTGCCGGATGTGCACGAGAGAAAGCAAATATTCAACGTGCATCTGCGCCCGATAAAGATCAATGAAACAGTGGATGTCAACTTCCTTGCAAAACAAACTCCCGGTTTTTCGGGTGCCGATATTGCCAATGTGTGTAACGAAGCGGCGCTGATAGCTGCCCGTAAAGGGAAATCATTTGTTGAAAAACAGGAATTCCTCGACGCAGTGGACAGGATTATTGGAGGGTTGGAAAAGAAATCCAAAATCATCACACAATCCGAGAAGAAGTCTATAGCCTATCATGAGGCCGGTCATGCCACCATCAGCTGGATGCTGGAGCATGCCAGTCCGCTGGTAAAAGTGACCATCGTTCCCCGTGGGGAAGCCCTTGGCGCTGCCTGGTACCTTCCTGAAGAACGTCAGTTGACCAATCGTGAGCATTTGCTCGATGAAATGTGCTCAACGCTTGGTGGTCGTGCCGCTGAAGAACTTTTTCTGAATCAGACCTCCACCGGAGCCATCAATGATTTGGAGCGTGTAACCAAACGTGCATATGCCATGGTGGCTTATTATGGAATGAGCGAAAAGTTACCGAACCTTAGTTACTTTGATTCAACCGGTAATTCCGATTACGGTTTTACGAAACCATATAGCGAAAAAACTGCGGAACTGATTGATTCAGAAGCAAAAAAGATTGTGGCGGAAGAATATGCCCGGGCAAAGAAGATTCTGAAAGAACATGAGGAAGGTCACAGACAATTGTCAGAGCTCCTGCTCGAAAGAGAAGTTATTTTTTCTGAAGATCTTGAGGCTGTCTTTGGTAAACGTCCATGGGCTTCGCGACATGATGAACTCATCCTTCAAAATGGTAATGATGAAGACGGTGTTCCGCCGACAGATGAATCAAAAGCACTTACTGAGCAAAAAAAGAAAGGAATAAGTCTTTCGGCCAAATCAGAAAGAATGCTGAGTGACCTTATAGAAGGTGCTAAACTGGAGGGTGCTCATCTGAGCGAAGTGAAACAGGAAGAAGTGAAACAGGAAGAAACAAAACAGGAAGAAGAAAAAGCTTAATGCTTAAAATAATATGGAGCATCAAACTTCCAGAGAATTAATTCTTAACCGGATTCACCGCATTGCTGAAAGTCGTAATGATGGACAGACGGAAATGCCTTCGTATCAACAGGAAGAAATTTATAAGCCCATTGTGCCGGATTTGCTGTCATGCTTCACACAGGAGCTGGAAGCTATCAGCGGGCAGTGCATGGTTTGTAACGGTGATGAAGATATGTACCAACAACTGGCAGCCCTTATTGAAAAAAAGGGCTTGCCATTTGTCTTCTCTCGAGATGCCGTAATTTCAGAGAAACTGAGGACTGTCGGAATTGCTGTCGAAGAGCGCGAAGAGGCGTTTAAACAGTTATATGCAGGAATCACACCCTGTGAGTTACTCATTGCCCGTACCGGCAGTGTTATAGTGAATACGGCAGGTAGTTCAGGCAGGCAAATGCATGTTTTTCCCCCTGTTCACATTGTGATTGCCAAAGCTTCACAGATAGTCGCTTTTCCCGGCGATGCCCTCGAAGTGATGCAGCGGAAATATGATGAAAACCTGCCATCGGCGATAACGATAATTACCGGTCCCAGCCGTACCGCCGATATCGAAAAAACTTTGGTGCTGGGTGCTCATGGTCCGAAAGAATTAATTATCTTTGTTGACAAGAGTCAGTAACATTGAAAACACAGCATGAGTAATTTTCTAAAACGCACTTTGAGCGGATTCTTCTTTGTCGTGATCATTATTGCTTCGATTTGGATAAGTCCGTATACTTTTGCATTGGCGTTTGCCATCATTTGCGGTTGGGCCGTTTTTGAGTTTCATAAACTCACCAATCAGCAGTCGCAGGTACAGGTAGTACCATTACTGTCGGTTGTTGGTGCCGTAATCCTCTTTATCACCTCTTTCCTTTATGCCTCAGGTAAACTTATCTATCCGAGTTTCTCGGTGTATGGTTTGTTTATCGTTATGGTGCTGGTAATTGAACTCTATCGTAAAAAAGAAAATCCTATACATAACTGGGCGTATTTTCTGCTGGGACAAATCATTATTGCTTTGCCCTTTTCTTTGTTGAATTTTATTCTTTATGTCGACGGTTACCATCCGCTTCTGCTGATGGCTGTTTTCGTTACCATCTGGGTAAACGACACCGGTGCTTATCTGGTAGGTATCACTTTCGGTAAACACAGGCTGTTTGAAAGAATTTCTCCGAAAAAATCCTGGGAAGGGTTTATTGGTGGCGCAATCACGGCTTTATTGTCGGGTTTTGTGTTTTCCCTGTTTATCCCGGAGATTAGCTTGCTGTCATGGTTGATTTTCTCTGAAATTGTGGTTATATTCGGTACCTTTGGCGATTTGCTGGAGTCGCTGATGAAACGGACGGTACACGTGAAAGATTCAGGCGATGTAATTCCCGGTCATGGCGGACTGCTTGATCGTTTCGACAGCATGCTGCTGGTTGCACCTGCGATTTTTATTTTTCTAAGTTTTCTGTTTTATTGAAATTGTAATATTAAAATATACCGCAAAAGGGACAAAAGAGCGAATGAAGAATAACTATGAGCTAAGAACTAAGAGCTAAGAACTAAGAGCTAAGAGCTAAGATTATATCACTTATCACTTATCACTTATCACTTATCACTTATCACTATTCGCTATTCGTTCTTCGCTATTCGCTCTTTTATTCCTTTCTTTTGTGGTGAAAAAAGTTTTTGCAAATGAACTACGACGCAATACGCTGTTATAACAGCTCTGAAATTCCTGCTGCCCTTGAACGGTTAAGCAACGATAAGCAGTTTATCAATCTTTTAGGCACAATTTATCCCTTACTGCCAAAAGATGTGCTGAAGAAACGACTGACAAGTTTTGATAATGCCAATGATTTTCAGCGTATCATGGTATATCCCTTTCTTCAGTATCTTGAAGCTAATCTTACAAAAGGGATTGAACTTAAGGGCATAGATAAAATTGATAAATCACAGGCTTATCTTTATCTCTCAAATCATCGTGATATCATTCTGGATTCGGCATTGCTGTGTGCGAAATTGATTGAGCATGGCTTGGATACGGTTGAAATTGCGATTGGTGATAATCTGTTGGTTTTTCCGTGGATTGAGGATTTAGTGCGTTTGAACAAGAGTTTCATCGTACGCCGTAGTCCGGGTGCTAAACAGATGTTGGAAAGCTCGCAATTGCTGTCCTCATATATTGCTCATACAATCAACGAAAAGCATCAGTCCATCTGGATTGCGCAGCGTGAAGGCAGGGCAAAGGATTCGAACGATAAAACACAGGAGAGTATTCTTAAGATGTTCAATATGGGTGGAAAAGGAAGTTTTGCCGAAAATCTGGCAGCACTCCATATATGCCCTGTAAGTATTTCATATGAATTTGACCCTTGTGATTACCTTAAAGCCAAAGAGTTTCAGCAGAAAAGGGATAATTCGGAATACAAAAAAACACCGCAGGATGATCTTCTCAATATGAGAACCGGTGTGATGGGCTACAAAGGTAAAGTGGTGTATCAGATGGCTGGTGAAATCAACAAGGAACTGATGACTTTAGCGGAAACGATTACCAACCGTAACGAACTGGTAGCAGCAACGGCAGCTTTAATCGACAGGCATATCTATAGCAATTATTCCATTTTCAATGTAAACCGTATTGCTTTTGATCTTTTGCACAATACCAATCAATTTGTAACATCCTACACACTGCTCGAGAAACTCGATTTCGAAAAATACCTCGAAATGCAGATTGACAAAGTAGAACTCAAAAATAAAGATGTCGATTTTCTGAAAATCAAAATGCTGGAGATGTATGCCAATCCGTTGAAGAACGCGATGTTAGCGAATAACGAATAACGAATAAGGAATAGCGAATAACGAATAACTATTACCTATTCGCTATTACCTCTTCGCTAATTAGTATCCCAAAATCTTCAGCATCGACTTATAACTCTGCTCTTTGGCGAATAATTTTGTATAGTATTCTCCGTCTTCGTCTTTATCGATAATGACTAATTTCGGTGCAGGTATCAGGCAGTGCTGGATACCGCCGAATCCGCTGAGCGATTCCTGATAAGCGCCGGTATGGAAGAATCCGATGTACTGTTCGCGATCCTGTTGCATCTTGGGCAGGAAGATGGCATTGGAATGTACTTCCGCATTGTAGAAATCCTCACTGTCGCAGGTCAGTCCTCCCAGGTTCACCCTCTCATATTCCGACTCCCAATTGTTGATGGCCAGAAAAACATAACGCTGATTGATAGCCCAGGTATCCGGAAGAGTAGTCATGAACGAGGAATCGATCATATTCCATAGCTCACGGTCGTTCTGTTTCTTCTGGTTGACGATAGAATAAAGCATCGCGCCACTCTCGCCCACAGTAAAAGAACCGAATTCGGTGAAGATGTTTGGTTCCTGTACACCATGCTGGTTGCAGATGGTTTTGATCTGTGCCACAATCTCTTCCGCGATATATTCATAATCGTAAGCCATATCAAGATGTGTCTGTATCGGAAAACCACCGCCGATATTCAGACTGTCCAGTTCCGGAGATATCTTTTTTAACTCACAATACAGGTTGATGGCCTTGTTCAGCTCGTTCCAGTAATATGCAGTATCCTTTACGCCCGTATTGATGAAAAAGTGCAGCATCTTTAATCCGACATTTGGATTGGTGGCGATGTAGTTGTTGTAATAAGGAATAATATCTTTATAGCGGATACCCAGACGTGAAGTATAGAAGTCGAACTTCGGTTCTTCCTCGGCAGCAATACGGATGCCAACATTGAACTTGATGTCAAAGTCTTTTAGAAGCAAGTCCAGTTCGAATTTATTATCCAATATAGGAACGACATTTGTAAAGCCCTCACGCATTAGGTTTTGAATGTTTTCAACGTATTGCGGACGTTTAAATCCGTTACATATGATAAATGTATCCGGTTTGATTAGCTTCTGTTCGTGTAATGATTCAATGATATTGATGTCGAATGCAGATGAAGTCTCTACATGTACGCCATTCTTCAGTACCTCTTCCATGACAAAGGAGAAGTGGGAGCTTTTGGTGCAGTAACAATAATGATAGTCGGCATTGTAGTCCACTTTTGCCATGGCTACATTGAACATACGCCTTGCTTTCTGTATGTTTTCAGAGATTTTTGGCAGATAGGAAATACGCAGGGGAGTACCGTATTGTTTGATAATGTCCATCAGCGGAATCCCGAACCATTCCAGATTATTGTCGACCACGTCAAACTCTTCGTTAGGGAATTCGAAGGTCTGTTCAATCAGGTCTTTGTATTTGTTTTTCATTTTTTCTGAAGAAAATTAAAAATCCAAGTGAGTTGGATGAGTTTAAAAATGTAAATCTAAATAACTTAAATCATCTCCTCGATTGGAAAATGTGTGCAAAAGTAATGAAATAGTTTGGAATAATCAGGTTGTTTTGAGTAAAAAATGTAAAGAATGTAAAGAATGTGTAAGTCTAGTATAAATATGATTGATGAGGGGATTGTTTCGTCGGCTTCGCCTATTCCCTTTGGTCGTGCTTAGAGTTGTCATATGCTTTTCGTGACACAGGTACACTGCCTGCAATGTACCTCATACACCGGGTAAGGTTATTGTATACACTAAACTTACCTTAATAAAAACTAATTTTCATACAGAACATCCGTAGTAGCCAACCAAAAACCTTGTTTATTCCTTATTAGTTTCTCCTGAACTTTAACTATAATGTTGGTGATATTAGTGTTATTAATGTGTTATTCAAACAGGCATCATACTTCATTAAGGTAAATGATAAATTGTTTGTGTGTTTTTGTTTTTTTTTATGTTAATTTATAAAATAATTAATACATTTGTCTTTCGAAGAATTTATGAGAAAAGTGATGGGTGATTTGTCGAATTAAGTGCAGTTGTGTGTATAAACATGAGATCTGAAAACTATATTACATTTAATCTAACACATAAATTTATGAAATTTTTTCTTGCATCCTTGTTATTTTTCCTGACAATAGAAATTTATTCACAGACCGAACGGATAGTACCTGTTGTCATTCCATCAATAGAATATAATTCGAATTCCCACATAGGAGGAATAGCGGATATAGGTTCGGTGGCTTCAACGTTTTATCCCGATGCAGGATTGTATCAAAATCCTGCTTTATTATCAAATAACCATGAATATGTAGGTGTAAATATTTCCTATATGCCAATGCTATCAGAAGTAATTTCAAATGCAGGCAATATTAGTGTAAATGGTTTTTATGCCATCGACAGCAAAAATATTTTAGGTTATACTTTTTCAAGATTTTCATTTGGATCAGTAATGTTAACGGATGAAAACGGATATGAAATTGCTACCGTATATCCTCAAGAATCATATCACAAGTTTTCATATTCGAGAGCAATTTCCGATTATGTTTCAGTGGGGTTAGGAATTAAACTCATAGATGCTGATATGGGTAATGATTTGAATATAAATACATTTGCTGTTGACTTAGGATTCAGCAATAAGAAGAAGTATAAGCTTTCTAAACAATTTGATTTAAATACAAACTTAGGAAGTTCAATAAATAATTTAGGACCAAAAGTTTCCTACGACTATGGAATCACTCATAATTTTATACCTGCGAATTTGAAATTGGGAGTATTATTGAATCCCGAATACAAGATTTCGAATAAATTCAATCTCAATTTGGAGTTTGCAGTTCAGTTGGAGAAAGATTTAGTACCATCAGAACCGGTATATGCTTCCGACAATAGTCAATTAATAATCAGAGGTTATAATCCTGATATTTCATCATTTCAGGCTTTGTACCAATCGTTTTATGATTCTCCTGAAGGATTTGGCGGAGAGTTAAAAGAGATCAGACGCAAATTCGGAACCGAGTTAAGAGCGAATTATAATAATAAAATATATGTGGCATTAAGATTCGGTAGATATAATGATACATCAATGAGAGATAATAACAATTTAACCACAACAGGAATTGGCATTGGTTTATTTGGATTTTCACTGGATTATAAACGGGTAAAGCCAGATCTGACAAGCAATCCAAATGGAAATTTTGCATTTACGTTGGGGTATAGAGTAAATCTAAAAGGAAAACCCTTTCGGTTCTGACATTTCGGGAGGAAATATATTCAGAATTAACTTTATTGAACTGAAATATTATAAAACACATAACGCAAAAACGACACTTAAACACAACAATTTTAACGATCCGGTCAAATGCCAATCAACACAACATTCAATGTTTACTCCGATGCCAAAGGTGGAGACCCGGATAGCACCAGTCAGACACTCCGAAAATACCATAAGATGTTATGGAGTAAAACTTTGCCAAATGGTAAAATATTCGAATTGTGTGACAATAAAAATGGCGTTTGTTTACATCATAAATCAGAGCT
Organism: Paludibacter sp.; assembly: GCA_034927635.1. GTDB lineage: Bacteria > Bacteroidota > Bacteroidia > Bacteroidales > Paludibacteraceae > Paludibacter. Next base: position 39,765 of record JAYFPP010000208.1, read on the forward strand.
TGGAGAATTCTTTTTGGGAAGCGATGCCATAACGCACTCGTACAAAAGCCAGATACGAAAGCGCTGGCTTACAAAACAAATCCCAAACGAGGTAGATGAACTTTTTGATACTGGTTCGACAATTGGGGCATATATCATTTTTCCAAATAACCGAATCGACGACAATCATACAATCAATCAGGCACGTGGAGTAAATAGTTTGATTGACGACCGATTCGACTTGACTTTAGAATGTATTCGACTATTTTATTTGGGACAAGAAAGTCCGCTATACGATACTTTATTGAGATATAAAAACTTCTTCGATTTGTTTGAGAATTTTAGCGGCTATATCAGGTTCTTTTTACTCGACGACTTAGTTGATGAAAACCAAATGATAAGATTTTATTTGCCATTTAATAATTATATAACTCCGCCTGTATTCTCCGGTATCGACGAATATCTGTTGTATAAAAGGGGAGTTATAAATTTCATTCAATCGAGAAATAAAAGAATTGAAAACTATGTAAGATAGCAAACAACAGCATAATAATCTAACTATTATCAACTCGTTATATTTCAAATGTATATTTACTTAAAAACTATCCATTATGAAAACAATCATTACAAGTTTAATGTTAGCTTTGCTTTTTGGCTGTACAATCGCAAGTATGGCACAGACTACATTGAGTGTGGGTGATGTAGCCATTGTTCGTATGAATGAAGATTCCCCTTCTGATGGTTTTTCCTTTGTAACACTTGTACCAATTTCATCTGGTACTGTAATCTATTTTGCCGAAGAGGGCTGGGGTAATTCTTCCTGGAATACAAATTCTGAATCACATTTAAAGTACACTTCTACCGGCGCACTTGGTGCTGGCACTGTCGTGCATATTGATGAAACAACAACTGCTGATGTGTTATCCGTAACAGGAGGGGGAGGTTCAGTTACTTTTGCATGGGGAACAAGTAACTTTAATTTAAGCGGTGGAGACCAGATCCTTGTCTATCAAACGAGTGAATCAACCAAACCTGCGAGCCCAACCTTTATTGCAGGATTAACGTTGAACGACGGTAATAGCTCGACCGAACCAAATGATCCGTCGACAGGCTGGACATCTGCTTCCGCATATACTGTTACCGGAGTAAATGTGTCTCGTTTGCCTCCAGGATTAATCAACGGTTCTACCTGTATTGCTGTTTTTCCTGATTGGACGGTACTAACTGAAAAAGATAATGCCAGATACAATTGCACATTAACTACAGGGACGAAATCAGCATTGTTAACAGCCATCAACAATCGCAGCAATTGGCTTTATGATGATGCTATCAATTATCCAACATCATCGGTATGTTCTTTTACTGTAAATCCTGCAATTGCACCTGCTGCAACAACAAATGCTGCCACCGATGTTTTAGCATTATCTGCAACATTGAATGGTACTGTTAATGCGAATAATGAAAGCTCGGTTGTTACGTTTGAGTATGGATTGACAACCGCCTACGGAACAAGTGTTACGGCCGACCAAAGTCCTGTCACAGGTGTTTCGGCTACGTCGGTAAGCAAAACAATTGCAGGTTTATCACCCAATACAACGTATCATTTCAGGGTGAAAGGGGTAAATGACGGAGGAACGACTTATGGTTCAGATCAAAGTTTTACAACCACCATGAATACAGATGTTGATGGCTTGGTCACCGATGCTGTATTATTATACCCAAACCCAGTTACTGATGGTTTCTATGTGAATGTCGGAGATAAAACAACCACCATTTCAATATTTAATTTAAGCGGCAATCTGGTATTAACTCAGCAAATTAACTCCAAAAGTTATATCAACACAAAGCATTTAGAACAAGGAGTATATCTGATTAAAATTGATGAAATGGTTGGGAGGCTGGTGAAAAATAAATGATGAATAATTTAACTATTGCCCCCTGTGGTGTAATTTGCGATATTTGTTTGGGATTCCAACGAAGCAAAAACAAATGTGTGGGCTGTAACAATCCCGGCAATAAGCCTTATCACTGTACGGTTTGCAGTATTATAACCTGTGTCGAAAAGAAAGGCAATGTAAAGTTGCTGTGTCATGAATGTGTGAAATTTCCATGTAAGCGTATAAAAGATTTGGATAAACGATATGTTGCCAAATATGGAGAAAGTCCTATCGAAAACCTGAATAAAGTTAAGGAAACCGGTTTGAATGCTTTCATTGAAATTGAAAAAGCAAAATGGAAATGTTCAAAATGTGGGCATTTGTTATGTGTTCATAGAGATGTTTGCCTGATATGTGGTAATAAAAACGAATATTTTCCTTTGAAGTAAACAAACTTTTCTATTTCTGATTCGCATCAATATCAATTTAACAAGATATACTATAAAGATAATATGGATGATATAAAAATTATCAATCTTACACCGGAAAATATTGCTGAATATGGTGTTTGCGGATATAAAGATGTGAAAAAACATGTTGAGTTAAGAAAAAAAATCAAATGGTTTACAGCCTACTATCCGAAAGGACTTCGAATTAAAGTTGTATTTTCCCAAAAGGGAGGGTATCAGGGCATGTTGGAATACATTCCCGGCAAATACGCTCATCGCCCGGTTGAAGCCGACGGATACATGTTTATCCATTGTTTATTTGTAGGATTTAAAAACGAATATAAAGGGAAGGGACTCGCCTCGTTGTTATTGGA
>JAYFPP010000198.1:0-6658 GCA_034927635.1 Paludibacter sp.
AAAGCTGAGCGACTATCAAAAGGCACCATATTTTTGTTGCAGGTGATGTCAGCATCAACCAAAGCTTTCTCAGCCACTTTACCAGTAAGATCAGGATATTTAGAGCGTAAGTCAACCAACATAGAGTGATTATCAGTACCACCTGAAATGATGGTAAAGCCACGTGCAATCAACGCTTCAGCCAGCGCTTTGGCATTTTTCTGCACCTGTATCTGGTACTCTTTATATTCAGGTTGCAGGCATTCGCCAAAAGCAACCGCTTTAGCAGCAATAATATGTTCAAGCGGTCCTCCCTGAATACCGGGGAAAACTGCAGAGTCAAGTAAAGCCGACATCATTTTCACCTCACCCTTCGGTGTTGTTTTTCCCCATGGATTTGGGAAATCTTTTCCTATCAGGATGATACCACCACGAGGGCCACGTAAAGTCTTGTGCGTAGTAGAAGTTACGATATGCGCATATTTCACCGGATTATCCAACAGTCCGGCAGCAATCAACCCGGCAGGGTGTGCCATATCAATCATCAGAATAGCTCCCACTTTATCAGCAATTTCACGCATACGTTTGTAATCCCATTCTCTTGAATAAGCAGAACCACCCCCAACAATCAGTTTAGGTTGTTCGCGCAAAGCGACTTCTTCCATTTGGTCATAGTCCACACGTCCGGTTTCCTGTTTCACATTGTATTCCGAAGGGCGGTATAAAATTCCCGAACTATTTACTAAAGAGCCATGAGATAAATGTCCGCCATGTGCCAGATTCAAACCCAGAAATTTGTCTCCGGGATTTAAACATGCCAGAAAAACAGCAGCATTCGCCTGAGCGCCCGAATGAGGTTGAACATTTGCCCATTCAGCACCAAAAACTTTCTTTATACGATCAATAGCAATTTGTTCCGACTCATCAACTACTTCGCAACCACCATAATAGCGCTTTCCGGGATAACCTTCGGCATATTTATTAGTTAAAACAGAGCCCATGGCCTCCATTACCTGATCACTTACAAAATTTTCCGAAGCAATTAACTCAATGCCTTTCATTTGGCGTTGTTTCTCACGGTCAATAATTTCAAAAATTACGTTGTCTCTTTTCATTTTATATAATTAATTTTATTGTCACCTCTCAATAAGCAAGAGAGTATTTTGATTATTTTTTCTTTTTAACTGTCCAACCAAATTTTCCTATCTCTTCTCCAAGTTTATAATAATGCCCGTGCGAATAAGCGATTAATTTTGCTTTGGCAAGATCAAAGGTATCTGTTTCAGGGTCAATATACTGCTTATCAGCCTGAATATTGACTACATCTGCAATAAACATATCATGTGATCCTAAAGGAATAATTTCTTTCACCTTACATTCAATACACAACGGAGCTTCTTTAATCATAGGAGCATCAAGCATTTCAGCTTTCACTGGTGATAATTTCATCTTACTGAATTTATGATAATCCCTGCCACTTCGCACTCCACACCAATCAGTTGCAAAAGCCATAGCTTCATTGGTCAGGTTGATAACAAATTCTCCACTCTCTTTTATTAATTGATATGAATGCCTTTCAGGACGAACAGAAATATAACACATCGGAGGATTAGAGCAAATTGTTCCCAGCCAGCTGACCGTGAGTAAATTATAGTTTTCAGGAGTATTTCCGCAAGAAATTAGTGCCGCCGGCAAAGGATAAATCATTGTACCAGGCTTCCACGACACATGTGATTTATTTGTCATATTTAATTCTTCTTAATTTTCACTTCATCCTGTTTCACTTCACGCTCGCAATAACAGCACTTCAGTCTGATTTGATTTCCATCCCTTATCACCAGAAATTTTGTAGGAACAGGTTGATGATTGGTAATACACACAGGATTAGCACAATGCATTACGTCATAAATCTCATCACCCAGAATTAAAGTTCGCTTTTCAACAACCTGATACTCTTTAATAATATTTATCCGGGCATTCGGTGCAATCAGTGCAATTTTACTTGCTTCATTAACTTCCAGAAAACGGTCTGATATTTTAATAATACCTTTAGTTCCCATTCGTTTACTATCAAAATTGTTTCCTATGGTAATCGGGTGATTGTAATACTTCAATCGTAATACAGAAACAACCTGAAATAATTTATCTGCCGGAATATGGTCGATTACCGTTCCGTTACGCAATGCTGCAACTTTTAATTCCTTTTCCATATTTCAATATTTATTCCCCGGTTAAAACGGGCTATTGATAATCGCTATTCGTTATAAGCTATTCGCTATATTCAACACCTTGGAGATGATGGCCTGCCGCACATACAATCCGTTCTGTGCCTGTTTGAAATAATATGCCTTTTCGTTTTTATCAACATCCATATCAATTTCATTTACCCGTGGAAGGGGATGTAAAATTTTCAGATTAGGTTTTGAATTCGACAACATTTCATTTTTAAGCGTATAAACATTTTTTACCCTTTCATATTCCATCAAATCCTGAAATCTTTCCTTTTGAACACGGGTCATGTACAGTATATCCGCATCATTGAAATTATCTGTCAAATCACAGGATTCTGTAAACGGGATATTATTATTTTTACAAAATGATTTATATTCCTCAGGCATTTTCAGCTCTTCAGGAGCAATAAATTTAAAAGACGGATTAAAATGAGACATTGCCTGAATGAGAGAATGCACAGTTCGACCATATTTAAGGTCACCTACAAGACAAATATTCAGATTTTCAAGTGTCCCCTGTGTCTTTTGAATTGAATACAAATCAAGTAATGTCTGCGAAGGATGTTGATTAGCACCATCACCGGCATTGATAATTGGCACCGGCGACACTTCGGATGCGTATCTGGCAGCACCTTCAAGCGGATGTCTCATCACAATAGCATCAGCATAACAGCTCACCATATGAATGGTATCATTCAGGGTTTCCCCTTTTGCAGAACTTGAAGTGGCTGCGTCGGAAAAACCGATAACCGACCCTCCCAACCTCATAACTGCCGTTTCAAAACTTAATCTTGTGCGGGTAGAGGGTTCAAAAAACAAAGTAGCGATTACTTTACCATCCAGTGTTTTGCGATTCGGATTGGCTTCAAAATCACGTGCCGAACTCAGGATAGATAAAATTTCTTCCTTACTGTAATCGGTAATCGAAACGAGGCTCTGGTTCATATTGTTGAGATTGAAGATTTAACAAAAAAACCAACACAAATCATCCCGGATTTACATTGGTTTTCTGATGTTCATACTTTTGTAACTATCAAAGGATAAGTCACATAAAAAATGATGGTATTTTATTTTTTTTGCTTTCATCTTATGCGACAAAGGTATTAAAATTCTGTCACATAAAAAAGCGCTAATGTTATAAAATAATGCGCACTTCATTAATTTTATTTAGTTTACCAAATAATACATTTTTCATACGCATTGGAACCACACATTTCAAAATGCATTCATTTCCAAAATATTGCTCATTAACAATGGCATCCGACTCTTTGACCAATTTCATCACTTCATTTATCATAGGATACTGAAAATGAATTTCACAAAATACTTCAACGTTTCTTTCAACAACTACAGCATCATTGAGTGCTGTCGAGGCTGCTTCTTTATAGGCAGTAATCAGTCCGCCTGTGCCCAGAAGAACACCTCCGAAATATCTGATTACAACTACCATTATATTAGTCAAACCTCTGGAGTTGATCTGACCCAATATTGGCCGACCGGCTGTACCCGATGGTTCACCGTCGTCATTGGCTCTGAATTCTGATCGATCAGGCTGTAAAACATACGCATAACATATATGGCGCGCATCATGATATTTTTTGCGATAAGCGGAAATTATATCTTTAACTTCATCAACTGTGTGAACAGGGATTGCAAAAGAAATAAATTTACTTCCTTTTGATTTGTACAAACCTTCTGTTATTGAAGCTATAGTCTGGAAAACTTCTGTCATTAAATATGAATTTTACCTGCAAAAGTACTCATTTTATAAGAATTAATTTATCTTTGCCCTAACGTTAGATATGTAGAAGCTAATCCAGCAATAGTAATCATTAATACCCAAAAATTATGTACGAATCTCTGCTTGAGCTTGACCCGGTCAGAATTAATTTCAATGCAGCCGGAATGCACACTATCAACATAGTATTGAGTTTTATAATGTTTGGTGTGGCTTTGGGTATTAAACCCCAACAATTTGCTACAATGATTAAAAATCCGAAATCAACTTTGGTTGGTTTATTTTCACAGTTAGTTGCGCTACCTTTAGTTACCTTCCTTTTGGTTATAATTTTTAACGATATTATTACTCCGACAGTTGCGATTGGTATGATTCTCGTAGCCGCCTGTCCCGGAGGAAATATCTCAAACTTTATGTCATCTCTCTCCAAAGCCAATATAGAACTTTCAGTTGGTTTGACCGCCTCAACCACCCTGTTAGCTATCATTACTACCCCGGCCAATTTTGCAATCTGGGGTGGATTATATGTTCGCTACATCAATAAACATGCTGCTGATGCTCTCCAAATGCTGGAAATTGACAAATGGCAAATGTTTGAAACGGTTTTTATTTTACTCGGAATTCCCCTGGTATTAGGAATTATTTTCGCCCGCCTTTTACCTAAAATTACTGAGAAAATCAAAAAACCCATCCAGAAACTATCAATCGTATTTTTTTTAGCAATGATTGTTCTGGCATTTTCAAATAACTTTGATTTGTTCTTAAAATATATTTGGTTTGTGTTTTTTATTGTCCTTATCCACAACGGATTAGCATTGTTAACAGGATATGGAGTCGCTAGCTTCTTTAAATTGAGGGGAGCAGACAGAAGAACAGTAACTATCGAAACAGGCATTCAAAATTCAGGTTTGGGATTAGTTTTACTATTTAATCCTAAAATTTTTCCACCGGATTTACAAATTGGCGGAATGTTATTTATAACAGCATGGTGGGGCATCTGGCATATTATATCCGGACTTGGAATATCCTCCTATTGGAGCCGTAAAAAAGTCACAGAAATTTGAATTCTCTATCTCTGACTAACAGATTAAATAAGTAAAATGTCGAAAATATATGAATTGAGCACCCTATATCGATTAGGTAGAAAGTTTGTCGTTTGGGTTTTCAAAAATTATTATGATGAATACATCCTACTGGGAAAAGAAAATATTCCTGTCGGAGAAGCTCTTATTATAGCACCAAATCACTTAAATGCACTGATGGATGCCATCGCCATCCTATCATTACCTCCATCTGATATGGCAAAAATTTATTTGGCAAGAGCTGATTTGTTTAACCTTCATAAATTTGTTGTCAAATTTATTCGTTTTGCCAAATTAATGCCGGCTTTCCGCATCAGAGATGGTTACGAAAATCTTGAAAAAAACCGCGCATCGTTTCAGGAAGCAGAAGAAGCCCTGTTGAACAATGCTGCTATAGTAATCATGCCCGAAGGAAATCAGGGAGATGAAAAAAACATACGCCCTTTAGTAAAGGGAATTTTCCGGATCGCATTTAGTACTCAACAGCATATGCCTGAAGGTAAATCGGTCAAAATACTTCCCGTTGGTATCGACATGGGGCATTTAACCAAATTTGGAAAGCATATCATCATTCATATAGGAAAACCCATCGATGTGAAAGATTATATGAATTTGTATGAGACAAATCAGGCAAATGGCATTAATCAACTCAGGATCAGGCTGAAGGATGACATGGAAAATCTGGTACAAAACCTCGCTACAGAAAAATATTATGAATGCTTTGAAACTGCGATTGAGGCCAGCTGTGGTGTAATGTTAAAAGAATTACATTTAACGGATACTACTGTCAATCGTTTTTATGCAGGACAAACAACAGCTAAATTATTAGTGGAATCGGAAAAAACAGACCCACATAAGATTGAGAATTTAGACACACTGTGTAAAACTTACAAAGAAGGTTTGTTGAAAGAAAATTTACGCACAATCAATCTGGAACAGCCTCAACCACGAATCTCTGACCTTATATTTTCAGGTTTATTGAATCTCATATATTTATGTGCAGGTCTGCCTGGTTTTATTTTAAATATTTTACCCTTTAAGATTCCCACTCTTTTTGTTAAAATTTTAAAGATTGAATACAAAGGATTTTACAGTTCTGTATACTATGGATTCAGCATTCTGAGTTTCCCGATAATGTACAGCATACAGTCTGTCTTTATAGTAATGCTTCTTTCATTACCCTGGTGGATGTTTATACTTCTTATACCTGTTCACTATTTCAGTGGAAAATTAAGCTTTCTGATGTACAAAAAACTTAAATCAGACAGTGCAAAACGCAGGTTATATAAATTTGCCAGGACAAAGGAAGAAGAATACCTTAAATTAAAAACATTACAAAAACAAATTTCTGATTTTGTTATTGAACAATTGAGAACTTAGCTTGTTGTTAAACATTCAGATAGGTCAATTACAGAAAATTATTATTGACCAATCAAAAACTACACAAGCTGTTTGTTTTTGCGCAAAAATTATCGTATTTTTGCGGCCATTATGCATCAAATAATAAATTTAATATAACAATTATGAGTAACACAAAAAGAGTGTACACCTTTGGCAATGGAAAAGCTGAAGGAAAAGCAGACATGAAAAACCTCCTTGGTGGCAAGGGAGCCAATCTGGCCGAAATG
>JAYFPP010000020.1:0-5045 GCA_034927635.1 Paludibacter sp.
AATCCGCGGTAGCCGTATTTTCGGCCCGGTGGCCCGCGAGTTGCGTGCTACAAACATGAAAATCATATCACTTGCACCTGAAGTGCTTTAATCTTCGTAAAATTATTTAGTAATGAGTAAATTACATATCAAAAAAGGTGACACCGTTTACGTTAATGCCGGCGTGGATAAAGGCAAAACAGGTCGTGTTTTGGAAGTCCTCGTAAGTAAAAGCCGCGCAATCGTAGAAGGAATTAATATGGTATCCAAGCATACCAAACCTAGTGCGAAAAGTCCTCAAGGTGGTATTGTTAAACAGGAAGCATCTGTTCACATCTCTAATTTGAATCCGGTAGAAGGTGGTAAACCCGTACGCGTTGGACGCAAATTGAATGCTGAGGGCAAATTGGTGCGTATTTCCAAAAAAACAGGAGAGGAAATTTAAAAAATGAATACAGCAAGATTTAAACAAGATTACCGGGAACGCATCGTTCCTGCGTTGGTAAAAGAGTTCGGTTACAAATCTGTAATGCAAACTCCGAAACTGGAAAAAATCGTATTAAACCAGGGATTGGGAATTGCCGTTGCCGATAAAAAAATTATTGAAGTGGCGATCAATGAAATGACAGCCATTACCGGTCAGAAAGCAGTTCAGACGATTTCAAAGAAAGATATTTCGAATTTCAAGGTACGTAAAAAAATGCCTATCGGTGTACGTGTAACATTACGCGGCGACCGTATGTATGAGTTCCTTGAACGTTTGATCAGTGTTGCTTTGCCACGTGTACGCGACTTCAAGGGGATTGAGAATAAGCTTGATGGACGCGGAAACTATACACTTGGTATTACCGAGGAGATTATTTTACCTGAAATCAATATTGATAATATCAGCCGGTTGCTGGGTATGAATATTACTTTCGTTACAACTGCCAAAACCGATGAAGAAGGTTTTGCATTGTTGAAAGAGTTCGGATTACCATTTAAGAAAAACTAATTAAGAGATACAATGGCAAAAGAATCAATGAAAGCCCGCGAGGTGAAAAGAGCCAGATTAATCGCGAAGTTTGCTGAAAAACGTGAAAAATTCTTAGCTGAAGGAAATTATGATGCCCTTCAGACCCTTCCAAGAAACTCGTCACCTATCCGTCTGCACAACCGTTGCAAAATCACCGGTCGTCCGAAAGGATATATGCGTCAGTTCGGAATCTCACGTATTCAGTTCCGCGAAATGGCATCAAAAGGCCTTATCCCCGGAGTGAAAAAAGCAAGCTGGTAACAGAAGCGAATAGCTAATAGCGAAATATTTGTAAAGACGCAATGTAGTGCGTTTAAGACAAAAATAATAAAACAATAAATATTGTCCCGACAGGCGGGATCAATTTAAAAATCATTTTTATGACAGATCCAATAGCAGATTATTTAACGCGATTGCGGAATGCTATCAAAGCAAAACACCGTGTGGTGGAAATTCCGGCATCCAATCTCAAAAAGGAAATTACCCGTATTCTGCACGAACAGGGTTATATCCTTAACTACAAATTTGTAGAAGACGGTCCTCAGGGCACGATTAAAATCGCTCTGAAATACGACCCGGTTAACAAAGTTAACTCAATTAAGAAATTAATCCGGGTATCTACCCCGGGTTTACGTCAATATGTTGGTATCGATGAGATTCCACGCGTATTGAACGGATTAGGTATTGCCATTATTTCTACATCAAAAGGCGTGATGACTAACAAACAGGCACGTGATTTGAGAGTTGGTGGTGAAGTTTTATGTTTTGTTTATTAATGTAGGGAGGAGAAAAGTATGTCAAGAATTGGAAAATTACCTATTACTATTCCTGCAGGGGTAAGCATTACACAACAAGGTGTGGTTGTAACAGTAAAAGGCCCGAAAGGAACTTTGACTCAGGAAATCAACCCTAATATCACCATTGCAGTTGAGGGAAACCAGTGTGTGGTTTCACGTCCTGATGACGAAAAACAAAACCGTGCCATGCATGGTCTTTACCGCTCCCTGATCCAGAATATGGTTACAGGTGTATCAGAAGGTTATAAAAAAGTGCTCGAACTTGTAGGTGTGGGTTACCGTGTATCCAATCAGGGTCAGGTACTCGAAATGGCCTTAGGTTATACGCATAATATCTTTTTAGGTTTACCTGCAGAAATCAAGGTTGAAACTAAATCGGAACGTAACCAGAATCCTGTTATTATACTCGAAAGTGCCGATAAGCAATTAATTGGACAAGTTTGCGCGAAAATCCGTTCATTCCGTAAACCGGAACCTTATAAAGGTAAAGGGGTTAAATTCGCGGGAGAACTTATCCGTCGTAAAGCCGGTAAATCAGCTGGTAAAGGTAAATAATTCACGTAAACTTGTATAAGAAAATGGCAAATACAAACAGAAGAGAAAGAATAAAAGCGCATATCCGTCACAAGGTGAGTGGTACCGCTTTGAAACCCCGCTTGACAGTTTTTCGTAGCAATACGCAAATATATGCTCAATTAGTTGATGATGTACAGGGAAAAACACTCGCTGCAGCATCTTCACTGGGAATGAAAGATAAAGTTACAAAAATCGAACAAGCTGCCAAGGTTGGCGCTTTAGTAGCAAAAGCTGCTCAGGAAGCAGGTATTACTGAAGTGGTATTCGACAGAAACGGTTATTTGTATCACGGAAGAGTTAAACAATTGGCTGATGCTGCACGCGAAGCCGGACTTAAATTTTAATCAGGTAAGACAACAGATATGAATAAAGTTAAAACAACCAATGATTTGGAATTGAAAGACAGATTAGTTGCCGTTAACCGCGTTACCAAGGTAACCAAAGGGGGACGTACCTTCAGCTTTTCTGCCATCGTTGTAGTTGGTAATGAAGATGGTATCGTAGGTTGGGGATTAGGCAAAGCCGGTGAGGTAACTGCTGCTATCGCCAAAGGTACCGAAGCTGCCAAAAAGAACCTGATTAAAGTGCCTGTTCTTAATGGAACTATTCCTCACGAACAGATTGCTAAATTCGGTGGTGCACAGGTATTAATCAAACCCGCTTCACACGGTACCGGAGTTAAAGCCGGTGGTGCTATGCGTGCCGTACTCGAAAGTGTGGGTATTACTGACGTGTTGGCAAAATCGAAAGGTTCTTCCAACCCACACAACCTGGTAAAAGCTACCATGGTTGCTTTAGGTGAATTACGCGATGCTTATACCGTGGCTCAAAACCGTGGTATCTCTATCGATAAAGTGTTTAACGGTTAATTCTCAATCAAAGATGGCAACAATTAAAATACAACAGGTTAGAAGTAAAATTAAGTCTCCTAAAGATCAGAAACTGACTTTGGAAGCTTTGGGTTTGAAAAAAATGAACGCCGTGGTTGAGCATGAAGCTACTCCCCAGATACTGGGAATGGTAGATAAAGTGAAACATTTGGTGAAAGTAATTGATTAATCGTAGAATCTTTTAATACATAAGATATGAATTTAAGTAATTTAACCCCAGCAGCAGGTTCTGTTCAAACCAGAAAAAGAATTGGTCGTGGTACCGGTTCCGGTCTCGGTGGTACCTCTACTCGTGGACATAAAGGCGCAAAATCGCGTTCAGGTTATTCTAAAAAAATCGGTTTTGAAGGTGGTCAGATGCCTTTGCAACGTCGTTTGCCAAAATTCGGTTTCAAAAGTCTGGATAAAATTGAATACAAACCAATCAATCTGGATACACTTGAGACATTGGCACAGTCGGCACAGCTGACAAAAATAGGTATGGATGAATTACGTGCCCATGGATTTATCAGCAAAACCAATAAAGTGAAGATTTTGGGAAAAGGCGTTCTTACAGTCAAATTAGATGTAGAAGCAAATGCATTCTCAAAAACTGCTGAGGCAGCTATCACTGCAGCAGGTGGTACCATTGTAAAATTATAATCATCGGGAACATGTTCCACGTGATAGGAAAAAATATATTATACACATGAAAAAGCTCATAGAGACAATAAAAAATATCTGGAAGATTGAAGATCTCCGTAGCAGACTCTTAACAACATTTCTGTTTGTTTTGATTTATCGTTTCGGTTCATTTGTCGTTCTTCCCGGTATCGACCCAGCTGCGCTGACCGCGTTGAAAGCTCAAACCAGTGGTGGTTTAATGGCTTTGTTGGATATGTTCTCGGGTGGTGCGTTTGCTAATGCCTCGATTTTTGCGTTGGGTATCATGCCCTACATTTCCGCATCTATCGCTGTTCAGCTGCTGACAATCATGGTACCTTATTTTCAGAAAATGCAGAGAGAAGGAGAAAGTGGCCGTCGTAAGATGAACCAGATCACCCGCTATCTTACTGTAGCTATTCTGTTAATGCAGGGACCTACCTATTTAATTAACTTAGGCGTGCAATTGCAACAGGCCGGTTCGTCTCTGCCCGGTGGAATATGGTTTACCATCACTTCTACTATTATTCTGGCTGCCGGTTCAATGTTTGTAATGTGGTTGGGCGAACGTATTACTGATAAAGGTGTGGGAAACGGGATTTCCTTTATTATCCTTATCGGTATTATTTCCAGATTTCCGGGTGCTGTAATCAAAGAGTTTGCTTCCCGTTTCGTTGATTCGGGTGGTGGTTTGGTGATGTTCCTGCTTGAAATTGTTTTCCTGTTGGCTGTTATTGCAGCTTCAATTCTATTGGTTCAGGGAACACGAAAGATTACTGTGCAATATGCAAAACGTGTGGTAGGGAACAAACAATACGGAGGTGTTCGTCAGTATATTCCTTTGAAGATCAATGCTGCCGGTGTTATGCCTATCATTTTTGCTCAGGCTATCATGTTTATTCCACTTACGCTTGCCGGTTTCGCTAATTCTGAAGCTGTAAGCGGTTTTGTTGGAGCATTCATGAACAATACGGGATTTTGGTATAACTTTGTTTTTGCGTTACTGATCATTATATTTACCTATTTTTATACAGCTATTACCATCAATCCAACCCAAATGGCAGAAGATTTGAAACGTAATAACGGATTTATTCCGGGTTGCAAACCAGGTAAACATACCGTTGAGTTCTTAGATGAAGTAATGTC
>JAYFPP010000212.1:0-32060 GCA_034927635.1 Paludibacter sp.
GGCTCTTGTTGATTCAAGACTGATATTAAGTTGATATAAGAAAGGATTAAACTCATTCCATTCCTGCACTTTACCCTTGAATGGATAAACAATCTCCAGTGTCGTAATGGTATCCGGCTTAATCACACTTTCGTTCACCATCTTCTTCCCTGAGAATCTATGTTGAGAATTATAGCTCTGCGCTTTTAACTTCAATTGAATTTTCTCTGAACTACTGAAGGCATTGGCCAGTTTTATTTTTACGATTGCCTGTTTTTTCTCATAATCTGGAAAGACCTGCACCTCATCTATCCGGATTTTATCTTTTACACGCAGTTGCATTTGCCCCAATACTCCATTCCATGCAGCCATGGTTTGCTCTGAGATACTGTGCGGAATCCGGCCTATATCAACGATCTGCGAATTATCAACACAAAGGACAATATCGTTCTTCCCCTGTTTTACATAGCTGCTAATGTTATACTCATGTGCAGTTCCCAGTCCCTGATTGTTGCCGACCAGATGACCATTAACATAAAGTGTGCTTTGCCAGTGTACCCTCTCAAGATAAAGAAAACATTGTTTGTCTTTAATCTCATCAGGGAGTACAATCGTCCGTTTATACCATGCTTTGCCGATGTAATGCTTTTTGGGTTGGAAAAAATCAAATATCTTAATGTTCCCTGGCTGCCGGTACTTTTCGTACATAGGATGATAATACCACAAAGTGGAAAGATTTCCTGAATACCATTTGGTTTGCACCGTTACATTATCGCCAAATCCCTGCGCATGAAGGGCACCGGGAAGGTGAATCGAATCACAGTAAGTTTGGTGAGGTTCTTCTCCTGACATTTCTCTCTGATCTCTGTCGAGTTTCACTGCCCATTTTCCTGAAAGATCAATATTTCCGGCTGTCACGACAAACCATCCTGTTAAACTGATTACAAGCACAAAATATCTGTTCATATTTTATGATACTATTATATTATGAGTTTATTCCAACAACAATTTTCCGGTATAATCATCTACAAAAATCAGATATAATCCTCCAACAGTATCATCAACTGATGTACCCGCTGAAAAGCGTGTATTTCAAAGTAATTTATACTACATTCCTTCTGTGGAACATACTGGTTTTTAATAACATTGGTATCATCCCGCGAAAAATAATGTAACTAATGCAAGGGTGTTATTTATTTTGTTTGAGTATTGAGCAAAGTTATCAAAAGCTGAAAGGAATATCGTATCTTTTTTCATCATTTTGTAGCAATAATTCGACAGAAAGATATGACTGACTGTTGTTAACTACTGAAAGTAAGAGGGTTGTATAAAACACATATTTATAACTGATGCTGAGGACTTTTCACCTGAGGAACATAAATAAAAAATATACTTATATTTGCAATGACAACCTATCTGCACAATACGCTGACATGACTAACAAACAAAGTATCAAATCATCGGGTAAGCTAAAAAAACTGCTTCTTATTTTCCTTACAAGTTTTATATCTCTTTGTGGATTTGCAAGCAGCTCTAATATGATTTTCGAAAGTATCTCTATTGAAAAAGGCCTTTCGAGCCGTACTGTGTATTGTATTACGCAGGATGCATCGGGTTACTTGTGGTTTGGAACCGATGACGGACTGAACCGGTACGACGGTTACAGTTTTAAGATTTTCAAACAGGATCCTAATGAAAGTTCCAGCATCTCCAACTCTTTCATCAACTGCTGCCTTCGTACGAGAGACAATACGCTTTGGTTTGGTACTAATAAAGGCTTAAATAGCTATAACCCTGTAAATGAAACCTTCAGCTCCCCGCAACCGAAAAATGATCTCCACAAGGAACTTGCCACGCAACGCATCAGGGTGATTTACGAAGATAACAGTGGTTATTTATGGATTGGGACACAAAACGGCCTTTTCAAATACGACAGAAAAGCCAACAAAATGGAAGTATTTCTGTTTCAGCAACAACGAAAGAATATTTATCTTAATATCATCCGATCGATTTATGAGGATGAAGACGGAATGCTGTGGGTGGGCACTTTCGATGGATTATTCCGCTTAAATCCTCAAACCAAGGCATACAAACATTATATCGTAAAAAAACATCCTTCTTCGGATGAAATGCCTAACAACCTGGTGATGTATATCCACAGTTTTGATAAAGATGATAAATATCTCTGGTTAGGCACGGAAACCGGATTATGCCAGTTCAACAAACAAGATGGTAGTTTTGAAATCTTCAGCTCCGACGACAGAACAAGCGGTTTGACTAACAGTGCTATAAAAAACATCGTTCAACTAAGCCACGATCAATTATTACTCGGCACCGACGGAGGATTAAACCTATTCAATACCGGCACGAAAAAAGCGATTGGATTTATTCACAACAAACAGAACAACCTGTCGATTTGCGATAATATCATCTGGAGCATTTATAAGGATGCATCCGGCATTATCTGGTTTGGTACAAGCAACGGGATTTCAAAGTCCAATACACGGAGAAAAAAATTCAACATCAACACGCTGGCCGATTTTCAGCATGAAATTATTGTAAACAGCCTTGCAACTGATGACAAGAAACAGATTTGGCTGGCAACCTACAATGGGGTTTTCTGCATTAATTCGGCCAACAATCAGACCAGGCAGTACCTGTTTGATACAAATTCGAGCAGCAGCAAATACAGCAAAAAAATCTACATCGACAAAAAAGGGAATATCTGGGGCGGAACCAATAACGGTCTTTTTTACTGGGACAAAAAGAGTAACAGCCTGAAAAAAGTCATTATCAAAGAATCTCCACTGCTGTTGAAATATATTTTTGGTATCACCGAAGATGAAAAAGGAAATATCTGGACGAACGTCAACAATGGTCTTTGCAGTATTACGCCAGTATTTAATGCTGCCGGACAACTTTCTGACTTTAGCTACGAAGTTGTTTCCATTATCGATCAGGTAAGTCACAACCAAAACAACGAAATATCCTGCCTTCATGGCGACAACAATCAAAAGATATGGTTTGGAATCACCAACGAGGGCCTGTTCAATTATGATATCCGGCAAAAAAAAATCACCCGCTTCAGATTCGATCCAAAGGATAAGAACAGCATCAATAGTAACAGCATTATCAATATTTTCTCGGATCACAAAAACAAGGTATATGTGATTACCGATCGTGGTTTGTGCTTGTACAATTCCCAAAAAAATAATTTCTCCGAGGTCAGTCTCGACAATTTCTACCGCAATTCATTACACAATGGAATTATCGACCAACAGGATAACATCTGGCTTTCTTCGTTTCAGAATTTGTTGTATTATGACGTAAAAAAACAAAAAACCATTTCGTTTGATTTTTCGCACGAATTGCGCAACAAAGGCTTTGTTTCCAATTCCATCTTCATAAATAAAAACGGGATGATCTTTTTGGGGAGTTACGACCGATACGTCTCATTTTACCCTCAGGAAATTGTTTCGTCAATCGCCGATTCAGTTGTGAAACCGGCAATGATCACCGCTATTAAGGTATTCGATAATGACATTAAATGGATTAAAGTTCCCGAAGAAGAACGAACTGAGCAAGTTGAGGAAGTAATGCTGGATTATAATCAGAACTTTATCAGGATTCATTTTTCCCTGCTCGAATTCAGCGCCCCAACGAGTAATAAGTATTCGTACATGCTCGAAGGGGTTGATAAAAACTGGAATACTACAAGCGGAATACAAAATTTCGCCTCCTATTCTAACCTTCAGCCGGGCGATTATACCTTCTATCTGAGAGGAACAAATCCCGATGGTTTCTCGAGTAGGGAAGTAACCATAATGAACATCATCATTCATCCCCCCTGGTGGAAAAGCTGGTGGGCATATACCGGCTATGTTCTGCTCATACTGATTTTGCTTTTTTATATCCTCAGGATTGTCCGTTCAAGAATCCTGCTGGCACAACAGTTAAAACAGGAAAAAAATGAAAGAGAGAAAAATGAAGAAATCAACACGATAAAACTACGCTTCTTCACCAATATATCCCACGAGTTCAGAACTCCTCTGACCCTTATTCTTGGCCCTATTGAGACCCTGATGGAACAAATCCATGAGCCCAGATTTCAGGAACAGTTTGCCATTATGAAATCAAATGCGGAACGATTATTACGTCTGATCAATCAGATCATGGATTTTCGCAAGATTGAAAATAAAAAGATGGAACTTAACACTTCTTCGATGGATATTGTGTCATTTGTAAAATCAATTTACAATATGTTTAAGGACCATGCCATCAAAAGAAATATCGAGTTTGTTTTTGATAGTTCCTGCTCTCAGTGTATCATGTCGTTCGATCACGATAAGGTCGAGAAAGTAATGTTTAATCTCTTGTCGAATGCTTTCAAGTTTACTACGGACCAGGGCTGCATCACCGTTTCGCTCGACCGCAAAACGAACAAGGAGGGTAATGAACTGATCGAAATAGCTGTTTCTGACAATGGCGTCGGAGTAAATGAAAGTGAAAAAGAATTGATTTTTGAACGCTTCCATCAATCGAAGAAGAAGTCTATTGAGGGGGTGGAAGGAACTGGCATAGGACTTACTTTGTGCAAAGAATTTGTGGAATTGCATAATGGAAAAATCTATGTAAAAAGCAACAATGGACAGGGATCTGTATTTGTTGTTTTGCTTCCCATCATTGACGAACAAATCAATATTACTGAAGATGAATCAATAACCGACGAAGAGTCAACAAAGGAAATCGAAACGGAAAGGAAGAAAGTGTTGATTGTTGAAGATAATGCCGAGATGCGCAATTACCTGCGTATGAGTCTGGAAGATACCTACGAAATCAGCGAGGCAACTGATGGTGCCGAAGGATTGAATGCCATTCAACAATCGATGCCAGACATAATTGTTTCTGATTTGATGATGCCTAACATGAACGGACTGGAATTCTGTAATAAGATAAAGTCGAACATGGTCACCAGCCATATACCTTTTATCATTCTTACAGCAAAAGTAAATGAAGAAGCTACATACGAAAGTTTCTCCTATGGCGCCGACGATTATATCACCAAACCTTTCAGTATGAGATTATTGCAACTCCGCATTGCAAAACTCATCGAAAAAAACCAGAAATTACAGGAACATTTCAAACTGGGCATGCTTTCGGAGCCTCAGAATCTGGTTGTTGAATCCAGTAATGAGAAGTTTATATACCTGCTGGTGAAAATCATTGATGAAAACATCGACAACTTCGATCTGAATATCGAACTCTTATGCCAGAAAATGAACATCACTCATCAGCAAATCTACCGCAAACTGAAAGCGCTGACCGGACAAACGGTCAACGAATTCATCAGATCAGTAAGACTGAAAAGGGCTGCGCAACTGCTTTCAGATTCCGATATGAATATCTCAGAAATTATGTACAGTGTAGGATTCTCCAACCGCTCTTATTTCTCAAAATGTTTCGCTGAAGAATACGAACTTACACCTAAAGAATACCGGACAAAAAACTGTTCAAAATAATTGTCAGATGAACCTATTCAATCAAATTTTTCACCAGCTGTATAAACTCTTTGCGGTAATTATTCGGATCGTAGGTAGTGGCATTTGTTCCTAAAGTCAGCACCATTTGTTTGGTGAGATTTCCTTTGTATTTGGATTCTTTCAATAACATGCCGAAACCGGCTACTGATGCAGCAAAACGTGTATTTTCTGTGGCGTTGACGATGTTCACCGGCATGGATTGAATATTCATTTGCAATAACCGGCTCTGCTCTTCTCCCGGTTTTTTATAGCGGAAGTCAAAATTTGCATATGAAGCACTTGCATCTGTTTTTTTGAGTGCGACCTGATACAGGGCGGTAATTGTCTGAGAAGCCCCTATCTCGCCCGCATCTGTCGAGTCGTTTTCAAAATCTTCTTCGCTTAACACCCGGTTTTCATAACCGATCAGGCGGAATGAATCGACCATATTGACATTAAATGTCAGTTGCAGCTTGCAATCCTTTGCTACTGTGTAGAATTTTGATTTTTCCTGAACAAATACTTTCTGTAGCTGCGCAGCATTATCAATATATTCATAATTACCGTTTCCATTGTTGGCGATTTGTTCCATCATATGGTCATTCAGATTACCGCCACCAACACCCAGTACGGTAAGATAGATACCACTTTCCCTTTTTTCCTCAATCAGTTCAATCAACTTATCGGTAGATGAAATCCCTACATTGAAATCACCATCCGTACCCAGAATAATTCTGTTATTCCCGTTGGGAATAAAATTCTCCTGCGCAATTTCGTAGGCAGTCGTTATGCCTGCAGCACCTGCTGTCGATCCTCCAGCTCCCAACTGATCTATAGCAGCTTTAATTTTAACTTTTTCATCACCGTAGGTCGATGTCAGCAATACGGCCGGGGCACCTGCGTATGTTACAATCGCAACCCTGTCCTGATCTCTTAACTGATCAACCATCTGTTTAAATCCTGTTTTAAGAATGCCTAATTTATCGGGAGAATTCATTGAGCCGGAAACATCAATCAAAAATACATAGTTTGAATTTCCCAGTTCGCTTTCAGAAATCGTTTTGCCTTTTATACCGATGCGCAATAAGTGATGCTCAGTATTCCACGGACAGCTGGTCAACTCTGCATTCAGTGAAACATTCTCTCCGGATGCAGGTTCTGCATAGTCGTAAGTAAAATAATTCAGGTATTCTTCAACCCGCACTGATGCTACCGGAGGTTTCTGTCCCAGATAGAGAAAACGACGCATATTGGAATAGGAACCGCCGTCGGCATCCACCGAAAAAGTGGAAACGGCCTGATTGCTTACCTTAAAGAAAGGATTTTCACCGTGGTCTTCATATTTCTCGTCGTAAGTATCACCTGACTCATACAGGCCAGGGTAGTTGTTGTCGTAGTTATAATCATTTTTCTCACAACTTATGAAAACAGAAAAAATGAGAAGGAACGATAAGAAGTACAAAGCATTTTTCATGGTAATGATCTTTAAAGTTTATACTGATGGCATAGAGACTTCGCCTTAGCCTGTTTACGTTTTTATAGACGTAATCAGGATTATTTTTGTTGCAAGACCATACCACCTTACAACTCAAATAAGAGAATAATCTCCATTATTCAGAACATCAGAATCAAAACCAGAATCCCACATTGGCAGCAACAGTCACTTTTTTGTATTTATCGGCAAAACCAACAGTTAACTCAATAGGTCCGAAAGGCGATTTGTAGGAATAAGTCAGTCCCACCCCGAAAATAGATTTGTAATCTTCTATATCGAGGAGGACATTATTATGAAAAAGCAGATTGGCGGCCACCGACACATAATGCTGCCGGTACACATGTTTACGCAACACCACACCGCCAATAATGGTGGTTCTCTCTGTAGCACAAAGCGAGGGCATGCCATAAAAAGGAAGATGATGATCCAGGGTGACTTCGTAATCGCGGGAGGCAATATAGTTCATCAACGGAAGAGGACTCGTTTCACTTAACAAGGAACGCGCATGGATGTTCGTCAGTAAAGTCATTTGATCGGTTATCTTTATCGCTTTCCTGAACTTCAACAACATGATAGGGTTGAAGTCGCTGAAATCTCCATATTCAGCAATGGATGCTTCAGCATAAATCTCCGAACCTTCTGTAGGGAAATAGTAATCATCCAGGTTATCAAAATGATAATAACCATAGAAATTTGTAAGAAATTTCTGGTTGTCGGGGATAGTAAAACCACCCACACCAGTCGAACCATACGACATACCGCTATAAAACTCCTGCTTAACTCCTGCACCAAGAATAGAGTAATTAAATATGGGCTGATAGGTGTATAGTTTGACTGCTCCTGTATAAAGCCGGGTTTGGTAGAAATTATTGTCAGGAGCATGTATCGTCAGGTCAGTATACAAGCCATTTACCATCAGCGCTAACTTTGGCAGATTTTTCTTATCGAGTTCCGCAAGAAAATTAAATCGCGGGTGGGCTGAAATATCCGCAGTAAAAGATAATAATCCGAAGGTTTTAGTATAGTCTTTTCGGGTAGAATTGAGCACCACCGCAACACCGTCGCGGGTATTTAAGCGCATACCCACATTAATATCCCAGGCTTTACTTTCTTCCAGATTGATATTCAGGGTTTTTCCGTTTTCATTATCTTCGAGGACAAAATACACCCGTTTGAATACTCCCATCCCGTAAAGGTTGTTCACCGATTTTTTTATTTCATTGTAAGTATATCTACCCGGCACATCAAGGTTAAAAACATCAATCAACAACCGGGGTGGCATGGAGTATTTTCCCGAGAGCCGGATATCGGTGATATTCCATTGATCTGTTTCAATCAACTCTCTTGATACTGTTCTTGGTTGCAGGTTGTATTTTCGCTTTAATTCTCTGATATCTTCAATCACAGCCATGGCCGATGATGTACCTCTTGACAACAAGGTATCCACCGCCTCTTTATAAAAACTTGAGGTGTTATAGCCATTGATATCAGGTTTAATGACGATATCGCAAAGACTGTTATTAACAGAGTCCTTCCGCAGGGAATAAAAGGAAATAATCTGCGCCGTCAGCTTATCGAGAGAGCCTACCTCTTCTGCCGAATATAAATCTTTACGAAGATCAACGCCTATGATGATATCGGCACCCATACTTTTAGCCACATCAGCCGGGAAATTATTTACCAGACCTCCATCGACGAGAATATTACCATTATGATTTCCAGGCACAAAGACTCCCGGAATGGCCATGCTGGAGAATATCGCCGAAGGCAGATAGCCCGATTTCATGACGATTTCATTACCCGTCACGAGATCAGTGCCCACACAGGCAAAAGCGATGGGTAGTTTTGTAAAATCAGCCTGTACAGGAACATTACCTGCAAGTCCGCAGAACAGGTTCATGACATTCTGACCGTTTACCACACCGCCCGGCAGCGTAAACAACTTCTTCTCCGAAACCGGCAGATTGAACACATAACGCTGATGTTCAATCTTCGAACTCATATCCAGTTCCCTTCGGGGAACATAATCCGATAATAATTCGGTCCAGTCGCTTTGCCGTGCCATGTTTTCTATATCATCGGCACTATAACCGATAGCATACAATCCTCCAACAATACTTCCAATACTCGTTCCCACCACTATATCGATGGGAATACCCTCTTTTTCAAGGACTTTAAGAGCACCGATATGGGCAAAACCCTTAGCGCCGCCGCCACTTAATACAACAGCAACTTTAGGCCTTTGAGCGTTTTGCGGGAAAACAACAAAAACACCTGCAAAAAAGAATATGAAAATCAATAATTGCCTGAACATAGTTAGTGGTTTGAAATTGAAGATCTGCAATGATTTTACAGGAGAAAAAATTCTGCTTTCAAAAATACAAAATGATTTCAGATAAGCATTTACAAAATAATTAAAATTTCGAAAAGAGTATGATAAAAATAGAAGATGTAAGGGGACATCAATTAAAAAAACTCACGAACAACGCAATATTTAACAACGTCACCACCACACCGATAGAATACAACAATATCTTTGTATAGGTTGAGTTTTTATATTTCCCCATCACCTTTTCCGAAGAAGTGAGATTTACCTGCAGGAAGATGGTAAAAGGCAACTGAATACTAAGACACATCTGCGAAATAATGAGTCCGTTAAACGGGTTTGATATTAAAAAAATGATGCCCAGCGCGATCAACAGCGACAACCCCACACCCAGTCGTGAATGGTTGTCTTTTATATCATAAGGTTCCTTGAACATTCCCGAAAAAATAGATCCTGCAGCCATTCCTGAGGTGATGGTAGAAGCTAAACCCGAGAATAAAAGAGCAACAGCAAACACCACTGCGGCATGATTGCCGAGCAGAGGCGCCAACAAGTGATTTGCCTGCTGAAGTTCGGTTACAGGAGTTTTGGTCCGAAAGAATGTTGCTGCCGCCAAAAGTATCATCGCACTGTTGATCGCCCAACCGATAACCATTGACATCAAAGTATCGAAAAACTCATATTTTAATTGTTTTTTGATGACTTTATCGTCCTGCAGGTTCCACTGACGACTTTGAATAACTTCGGAATGCAGGAACAGGTTGTGAGGCATCACCACAGCACCCAGCACGCTCATAATAATTATCATAGACCCTTCGGGAAATGCCGGTGTTACCCACCCGTGAATCGCAGAATTCCAATCTATATCAGCCAAAGAAAGTTCATAAAGAAATGATAATCCGATGACCGACACAAATGCAATAATCCATTTCTCAACCATTTTATACGAATTGGTATACAGCATAATCAGTACAAACAGTGTCACCAAAACAGCACCTGCGCGCACGGGAATACCCAACAACATATTCAGGGCAATAGCTCCTCCCAAAATCTCGGCCAGTGAAGTAGAAATGGATGCAAGCATAGCCGACGAAAGCAGTACTCTTGAATAACGGGGTTTTATATACACTGCGGCAGCTTCGGAAAGGCATAGTCCCGTTGCGATGCCCAAATGTGCCACATTGTGCTGCAAAATAATCAGCATGACTGTCGATAAGGTCACCATCCACAGCAATGCGTAGCCATAATCGGCTCCCGCAGCAAGATTCGATGCCCAGTTTCCCGGATCAATGAAGCCAACGGTCACCAGTAAACCCGGACCGATAAACTTAAATATCTCCAAGCCGCCATATCTGGCTTTATAATTCTTATTATCAATATTTCTCAGAAACTTAAACATACTAATCTATACCTATATTTATATCAATATCTTTCGAAATAATTATTTAAGAACAAATCTTCTGAAGAGTAACAATACTTTTGTTGACTCATGTGACTAATGTGGTTCAATTTATATCATTTAATCACCACCATAGTTGCCCCAAAACCGTATTCCCTGAAGGAAGCATCCTGAAAATAATATGATTTATATTTAGTTTTCAACACTTTAAGTATTTCATTACGCAACACCCCTTCTCCTTTACCGTGAATAAACACTATTTTCTGCCCTTTTTTGTTTTTATTTTCATCAATCACCGCATGAAACTTATCCATTTGCAACTGCAACATATCGGCATTGCTTAATCCTGTGGTACTGTCCACCAGTTCATTAATATGCAGATCAATTTCTATCACTGCAGCATTCAGGGTGACTTTCCTGCGATGAGAAACCGGAACTGCCTCAGGCTTATCCTTTTCTAACATTGCTTTTCTAATCTCTTCCGCCTTTATTTCAGGCATTGAAGTTTCCTGTTTACCGATAAGATCAATGATCATGGCCGGTTCGTCAAAATATTCATTATCGGTAAAGCTATGCAATTTGTAAAACTTCACCGGAGCTATTCGTAAATTCACCTCTTTTGCCGGCTGTGGCGTGTAGTCCTTCATTTGCTTATAGGCAACCAATTGCACCTGAATATTCTCCCAGTCATTAAGATCCTGTTTTTCAATCTTCACAACTT
Organism: Paludibacter sp.; assembly: GCA_034927635.1. Lineage (GTDB taxonomy): Bacteria > Bacteroidota > Bacteroidia > Bacteroidales > Paludibacteraceae > Paludibacter. Next base: position 11,440 of record JAYFPP010000212.1, read on the forward strand.
CCTCCTGGATATTTGGTTCGAGGATGCCGTTGGCAACTGAATGACGATGTTCTTTATCACCAATGATAATATTATAGAAAAGAAAATAATTGCTGTCGTTGATAAGCAGACAATCGTAAGCACAGGTCTGCAGGTTTTTAATATCAACAGGAATAAACGCCAGCAGAGCGCTAAGTATGTCTCCTCCGGCTGTTTCATAGATTTCAACCGGCTTTACAGGCATTGCTTTTACACTTTGCACCCTCTCTTCCGTTAGAGCTGTTGCCGGTGCAGGTTTACTACTAAAATCCTTCACCGGGAAGTTTGTTTCGGCATTGACTTTCGGCACCGCCACGCACTCCCGCTCCAGCACCGGAGTTTCAAAGCCATCCTCATCTTCTACATAAACCATTCCTTTGTATTCATCTACGCGGGTCACTATTCCGCCACCAACGGCATTTAAAAACCGTACTGTGTCGCCTTTCTTTATTTTTGTTGTTTGCATGTTTGATTTGTTTCAGTACCTGTCGGATTTTACAATTCAGGTCAGTTATAATATAAATCTGTATAATTAATTATTGTATCAACTGATAATCTTTAATTAAAATATTAGGTGAGATTTTGAGCTTTACCGTTAAATTTCTAATCATTTCGAGTGTTAACTTTCGTTTCTTGTTCAACACTTCAGAAACTCTGTTTTTACCTCCGATAGCCGGAGCGAGATCCTTTTGCTTCAATTGCATTTCCTCCATTCTGATTTTTATTGCTTCAATAGGGTCGGGCGACTCAATTGGGTAATGTTTTTTTTCATATTCATCAATAAGTAACGCAAGAACATCCGCATAATCGCTTTCTTTAGACCCCACTGGTGCATCAAAATAACGTTCAAGCTCTGCTAATGCTTCACGATAATCATTCTCTGATTTAATAAGTCTGATATCCATATATTTAAATTGTATTTGCATTTATTTTATCATACTCTTTATGAGTCCCGATAAATCTTATAAATATCCATTTTTTCTCAAAATTGAATTTTGCAATCAACCGGTATGAATTTCCTTTGATATTAAAAACTATCCTTTGACTTTTAAGAATACTTGCATTCACATAGGTGATTTTTACATCATTTGGTGATCTCCAGTCTGCATTCATAGCAGTTTCGTACCATGTTTTAAGATACTGTTCTGTATCCGGGTATTTTTCCCAGAAAAGACGCAGGGTTCCTTTTGAAAAAATTCTTTCCATAATTAAAGGTGGTTTGCAAAGATAGTAATAAGTTCCCGTATTGGGAATAATTATTGTGCGTTATTTAAAATAATTTCAAACGACAAATATGTTAGCGTTCCATATTTAAGTTATCTCAGGTAACTAATGTGGTATATTATTTTATTACTTTTGCACAAAAATACGATAAATTCCCGATTCACAGTGAATAAAACCTCCAATAATAAAAGCATTTTAATTGACTCGTACAATTACGGGTTACCCGACGACCGCATCGCCAAATACCCTTTAGCAGAAAGGGATCAGTCGAAGCTACTCGTTTACCGGTCGGGGGAGATTGTCGAAGATATTTTTAAGAAAGCTGTGAGTTATCTTCCTGAAAATGCTTTGTTGGTTTACAACAACACAAAGGTTATTCAGGCACGGTTACTTTTTCATAAAACCACGGGAGCGCAAATCGAGATATTTTGTCTGGAACCTGTTGATCCCTCTGATTATGCTTTATCTTTAAGTGCCATGCAGACCTGCACATGGAAATGTCTCGTGGGAAATCTGAAAAAATGGAAACAGGGAACACTTACGAAAACTGTGGATGTTAGCGGTGAGATTTGTATTTTGTCGGCAAACATACTATCATCTGAAGGAAATACCCATCACATTCGCTTTAGCTGGGAACACGAACACATCAGTTTTGCTGAAATCCTCGATAAGGCTGGAGAATTGCCTATTCCTCCTTATCTGCACAGAAAAACAGAGGAAAGTGACAAAACAAGCTATCAGACCATTTATTCAAAAATAAAAGGATCGGTGGCTGCACCTACAGCCGGACTGCATTTCACCGACAAAGTACTTGAAAGTCTGAAAATTAAGAACATAGTAACGGTAGAACTCACCCTGCATGTGGGAGCCGGCACCTTTCAGCCGGTTAAAACCGCTGATATTGCCGACCATCAAATGCACACCGAAGTGATTTCGGTTCAGAAATCAACCATTGAGCAACTGCTTCGTCACTCAGGCAATATCATCGCGGTGGGTACAACCTCCGTCAGAACCCTTGAGAGCCTGTACTATATAGGCGTGAAGATGCTGAACAACAATATTGCTGACAAAACCGTTATACATGTCGGACAATGGGAACCTTACGAACAGAAAACTGACATTTCGACGGAAACAGCACTAAAGGCTATCATAAATTATCTTAATTTTCATCAACAGAGCGTATTACACGCACAGACGCAAATCATCATCAAACCGGGTTATGAATTTCGTGTGATTCGGGGGATGTTCACAAACTTCCACCAACCGAAAAGCACACTTTTGCTACTGGTTTCAGCGTTTACAGGAGAAAACTGGAAAACCATCTACGATTATGCCCTACAGCATAACTTCAGATTCCTCAGTTACGGTGACAGCTCACTGTTGTTAAAATAGCAAAAACTGACAGATTGTCTATGGCAGAGAATTTGATGACTTTTATCCCGCAAAAAAAGAGAGACTATAACTTTAAATTCATGTAATTTTAAAATTAAACCACAAAATACAAACACTAATAAACAAAACAATATGATCTGGATTATCTTTGGCGTAACCGCCTTGCTGAGTTTTCTGATTCAAAGCAGACTCAAATCAAAATTTAAAAAATACTCAAAAATTCCTGTCGGACTTACAGGAAGGGATATTGCTTACAAGATGCTGCAGGAAAACGGTCTGAATGATGTAAAAGTGACCTGCACACCCGGTCAGCTCACCGACCATTACAATCCGATGAACAAAACTGTGAACCTTAGTGAGGATGTATACCATTCGGCAAGTGTGGCTGCAGCAGCCGTGGCAGCTCATGAATGCGGGCACGCCGTACAGCATGCCACTGCATATGCACCACTTCAAATGCGTTCGAGATTAGTACCGGTAGTGAGTTTCGCGTCCAACTGGGTACAATGGGTGTTGCTGGCAGGTATCGTTTTCTTTGAGTCATTTCCACAACTACTATTAGCAGGAATAATACTCTTTGGTCTGACCACCTTGTTCAGTTTCATTACCCTGCCGGTAGAAATCAATGCCAGTCAGCGTGCTCTGGCCTGGTTAAGCAATGCCGGCATCACGAATTATTCCACTCATGAGCCGGCAAAAGATGCGCTTAAAACTGCCGCTTATACTTATGTGATTGCAGCGTTGGGTTCACTGGCAACCCTGTTGTATTATGTAATGATTTATATGGGAAGAAGAGATTAATTTCTTCCCAGCAATCTTCTTTTCCAGGCAGGGATATTCTCTGCCTGTTTTAGTTTATCATCATTTTCCAAATCATCAATACTGAATGTTTCAAAATCATTCGCCTCTTCAATAGGTAGCTCAGCCTGTACCGGAGCTTTAGGCGCCTGAGCCGGATAATAGGTATTGATCGATTTTTCTATATCGGTACGTGGTGATGACTCAGGTTCAGGCACCACCTCATCAACCGTCAGTTCGGTAAGTTCTCCGTTTTCATCCAGACCAACTGTTTTAAGGGGTTTTTCTATTTTATCCACTTTAATGCTTTTACGTACAGATGCCGGCATTCCCGGAATATCCGAGACATCATAACCGGTAGCTATCAGGGTAATTTTAACCTTTTCGCCCAAATCTTCATCAAACGCGGCTCCCCAGATAACCTGTATCTCATCGCCAATTGAAGCCATGAAGTCATTAATTTCTTTTACCTCCTCCATTTTAATCTGATATTCCCTGGAACAATAGAGGTTGAGCAACACCTTGCTTGCACCGCTCACATCATTGGTATTCAGCAGCGGAGAATTCAGAGCATCTTTTATGGCATTGGTAATACGGTTTTCGCCTGAGGCAAAACCAGTATTCATGATGGCAACATTGCCTTTCTTCAGGATAGTATACACATCGGCAAAGTCGGTATTGATATAACCCGGAACCGTAATGATTTCGGCAATACCTTTTGCAGCGTTGGTGAGCACATCATCGGCCTTCGCAAAAGCGTTCGATAGTTCCAGATCGGAAAAGATCTCCCTTAATTTTTCGTTGTTAATCACCAGCAGAGCATCCACATGTTCACTCAGGGCTGCCACCCCTTCGAGCGCCTGACGGATTTTGAGAGCACCCTCAAAAGCAAAGGGAATCGTCACAATGCCCACAGTAAGAATATCTAAATCGTGAGCAGCTTTCGCAACAATTGGTGAAGCCCCTGTACCTGTGCCACCACCCATCCCGGCAGTAATAAAAACCATCTTGGTATTGTCCTTTAATACATCCTTAATCTGTTCGATGCTTTCTTCTGCCGCCAGACGTGCTACCTCAGGATTATTTCCCGCACCGAGTCCGCCACCCAACTGTATTTTGATTGGAACTGGAGAATGACTCAGGGCCTGATTATCGGTATTGCAAACCACAAAGGAAACATCCCGGATACCCTGATTATACATATGATTCACGGCATTTCCGCCACCACCACCAACTCCGATAACTTTTATGATCGAAGGGTCGATCAACGGTAAGTCCAAAGGTAATATACTCTCCATAATGTCTTATTTTTTCAATATAATGTATTTTACAAGCCTTCTCAACTATTGGTCTTTTTACTATCAGTCTGACCGGCCTGTTTGTTGTCTGTCAGTTCTGTATCATCTTCAAAGAATTTAAAAATCTTCTGCCCTAAAGCTTCAGACAATGACCTCCTTGATTTTTTCTTCTTCTCTGCCTTTACTTCTTCCACAGCTATCTGCTTTTGATTCTCCAGCCTGTAATCGTGGGTAAGCAGGATGGTGCCGATTAACTGTGCATATTCAGGATCGTAGTATTTAGAAGGAGTATCTTCGGTCAACCACCCTGAATGATCGCCATAACGGGTATCAATACCGGTTTTTGCCTCAATATATTCTTTCATTTTATCGAGTTTGGCAGCTCCTCCGGTAATAATGATGCCGTATGGCAATTCCTTCTTCCTTTCCTGCAGTGCCTGAAAGATGGGATAAAAAATCTCATCCAGTCTCGATTCAATAATCATTGAGATAAAAAGATTGGTAACTGTCACGGCTTCATCCCCGGGATTTTTGGCAGGAATGCGAATATTTACCGGAACATCCACGAATTGTTGCATGGAAGTTCCTTTCCTGCATTTAAGCTTTTCGGCATAATCTTCGGTGATACCTATTTCTTCAATATCTTTGGTGATATTCTTCCCCCCCAGCGGCACCACCAGCAGGTATTGAAGAATTTCATCTCTATAAATAGCCAGCGTTGTGGAGGTATCCCCCATATTGATCAGGGCGCACCCTGCCTTTCTTTCGTCTTCTTCCGAAACGGCAACTGAAAATGCCTCAGCAGCCATCGGCATATATTCAATCCGGCAGTTATAAATTCTCTCCATACATTTATGCAACTGCGTTTTCATCAACGCACTCCCCACCACCAGATGATAATAGCCTGCAATCGAATTCCCTTTTTGTCCTTCGGGTTTTTCCATTTCAACGCCATCCACTTCATACATCACAGGGATGGTATCATAAACTTCCATTCCCTCAATCTGATACGATTTCTCGCATTCCTCGGCCATGGCGTTGATCATCTCCTCTGTAATCGGCTTCGACCGGTTCAGTTTTTTTTGCACTTTAGCCTCAACAATCTTCATACTTTTGCCACCAAAAGACACTGAAAATTTCTTAATTGGCTCCTGCATACCAGAGCTATTATGCAGTTCTTTTAGTAAAGCAACAACATTGAAAGCCGTACCGGACGGTTGTCCGATAATGCCGTATTTAATTTCATCAACTTTCCTTTTTTCTTCAGAGATGATCCTGATGGCATTATTCTCCATCACTTCAGCAGCTATTGCCTTGATTCCTGTTCCGGCAAAATCAAAGGCAACCAGTCTGTTTCTGTCTACTTTTTCTCCCATGTTTATTGATCTACCTAGTCACTTAATCTATTCTTGTTGCCACAATCTGATTGTCATATTGCACATCTAATTGTTCGTATCTGTTCCATCCCATTGATTTAAAAGCCTGCTGATATAGACGGAACACCCTGTTCAACTTTTCTTCGTAATTATTCAAACGCCCCAAAAGAATTATGGCTTCACCCACCCTCGGCACCAGCTCAACTTTCAGATCGTTCCGCACATGAATCTGGTCGATTTGCGCATTCCAGAATTTATCTTTTGTAACATAATCCACAAAATCATACAATTTACCCGTGGCCATAGATTTGGTTACACGACCGGTAACAACAGGCACGTATGCGATGACATGCAACGGAACAGGCAGCACCTGTTTTTCATCATCCACATAATAACTCTCGGCGGCATTCACCAGAAATTTGGGATTCCTCAACATCACCTTCACAGTTACATCTCCTTTTGGGGTATGATAACAAACGGCCTGTTTCACCAGTGGATTATTCTCCAACACTCCTTCGATACGGTCAATTTTAAGGCGATCGAGCGACACACCTATCGGATGTAAATCATAATTTTTCAGGATATCATTCACTTCCTTTTCTGTGATCAGCTGAATCCCTCCTTCTAACTGAATATCCAGATGTTTGCATTTAATCTCATTACCATTCAGGCGGAATTGGAGCTGTGAAAAGACAAGATAGCCTAAAACGACGGCTACTCCCAATGATAAGAAAATATATTTAAAAATCTGTTTATTCACTTTATTTACAGCTCGTTTGTGCTTTTTATCTGTTCCTTTTTATTTTTCAGCATTTGTTTAATATCAGGGACCAAAGTATCGATATCGCCGGCACCGAAAGTAACCAGTACTTCGATGTCATTTTTACCATCCAGATATTTAACCAGTTCACGCTTGGTGCAAGCTACTTTGTCCTTTATGGTCACCTTATCCAGGATCAGCGATGAATCTACTCCGGGAACAGGCAACTCTCTTGCAGGATAAATATCCAGCAGGATCAGCTCGTCGAGCGTTGACAAAACACGTGCAAAATCATCCGCAAAATCTTTTGTCCTCGAATAGAGGTGCGGTTGAAAGATCCCCGTGATTTTTTTATCAGGATACATCATTCTGATAGAGGATATTCCCGCATTCAGTTCACTTGGATGATGCGCGTAATCATCTATATATACTACTTCCGGCGATTGATATACAATATTGAATCTGCGATAAATACCTGAAAACGATGAAAGTCCGGTACGCAATTCCTCGGAAGTTACTCCGCTGAGCCATGCCAGCGCCATTGCTGCCACACTGTTTTCCACATTTATCTTCACAGGCACACCGAGACGTACATCGGCAATTCTTTCCGTCGGAGTTACAAAATCGAACCTTATTTCTCCCGGCTTGATTTTTATATTTTCCGCATGAAAATCACCCCCTTCCTCCATAGAATAGGTATACATCTTCACACCTTTCTGAAGTACCGGATGAATATCAATCCCTTTTCTTATGATGAGCGCACCGCCGGGCAATACCAGAGAGGCAAAATGCTCAAAACTTTCCTTTACCGCTCTGTGGGTCTTATAAATATCCAGATGATCAGCATCGGCAGAAGTGATAACCGCCATGTAAGGTGAAAGATGATGAAATGAACGATCGTACTCATCGGCTTCAATCACCACAAAATTACTTTCCTTTGAAAGCAACAGGTTGGTGTTGTAATTATTGGAGATACCTCCCAGAAATGCATTGCAATCTACCTTCGACTGCCGCAACAGATGGGCAGTAATGGTGGATGTGGTTGTTTTCCCATGTGTTCCGGCAATACATATTCCTTTATTCTGACGGGTGATATAACCCAATACCTCAGCCCTTTTCATCACCTGAAATTCTTTTTCACGAAAGAAAACCAGTTGCGGATGATTCTCAGGAACGGCCGGAGTAAGGATCACCAGCGTTTTATTTTTATCAAGAAACTTTGGTGGAATACCTGCTTCGCACTCATCGTAACAGACTTCCATACCCTCATTTTGCAAATCTTCTGTAAGTTTGGTTTTGGCTCTGTCATAACCGGCAACTTCAAATCCTCGTGCCTGATAATACCTGGCTATAGCACTCATACCTATACCGCCTATGCCCAAAAAATAAAATCTTGTAAACTTTTTCATGTAAACAGTTACGCTTTTTTCAATAATTTCGATATTTCTTCTGCAATTCTGTCGGCAGAATTTTGCTCCGCTAAAGTACTAATATTTTTGCTTAAATCCATCAATTTTTTTTCATTTTGTATGAGAATCAGCGCTTCAGGAATCATTTGCTCCTTTGCGTCACTATCGGCAATCATTACAGCAGCATCCTTCTTTACCAATGCCATGGCATTTTTGGTCTGATGATCTTCTGCCACATTGGGTGAAGGTACTAAAATAACAGGTTTGGAAAGCAAACACAATTCGGAAATTGAACTGGCTCCGGCACGCGATATCACCAGGTCGGCAATGGCATAAGCATAGTCCATGCGCGACACAAAATCGGTCACAATGATGCGATCATTGGCAAAGGGCGCAAAGGCTTTACGGGCATCATCGATATAAAACTTTCCGGTTTGCCATATCACCTGAATATCTGAGACAACCAGTGCTTCCAGATGGGCGATCACGCTTTGGTTGACCGTACGGGCTCCCAGACTGCCACCCACAATCAGCAATGTTTTTTTTGAAGCATCCAGTCCGAAAAAACGATAGGCGGCTTCATCCTTTGCTTTTACCGAAAATAAATCCTGACGAACCGGATTCCCGGTTTTAACTATCTTTTCCGCAGGAAAGAATTTTCCCATATCATCATAAGCTACACAAATGCGTGCAGCCTTCTTTGCCAGCAATTTATTCGTCACACCGGCATAGGAATTCTGTTCCTGAATCAGCGTCGGCACCCCGAAAGCTGAAGCGGCTCGCAAGACCGGTGCACTGGCATAACCTCCTACCCCAATGGCTACTTCGGGCCTGAATTTACGAATGATGCTACGGGCTTTTAAAATACTACGCATCAGATTCCAAAGCACTTTTACATTCTTCAGCATGTTTTTCCGGTCGAAACCGCTGACGGGAAGTCCTTCAATAGGGTAACCCGCTGCCGGCACGCGTTCCATCTCCATCCTGCCTAAAGCCCCCACAAAAAGAATCTCAGATTCGGGGAATTTGGCTTTCAGGGCATTGGCTATGCTGATGGCCGGGAATATATGCCCTCCCGTACCTCCTCCGCTAACAATAAATTTATGTTTCATATTTTTATAATGCTTCGATTTTTTGCGCATCTATACTATTTTTTTTCACCATATAAGTCATATAAGTTATATATAAGCTTAATATTTGAACAATAACCGAATATATAGCAATACAATGTTAACAAAGAGAAAAACTTATATGTAACTTATATGTAACTTATATGACTTATATGGTGAAAAAAAATTATTCTATATCATCATCATCTTCAATAACAAAATCCTCTGTCTTACTGATAGCTGGTTGTTGCTCTTCTCTGATCTGACGGGCAACACCGAAGATAATGCCGAAATAGATGCTTGTGATAAGAATAGATGTTCCACCGCGGCTGATCATCGGCAGAGGCTGACCGGTTACGGGACCGAGACTGGTGGCCACCGCCATACTCACAAAGGCCTGCAAAACAATCATTAACGATAAGCCGATAACCAGAATTGCCGGGAAGACGGTTTTACTCATCGTAGCGATTCTCCCTGCCCTGAAGAGCAGAATCATGTACAACAGAATTACCGCCACTCCCCCAATCAACCCAAGTTCCTCCACAATAATAGCATAAATAAAGTCGGAATAGGCCTGTGGAAGAAAATCGCGCTGCACACTGTTACCGGGCATTACACCCGTCAAGCCTCCCCGTGCAATGGCGATACGTCCGTGTTGCACCTGGAGATTTTCATCATTGATCACATATTTATTTTCATTGTTGTCACCTTCGGTAAGATAACGATCGATGCGATTCACCCATGTATAACCCCTGTCGAGGAATTTAGGCATACTCTCCTGAGGTACGACCTTGAAAGTGGCAAAACCAAACAAGGCTACCACAACAATTCCTCCCACAACAAAGGCAAGTTTCTGCCACGCAATTCTACCAATGAACATCATGATTAATATCACTCCGAACAATATAGCGGCCGTGGAGAAATTCTCCAGTAAAATCAGGGCACAAACAACGGCAGAAATCACCATCAGCATCCTGAAGAACTTTTTTTCGTTTTGTTCTGAATTTTTTATACGGGCAATGAAGTCGGCCGCAATAATAATAAGGGATAGCTTCCCGAATTCGGATGGCTGAAACTGAAAACCTCCTAACTCCAACCAACGGGTAGCATCATTTTCCGATTTTCCCCTGAAGAGCACAAGTACCAGTGTTGCCACCGAAAACGCGAGCATGACAAAAGCGCCGATACGAATATATTTGTATGGAACCATGTGGATCAGCACCGCGATGAACGCTCCCATACCGAGGAAAATCACATGGCGCAACATCGGCACGGTATGATTGATGGATTTATAGGCAAGGGTACTCGAGGCGCTGTACATCTCTACGACCGAGACAATGCACAAGCCAATAAATACTGCCCATAAAACACCATCCCCTCTGAGGTATTTTTTTATTATTGAATCCATTGAAAAGCTTTGTTATCAATTATAAATTTCTGACACATTGTTTAAACTGCCGGCCACGGTCCTCGTAGTTTTCGAACAGATCAAAACTGGCACAGCAGGGTGACAGGAGCACTGTATCGCCTTCTTCAGCCAACTGATAAGCCTGTTTTACAGCATCTTCCATCGATTTAACATCCACAATCTGATCCACTTTGCCATCAAAGAAACGGTGAAGCGCACTGTTATCCACTCCCATAAAAATCAATGACCGTACTTTTTCCTTTACTAATTGTTCTATTTCGCTGTAATCATTTCCCTTGTCGGTACCACCCAGGATCAGCACCACAGAGGTTTTCATACTCTGCAAAGCATACCAGCACGAATTCACATTGGTAGCTTTCGAATCGTTGACATACTTCACATTACGCACAGTAGCTACATATTCCAGACGGTGTTCCACCCCCTGAAAATCGAGCAGCGACTGACGGATGTTCTCTTTTTTGACATCAAGGATAGTCGCGGCTAATCCTGCAGCCATGGTGTTGTAGGTATTGTGAATACCCTGCAATGTTAGTTCTGATGTTGGCATGACAAATAATGATTTAAGGGTATCGATAACAATTTTGTCTTCTTCGAGAAAAGCTTTGGTTTTTTCGTTTCTTTCCAAAGCAAAAGGATATAAGGCTGATGCTACTTTTCGTTTGGCTAATTCGGCTTTTATCACCGGATCATTCTCCCAGTAAATAAATGCATCTTCGCCGGTTTGGTTCTGCATAATCCGGAACTTTGCATCCACATAATTCTGAAACTCATAATCGTACCTGTCGAGGTGATCGGGCGTTATGTTCAGTAGTATCGCTATATCGGCCCTGAACTCAAACATATGATCGAGCTGAAAACTACTCAGTTCGATGACATAATAAGCATGTGGTTCGAGAGCTACCTGCAGCGCCAGACTATTACCGATATTGCCTGCAAGACCCACATCGAGTCCGGCTTTTTTCAAAATATGATATATCAAGGTGGTAGTGGTAGTTTTCCCGTTGCTTCCGGTGATACAAATCATCTTCGAGTTAGTAAATCTACCGGCGAATTCTATTTCGGAGATTATCTTAATGCCGGCAGCTATAATCTTTTTAATGATAGGCGCTTTATCAGGAATACCGGGACTTTTAATGATCTCATCGGCATTCAATATCTTTTCTTCTGTATGTTGTTTTTCCTCCCAGGGGATGGCATGTGCCTCCAGCAATAATTTATAGGAAGCTTTGATGGCGGAAAAATCCGACACAAAAACATCAAAACCCTGCTTTTTGGCGAGCACCGCAGCTCCTGCTCCACTCTCGCCTGCTCCTAAAACAACTATTCTTTTCATTTTTATATTTTTTAAACCATATAAGGCATATAAGGAACATATAAGCTTAACAAACAATATATTCTATTAATTCCTTCATTATTTCTTCCTTTAAAAGCACAACGCAACACTTATATGTTCCTTATATGGTTAAATATATTGATTATCTGATTTTCAATGTAATGATTGTTAATGCCGCCAATATCACCCCGATAATCCAGAAACGTATCACAATTTTTGATTCGGGAAGAGGAATTCTCGGATTTTGAATCAGGGCCGGAATACTTCCGTCGCCCGGTTTCTGAAAATGATGATGGAGCGGCGCTATCTTGAGGATTCGCTTTCCTTCACCATATCTCTTTTTGGTATATTTAAAGTAACCCACCTGTAACATTACCGATAGACTTTCCACCAGGAATACCCCGCACAAAATCGGGATCAGCAGTTCTTTACGGATAGCAATGGCAAATACGGCGATAATACCTCCGATGGTCAGACTACCCGTATCACCCATAAAAACCTGCGCCGGGAAAGCATTATACCAGAGAAAACCGACAGTAGCACCGATAAATGCACCTGCAAACACAAGCATCTCACCTGTTCCGGGAATATACATAATATTCAGATAACCCGCATAATTCACATTACCCGATACATAAGCCAATATCCCCAGTATCACCCCTATGATGGCCGACGATCCTGTCGCCAGTCCGTCCAATCCGTCTGTTAAATTGGCACCATTAGAAACAGCCGTTACAATAAATATCACCACCAGCACAAAGAGTATCCAACCGTAAAACTGCGCACTATCTCCTTTTGATTTAAATGCATCAGCGTAATCGAGGTTATTATTTTTAAAAAATGGAATCGTAGATTTGGTGGATTTCACATTCTGTTTAGCAAAGCGTACATCTTCCACCCGTTTATTATCTCCCTTGATCTCAATATTCTCACGGATCACTACATCCGGGCTCAGGTAAAGTGTCATGCCAACGATTAATCCGAGTCCCACCTGGCCAACAATCTTAAATCTGCCACTCAGTCCTTCTTTGTTCTTTCTGAACACCTTAATATAATCATCCAGAAATCCAATTGCCCCCAACCATACAGTAGTGATAAGCATCAGGATAATATAGATATTCGTCAGACTGGCAAGCAATAAGGTAGGAATCAGAATAGCGATGATGATGATGATCCCTCCCATGGTGGGCGTTCCCTTTTTCGACATTTGCCCTTCCAGACCCAAATCTCGTACCGTTTCTCCGATCTGTTTTTTCTGCAGATAATCAATGATCTTTCTACCGAAAAGGGTCGACAGAATCAATCCGAGAATAAATGCCAGACCCGCTCTGAAAGAGATGAAATTAAACATCCCCGCTCCCGGAAAGTCCATGACTTTATCCAGGTATGTAAAAAGATGATACAACATATATTTACAATTTTATTGTTACAATCTATTTTTTCTCCCCCGGTTAAAACCGGGGACTATTGATGTTTGCATTGCTATTAGCTATTCGCTATTAGTTATTCGCTAAACGAAACAGTTCCTCACCTCTTCCCGGTCATCAAAATGATGTTTTACCCCCTGAATGATCTGGTAATCCTCATGACCTTTCCCGGCCACCAGTACCACATCACCTGCTTGTGCCAGCGCGCAGGCAGTTTTAATCGCCTCTCTCCGGTCGATGATGGTGAGGCTTTTCGACTTCTGAGTCATATCCAGTCCGGCAACCATATCATTCAGAATATCCTGTGGATCTTCGAAACGGGGGTTGTCCGATGTCAGGATAGCTTTCCAGCTACCATCAACAGCTTCGCGCGCCATCATGGGGCGCTTACCTTTATCGCGGTTACCTCCACAGCCCACTACAGTAATCAGCCTGCCGTTACCCTGGAGGATTTGATTGATGGTAGAAATGACGTTGTTCAGGGCATCCGGTGTATGGGCATAATCCACAATTGCCGTATATCCGCCGGGAGCACGAAGGGTTTCAAACCGTCCCGATACTGAATTCAGTGAACTGATAATTCTCAGTGCTTCCAGCTCATCAACACCTAACAGAACTGCTGCTCCGTATACCGCGCTAAGGTTACTGGCATTGAACCGGCCAATGAATGATACATGTACCTCATGTTCGTTCATATCCAGCAACATTCCGTCGAAGCCATGCTCCAGTATTTTCGTTTTAAAATCAGCCATTCCTCTCAGGGAATAGGTATATTTTTTCGCTTTGGTATTTTGCAGCATCACCAAACCGTTTTTGTCGTCCAGATTAGTCAGCGCAAAACTCTCATCAGACAATTGATCGAAGAATTTCTTTTTTGCATGAAGATAATTCTCAAAAGTAAGGTGATAATCAATATGATCGCGTGTCAGATTAGTAAAGATTCCTCCGTCGAAATCCAGACCGGCAATACGTCCCTGTTCTACAGAGTGAGAACTTACTTCCATAAAAGCGTAAGTACATCCTGCCTGCACCATCTTATCAAGCAAATCGTTCAATGCCAGCGCATCAGGAGTCGTGTGTGTTGCCTCTACAGCCACATCATCAATATAATTACATACGGTTGACAATAAGCCAACCTTATTTCCGGTCATGCGAAAAAGCTGATAGAGCAGGGTAGCAATCGTAGTTTTCCCATTAGTTCCTGTCACGCCAACGAGTGTTAGTTTTGAGGAAGGAAAGTCATACCATGCCGAAGCCAGCAGTCCCAGTGCAACAGCGCTGTTTTCCACCTGAACACAGGTAACATCAGTCTGTTCAGGCTTTTTCTCACAAACCACTGCAACTGCACCTTTTTCGATGGCCGCCGGAATAAATGCATGTCCGTCGACCGCAGTTCCGCAGGTTGCCACAAACAGGTTTCCCGGCACCACCTTGCGTGAGTCGAATTCAATACCGGTGATAATTATATCGGTGTTGCCGGCAATATTTATCACCGGCAGGTTTAACAAGAGGTCTTTTAATTCTTTTGTTACCATAGCTTCCCGTTTTTATTTTAATTCAAGTTCAATAACAGCACCGCTGTGTAATCTGGTTCCCGGCTTCAGACTCTGCGTCACAACCTTACCACGGCCTTTAATGATTGTTTTCAATCCAAGATTACCCAGCATGTAAATAGCGTCTTTTGCTCCCATTCCGGCAACATCCGGAACCAAACCTTTGTGAATCTTATAGGTAGCCAGACTAATCCGGTCACCTTCGGTCTCTTCCTGTGTCACCCATCCGTTCAGATGAGCTGTATTTACGGGAATAGCAAGCGTGCTCATCACCGTTTTTAATGGCGTTGAGCTGCCGTTTTTCACCGCCGGCATATAGGCGTAATGCCTGAGAGTATCGTTTGCCAGTCGTTCGGGGGTCCAACTCGATTTCAACAACATGATTCGTTCAGCCACTCTTTTGAAAATGGAGCCTGCCATTCCACCTCCCGATGGTAGCCCGTTCGGAGCCGTAAGCACTACAATACAGGTGTATTCAGGATTATCTGCGGGGAAATATCCGCAGAAGGAAACATTGTGGCGTGTTTGCCCTGATTTGTATCCCAGAGCTCCCTGAGATATCTGCGCGGTACCCGTTTTTCCGGCTATCCTCACAATTTTCGACCTTACCACTTTGGCTGTTCCGTATTTGCCTTCCACCACACCCAGCATAATTTCCTGTACGTCCTTTAGTGTTGTAGGTTTACAGATAGATGATTTCAGCACTTCAGTTTCGTAGGTCTTTACAATCTCTCCGTTTCTTTTAATGTCTTTAACGAACAAAGGTTTGACCATCGTACCGTTATTGGCAATCGCATTAAAAAAAGTCAGGGTATATATCGGCGGAATTTTTGTTTCATAGCCGATTGACATCCATGCAAGAGAAGTTTTATACCACAAATCCTTGTCTTTTTTAGGATGTTTGATCCATGGCCGCGCAATACCTTTCATCTGAACAGGCAGCGAATCATTCAGTTTAAAGTCGTACAGTTTCTCAACATATTTTTCCGGACGGCCTTCAAATGTTTTCATTACCATTTTAGAAGTGCCCACATTCGAGGAAGCATGAATAATTTCATCCACATGTAATCTTCCATATCCGCCCTTATGATAATTATGGTCTTTCATCACACGACCTCCAATTGGGAACAGACCGTTACCCGTATCAAACACATCCGTCTTTTTCACAATTCCCTCATCCAGCACTGCCATCAGCGAAGCTATTTTGAAGGTAGAACCCGGCTCCACTTCATCACTCAGGGCATGATTTTTCCCTTCATAATAAGTTCCCGTCTCTTCATTTCTATCGAGATTAACCATCGCTTTTATTTCGCCGGTTTTCGCTTCCATCACCACTACGCATCCAGAGCGGGCACCCAAATCTTCAATAGTATCCCGCAGGGCTTTTTCTGCAATATCCTGTATTTCAATATCCAGCGTGGTATAAATATCCAATCCGTCCACCGGCTCAACTTCCACAGTCTCAATATATTTATTGGCTACTTTCTGTCGCGTTGAGACTCCCGGAACCCCCACAAGATCATCGTTAAATGAGCCCTCAATTCCACTGCGACCGCCTTTTACTTCATCGGCATACACGTCGCCGATGGTCCTCGATGCCAGTGAACCAAAAGGCTTAACACGCCGCACATATTCTTTGGTGATAAGTCCGCTTTTGTTTCTGCCCAAACGGAATAAAGGTAATTTTCTCAGATCTTTGAGTTGTGAATAAGAAATTCTTTTCGGATATAACTGCAACTCTCCTTTTTGCTGATTATAAGCTTTTTGGATCATTTGCTTATAGGTTCCCGCAGTCCTGTCTCCAAAAAACTGCGACAACGCGATAGAGAGCGAATCAATATTTTCGCGAAAGAGTTTCCCTTCATCCAGTCGGAGTGCAGGCACCCTCAAATCCATATAAACATAGTAAGTTGGGATAGAGCTGGCAAGCAAGCGACCATCGGAAGCAAAGATATTACCCCTTTTTGGCTTTACGATGATATCGGTGATTCGCTGTTTTTCAGCCAGTTTCATCCATTCATCTCTTTCAAAAAACTGAATCTGAATGATTTTGTATATCACCAGCAAGAAGAGAACAGAAATAATAAAGTACATTATTCCAAATCTCAGTACGATATTTTGACGTTTATCCGACATTGGCATCATTTCTATTCTACAACAATTGGTGGCGTAGCACCGGGTCTCAGCTCCATTCCCTTACTTTGCAATAACAGGAGAATATTCGATTGCCGGCTGATTTCCATCAACTCAGCCGAGATCGTCAGCGATTCATATTTGGCATCCTGAATTTTCCGTTTCAGTTCAGTGATGCCGGTAATCTGTTTCTCGCTTGAATAGCGGTTATCAATGTAAAAAATACTCAACACCACCATCAGTGCAATCAGGGGATATTGCTTCCTGATAAATTTCTTTGTGAGAATATTACCATTGAGAATATCGCGAACACTACTCGATCTTAAATCCGAGAAATCCTCACTCTGACGAATCTTATCTATTAAATTCTTAAATACCGGCATCCTTGTTTAAACATTCAAAGTTGCTATTCTTAATTTTGCACTCCTGGCTCTTGGATTTCTTGCAATTTCCTCTTCTCCGGCCACTATTACTTTATTGTTCACCGCTTTCATAGGCGCCAACACATTCCCATAAAAATCCTTCACCAGTTTTCCTTCAAAATTTCCTGAGCGAATATAATTTTTCACCAGCCTGTCCTCCAGAGAATGATAAGTCAACACCACCAGTCTTCCATCTTTATTCAGTACCTCCACACACTGATTCAGCAGCGACTTCAACACTTCCATCTCCTGATTAACTTCAATGCGTAATGCCTGGAACACACGTGCCATGTCTTTTTTCTCTTTTTCCCTTGAGAAGAACGGCTTCAGCACTTCAACAAAGTCAAAAATCCTTTTAAATGACTGTTTATCACGGTGACTGACAATTGCCCTGGCAATCTTTCGGGAATTATGTAACTCACCGTATAAATAAAAAACATCCGCAAGTTTATCTTCCGGATAGTTATTCAATACATTTGCTGCAGTAAGTTGTGATTTCTGATTCATTCTCATATCCAGTTCTCCATCGTATCGGAAAGAAAACCCACGTTCAGCCTCGTCAAAATGATGAAATGATACACCCAGATCGGCCAGTATACCATCCACTTTTTCTATTCCATGGAATTTGAGGAAATTTTTCAGGTATTTAAAATTGCTGTGCACAAAAGTAAAACGCTCATCCTTAATGATGTTGTTGAATGCATCCTCATCCTGATCAAATCCCAGCAATTTACCTGTCTTTCCAAGTTTACGAAGAATCTCAGCCGAATGTCCACCACCTCCAAAGGTGCAATCAATGTAAATACCATCGGGTTTGATACTCATTCCTTCAATGGTTTCAGCGAGTAATGCCGGTATATGGTATAGAGGTTCTTCCATCATAGCAGCAGTTTATTTTTTCATCATTTTTTCTTTCAGCAATGCCGCAAAGTCAGCAGCAGATAAAGCTGTCTGCTCATACTTTGTTTTACTCCATACAGCAAAGCGGTCGATCATCCCCACAAACAGCACCTCCGAATTTTCAACCGCAATTCCCTGCAAGTGCTTTTTGGCAATCAGCACACGTCCCTGACTGTCAACGTCGAGCCACTCAGCATCCGAAACAAACTGCATCAGCAACAGTTGATCCACGGGATTCCATTCATCAAGTTTCGATTTAAACTCCTCCACTTTAACATTCCAAACCGCAACAGGATAAATGATAAGACAATCATTTTCAGCATCTCTGCGCATAACCACACGCTCCCTGTCGCCCTCAGGAAGGATTTTTCTGTAAACGGACGGAATAAAAATTCTTCCTTTCACATCCGCTTTCGCTTCGTATTTTCCAATAAAAGTTGACATAATCATCAGGGCATATTTTTGCAACGGTAAAAGTATAAAAAGATTTTCAAATTCCCCACTATTCCCCACAATAAATTTATCAACAATGTTTTAACCGGTTTTACCGGGTTGACAGCGGGTTATCAACAGTTTTTTAACATTAACAATCTTAAAACTTCAATTTATATTTTATTGATTATGTGATATATACATAAAACACACATCAATCCTGGCGCAAAAGGTCGTAAAAGTGGGGAAAAATTTATTGACAGTTATATTCCAAGTCAATTAATCAGGAGCTGCTTTGTCGGCTGCACCTAAACATATTTACCACCACATTCCACAAACAACTTTTTTTTATTATTTTTGTTCCTCATAAAATCAACTCACATGACCAAACAAAAGATAATCAGGATAGATGTCGCTAAAGTCCTAAAAACCAGAGCACCCCACACGAGAGTTCCTAAATTCATCGTCAACTACCTGAAGAAAATTGCACATGAAGATGAATTCAACCGCTTTTTCGAAGAAAATCCCGACTTAAAAAACATGGATTTTATTGAAGCCGGACTTAAGTTACTTGGCGCTACGACTTCAATTTCAGGAAAGGAAAACCTACCCCCTAAGGACGGCAGATATATCTTTGTAAGCAACCATCCCCTCGGTGGGCTCGACGGCATGGCTACAGGCTATCTGATTGGCAAAGAATATGATGGAAAAGTACGGTTCTTTTCTAACGATCTGCTAACCAACCTGCATCCGCTCAAAGACATGTTTATTCCGGTGAATAAATTCGGCGCACAAACCAGAGGTCACGCCGAAATGATGCATGATTTATACAATTCGGATAACCATCTGGTCACCTATCCGGCAGGCATGTGTTCACGTAAAGTAAAAGGGAAAATTGTTGATTTGGAATGGAAAAAGAATTTTATCAGCAAATCGATTCAATATCAAAGAGATGTAGTCCCGATTTATTTTGAAGGAAGAAATTCAAACTTTTTTTACAACCTCGCTAACCTGCGCAAGTTCTTCAGAATAAAATTCAATGTTGAGATGATGTATCTTGCCGACGAGATGTTCAAACAGAAAGGCAAACATTTTACGATCAAAATCGGAAAGAAGATACCCTGGCAGACTTTCGATAAATCGAAATCTCAGTCTGAATGGGCGGCATGGGTAAAAGATATTGTTTACTCCATGAAGTAAAACCTACAAATCAAGGAGACCTTCGGGTAACGATACTGTTATCGTTTTTTGCTGATGATCTATTTCCTGTATGTATTCGTCGCCAACAGGAACCAATAGTTCATCTTCGTCCTTTATTATCACAAACAAGGCATTTTCGGTAGTTTGATCCACCTCATTGATTATACCTATTTCGCCTTTTTCTACATCAATCAAACGAAAGCCAACAAAATAATCCAGTTCAATCTCAGCATCTTCCACCGCTTCAAGATACTGTTTCTGTAAATAAATCGTCAGTCCGGAAAATTGCTTTGCCTCCTGTTCAGAGTTAATTCCTTCTATACTTAATATCCCGGTCGTATTGGTCTTGTACCTGTAGTCGTCGACACTGAAAGGCACCAAAATTCCATCAATTTCAAAAATAAAAAA
>JAYFPP010000059.1:0-2090 GCA_034927635.1 Paludibacter sp.
GCAATGATGGAATGCATGGAAACAACCTGAGGGTCGGCATTGGGAACTTCGATACCAATGGTGCCTTTTCCGGGAATTGGGGCAATAATACGGATACCCGTAGCCGCCAGACTCAGCATAATGTCGTATTCAAGATTACGGATTTTGGAAATCCTTACACCTTCTTTCGGTACTATCTCGTACAAAGTGATGGTGGGACCCACGGTTGCCTTGATGGTTTTAATTTCGATGCCGTAATTCTGTAAAGTGGAGGTAATGCGTTCTTTATTCGCATTTTGCTCCTTCATGTCGATCTGGGTTTCGTTATCGGTGCCGTAAACTTTTAATAAACTTAAAGTAGGGTATACATATCTTGATAAATCGAGTGTGGGGTCGTATTGACCCAGCTTATCCAAATTATAAAACGGATCGTCGTTCTCCTCGCTTTTATTGCTCATTTCAGCGATGTCCACCGGTTTATTTTCTTCCTCTTCCACCGGTTTTTCAATCTCAAAAGTTACATCGTCATTCAGATCTTCTTTAATATCAACATCTTCTTCCTCATCATTCAGTTTGTCGTTGCTGCCCATGATCCATTCTTCGGGAACTATTTCAGTACCGACAGCGACAGTGGGTTCATTGTCGTTTTCGTCATTTTCCTCGAGATCTTCAGTCACTACCGCACTGGCAGCATTTTTATTCTTTGAGAATAAATTTCTAAGGAATGGAATTGTTTTGACAGAAGTGATGATGCTGTAAATCAGTACAGATCCTCCTAATGCCAGTATCAGTCCCAGTTCACCGATGTATGATATAATCCATTCACTGACATATACCCCATGTTCTCCCCCCAACAGGAAGAAAGTAGCAGGTTGAAACCAGATATCGATAAAACCCAGTGTAATTGATAGCCATATAAGCCAGAATCCGCAATGAAAGAAGGCTTTCCAAATAGAACACAGTTTCTTTTTCATTAAACGGAAAGCCAGCACTCCTCCGAAAATTAAGAGTGTAAAAGCACCGATACCAAAACTTTTATGAATTAAAAGGTGTGAAATGTATGCTCCTCCTACCGAAGTGACATTCTGAATATCATTTCTCATCTCATGCAGTTCGCCCAGACTCAGTTCCATCTTGCTCTGATCCTCGGCTCCTGTAAAGAAATAGGAGATCATTCCGATGGATAAATAAATTAATACGAGGAATGTTGCGAGACCTAAGATAAAATGAAGACGTTCATCGCGCAGGAAAATTCCCAGTTGTTTAAAACCACCTGCAGATGATGATTGTGTACGGTTGGTTTCTTTCTTTTTTTTGCCGCTGACATTCAAAGGAATGGTTTTAGATTCTTCTTTTGGCTCGATAAAAGATCGGACAGGTTTTCTGGGTGGCATAGTTGAATACGTTGTTTCTTACAATTTTATAATTTGCAAAAATAACAAAAAAACTTAGTGATATTTGTTTTATTTGCTTTAATTTTACGGAAAATTATTCATTACCGCCGATTCGGAATTTTTTATCATGAACATTCTTCAGACTTCATCGCTTTCAATAGGTTATATTCAACGAAAAAGACCGTTCCTGGTGCAATCCTGTCTGGATTTGTCGGTTCGTGCGGGTGAGATGGTGTGCCTGATTGGTCCGAATGGTAGTGGTAAAAGCACCTTGCTGAGGACTTTGTGCGGATTGCAACCGGCTATTGCGGGTCAGTCGTTCGTAAATGGGATGGATATTCAGAATATTTCGAATCACGAAAGAGCGTTGTTGATTTCGCTGGTGCTGACCGACAGGATAGAAGTGGAACATGCAACAGTTAAAGCCATCATCGCCATGGGACGACATCCTTACAGTAACTGGTGGGGGAATACTTCGGAAGAAGATGATGCGAAAGTAGATGAAGCCATCAGGCTGGTACATCTGGAACAAAAAGCCGACAGTCTGCTCACTGAATTATCCGACGGAGAACGTCAACGGGTAATGATAGCGAAAGCCTTTGTACAGGATACGCCCATCATCATTCTGGATGAGCCTACCGCCCATCTTGATTTGCCCAACCGGGTGGAAATTATGTTGTTGCTACACAAACTTGCTCACGAAACCGGTAAAAGTAT
>JAYFPP010000099.1:0-39858 GCA_034927635.1 Paludibacter sp.
AAATGGCGTAAGGCCATTTATTACCATTATTACGAGTATCCGAAACCACGTTTGGTTATGCCAAATTATGGCATCAGGACTGAACGGTATAAGTTGATTCGTTATTATGGTGAAATAAACGAATGGGAACTGTATGACCTGAAAAAAGATCCGCGGGAGATGAGGAGTGTATATGATGATCCTGCCTATGCAAAAGTCAGAGCGCAACTGCACAAACAACTTATTGCCCTGCAGAAAAAATATAAAGATACTAAGCCGGAAGCAGCGATTTTAAGCGAATAGGTAATAGCGAATAGGTAATAGCGAATAACTAAATATAGGTGTCTTATCACTTATCACTAAAAGACGCCCGATTCAGTCGTCTCTACGCTATTCGCTATTACCTCTTCGTTATTCGCTTATATTTTGGTTCAAAAGAAGAAACGCTTAAAGTACATCCGCTGTAACCTTGTATTTCAGATCAATTTTGATGGTTACATTCTGAGTCAGCGTTTCACGAATGACCGACGAAGTTCTAAGTTGGTACCCATCAGCTTTTATATATTCATCAAGCTTTTCCTGAGAGGTTGTAAGACTGATGGTGTTGGATGTGGATGAGATATTCTCCGCCGAAGCCAGGAGTATTTCATCTGCATTGTCGGCAGAAATATAAATATGTATCGACTTCAGAAAACTGAATGTTTTGCCTTCAGGGGCAGTAATAGTAAGTTTTAGTTCTTCCAGTTTTACATCTTTAACTAAATCGGCCCTGGTATTATTTTTCTCAAAATCCTGAGATGAACCTGTATGTATCTCAGGCGTCATGAACTCAAATGGCAGGGTGAAGGGAGATGAACTGGGAATAGTGAAGCTGGTACTGGATCTGACACTAAATGTAAGTAAATCATTCAGATTGTCACATGAAACGGCAACGAGCATCATTGCTGCTAAAAGTATTGCGGATTTTGCTTTCATAAGGGTTGCTGGTTTATATGATGTTTATTGACTGGCTTATTCAGTGGGCTTTAGCCCTTTTTTCTTCTTTACAATTACAGAGAGAACAATAGAAAGGGTAAGCGATGCAAGGATAATTCCCAAAGATACAAAATTGGATATATGGAACGAATAATTTAACTCTGCTGCCAGTTCGTTCACACACATCTTTATACCAATGAAAGTCAGAATGCCTGCAAGTGCATATTTGAGATAATGAAAATAATCCATTACACCACTCAGTGCAAAATAAAGCGAACGTAATCCCAAAATGGCAAAAATATTGGATGTGAAAACAATAAAGGTGTCTTTTGAAACGGATAAAACTGCCGGAATAGAATCAACTGCAAAAATCAGGTCCGAAGCTTCGATAAATAATAAGGTAACGAAAAACGGTGTTGCATACAGGATGTTATTTTTCTTTACAAAGAAATGAGGTACCGACATGTCATCGGTTACGCGCATTATTTTTCGGAAAATCCTTATTATGAATTTTTTATTAGGATCGAACTCTTCTGTATCCTTTTTCTCGAAAAGCATATGAATTCCTGTGTAGATTAAGAAAGCACCGAAAACATACATGATCCATGCAAAACGTTCGATCAGTGCAACACCGGCAAAAATAAACACTGCCCTCATGACTAATGCTCCCAAAATTCCCCAGAATAAGATTCTGTGCTGATATTGAGGTTTAATATTGAAGAATCCGAAGATCATGATAAATACAAAGAGATTGTCGACACTCAACGACTTTTCAAGTACATAGGCGGTAAAGAACTCTATCGCTTTGGTGTGATCGTAAAAGATGTAGATGCCTAAATTGAAAACAAGAGCCAGTCCAATCCAGAAAGCACTCCAGAGCAAAGCTTCTTTCACATTGACCACTGTGTCTTTTTTGTGAAATACAAAAAGATCGAGCGCCAGCATGATAACAATAAAAACTATAAAACCAATCCAAAAACCAATACTTACTTCCATAATAGCTTATAATCTGTAAAGTTTATAAAAATTAACTCTCAACTTTCAATTCTCAACTCTCAACTATATTTTATACAACCGCTCTCTCACTTCCTTAATTTCCTCTGAAGTAACATAGTCATCAAAGTCCATTTGCTTGTCGATAATTCCCTTCGGAGTCAACTCAATGATACGGTTACATACTGTTTGAATAAATTCACGGTCGTGCGATGCCATCAATACATTCCCTTTGAAGTTTACTAGGGTATTATTGAATGCCTGAATGGATTCCAGATCGAGATGATTCGCAGGTGAATCCAGAATCATCACATTGGCATTTTTCAGCATCATGCGTGAAATCATACAGCGCATTTTCTCTCCTCCGGAAAGCACACTGGCTTTCTTATAGATCTCTTCACCCGAGAAAAGCATTTTCCCCAGATAGCCACGGATGAATGATTCGGTTGTGTCGTCGGAGTATTGACCAAGCCAGTCGACCAGATTAAGATCTGTATTGAAAAACTCAGAATTATCCAAAGGTAAATACGCGTGGGTGATGGTAATTCCCCAATTGTATGTTCCCTCGTGTTCTTTATCGTGACCGTTAATGATTTCGAAGAAAGCCGTCATAGCACGTGGGTCCTTTGAAACAAATACTATCTTATCGTTTTTCTCCACATTGAAATTCACATCTTTGAAAAGTACCGTGCCATCTTCGGCTGTTTTTCCCAGTCCGTGCACTTCGAGTACCATGTTTCCCGGCTCTCTGTCGGGAGTAAAAATAATGCCCGGATATTTACGTGTCGAGGGCTGAATTTCATCCACATTGAGTTTTTCCAGCATCTTCCGGCGACTGGTAGCCTGTTTCGATTTGGCCACGTTGGCGCTGAAGCGACGGATAAATTCTTCCAGTTCTTTTCGTTTTTCATCCGCTTTTTTGTTCTGCATTTGCTGTTGCTTCAAAGCGAGCTGACTCGATTCGTACCAGAAAGAATAGTTACCTGCAAATAGTTGCACCTTGCCATAATCAATATCTACCGTATGTGTACTCACGGCATCCAGGAAGTGGCGGTCGTGCGAAACAACCAATACTGTGTTTTCGTAGTTAGCCAGGTAATTCTCCAGCCACATCACCGTGTCCACATCGAGGTCATTGGTAGGCTCATCCAGCAGCAGGTTGTCGGGTTTGCCGAACAATGCTCTGGCCAGCAACACGCGAACTTTTTCCTGTCCGCTGAGTTCTTTCATCAACTGATAGTGCAAATCTTCCCTGATCCCCAATCCGCTCAGTAATGCCGCGGCATCACTTTCAGCATTCCATCCGTTCATTTCCGAAAACTTTTCTTCCAGTTCGGAAGCTCTGATACCATCTGCATCTGTAAAATCTTCTTTCAGGTAAATGGCATCTTTTTCTTCTTTGATTTTCCATAGGACATCGTGCCCCATCATTACCGTTTCTATGACAGAGTACTCGTCAAACTCAAAGTGATCCTGTTTTAAGACCGACAAACGTTCTCCCGGACCGAAATGGATGGTGCCACGGGTTGCGTCCAGGTCGCCGCTCAACATACGTATAAGGGTAGATTTACCGGCACCGTTGGCACCGATTATACCGTAGCAGTTGCCGGCGGTAAACTTGAGATTGACATCGGAAAACAAAACTCTTTTTCCGAACTGAATAGCTAAATTTGAAACTGTAATCATTTGTTGAAAGAATTTACCATTTATTCATTTACTATTTACTATTTGCTCTGATAAGCTTCAGAAGAAATGGTAAATAGTAAATGAATAAATGGTAAATAGAATTAAGATATATATTAATAAAATTTTTTACTCAATAATCCCCAGCTTGCGTGCAGCTTTCGATATCTTTTCGATAGACTCATCGATCTGATCAAAAGTGTGCGTAGCCATCAGGGAGTAGCGTATCAGCGAATCTTCCGAACGAACTGCCGGAGATACTACCGGATTTACAAAAACACCATCGTCCATCAACATACGTGTCAAAGCAAATGTATTGGTATTGTCACGTACGTAAAGCGGAATAATCGGAGTTTCCGTTGTTCCTATTTCAAAACCTGCTTTCAGGAATCCTTCCTTTGCCCGTTTTGTATTTGCCCATAAAGCATCTTTTCTCCAAGTCTCATCAGCCATTACATCCAGGGCTTCGAGTACACATGCTGTTGAAGCAGGAGTGATAGAGGCGCTGAAAATCAATGTTCTAGAGTTATGTTTCAGGAAATTGATGATGCTTTCATCCGAAGCAATAAATCCGCCGATAGTGCCTAATGACTTGCTGAAGGTGCCCATGATCAGGTCCACGTCGGCGGAAACGCCGAAATGTTCGCAAACTCCGGCTCCTGTTTTTCCGAAAACACCCAGTGAGTGTGCTTCGTCGACCATGATAGAGGCATTATATTTTTTCGATAATTCAACTATTTCAGGTAATTTGGCAACATCTCCTTCCATGCTGAAAACTCCATCGACAACAATTACTTTTACTCTGTCCGGCTCACATTTCTGTAAAAGCTTTTCGAGAGCATCCATGTCGTTGTGACGGTATTTCAGTTGTTTGGAAAACGAAAGTCTTTTTCCTTCAATGATGGATGCGTGATCAAATTCATCAAAGATGAGATAATCTTCGCGACCGGTAATGCAGGGAACTACGCCCGAGTTTACCGTAAAGCCGGTAGCATATACCAATGCTGCTTGTTTATGTACCAGTTTAGCCAATCTCTCTTCCAGTTCAATATGGATGTCGAGAGTGCCATTCAGGAATCGCGAACCGGCACAACCAGTACCATATTTCTCAACGGCTTTGATGGCTGCTTCTTTTAATCTTGGATGATTGGTTAAGCCGAGGTAGCTGTTTGATCCAAACATCAGAACCGATTTCCCATTGATAGTTACTACTGTGTCCTGATCTGATTCTATGGGACGAAAATACGGATATACACCGAGTGCTTTTGCTTTCTGTGGGGCATCGTATTGTCCCAATACACTACTTAATAGACTCATAAAAAGGTAACAAGATTTATTGTATCGCCCGCAAAGATACTTATTTTTTATGAATGTTGTTCAATTTTGATAAAATAGCTGAATGTGTTATCTTTGACTACCCTGATATAGGGTGGTGATAATATAATAAATATATGGATATCAGTAAGTTGAAAGAAGATTCGAAACGCAGGAAGGCAGATTGGGTGAAGTATTTCAAAACGCACAAAAAGCAGCTGGAAAAGATGGATTTGACCGTTCATGCTTTGCACGAAAAGTATTCTGAACAAATTGATTGTCTGACCTGCGGTAACTGTTGCCGAACGCTTGGTCCACGGATTACTGATAAAGATGTGGAAAAGATGGCCAAAGCACTTAGAATGAAGCAGACTGATTTGATTTCACAATATCTTAAAACTGACGAGGACGGTGATTTGGTATTTAAATCAATGCCATGTCCGTTTCTGGGGTCAGATAATTATTGTGCTATTTACGAATCGCGTCCCAAAGCCTGCCGTGAATATCCTCACACCGACCGAAAGAAGTTTTATCAGATTTATATGTTATCGGTAGAGAATGCATCTACCTGTCCGATTGTGTATGAGGTGCTGGAGGGGGTTGTTAAAAGCGAATAGGGAAGAGCGAAAAAAGCAGAGACGCCCGATTCGGGCGTCTCTTAGTGATAAGTGATAAGTGATGAGTTACCTGTTTTGTTCTTTCGCCCAACTATCTTTTAACGATACTGTTCTGTTGAATATCAACCTTTCGGAAGTTGTGTCAGGGTCGATATTGAAATAACCGGTGCGCTGGAACTGAAAGCCCGAAAGCGGTTTTTCATTCTTCAACCATGGTTCCACATAACAGTTGGTCAGCACTTTCAACGAATCAGGATTCAGCAGATCACGGAAATCGCGTTCGTCGGCTGATGGATTTTCGACATTGAAAAGCCGATCGTAAAGTCTAACTTCTGCCTGAACAGCATTCTGAGTCGACAGCCAATGAAGCGTTCCTTTAACTTTCCTTCCTGAGTCGGGCATGCCGCTTTTGGTCAGGGGGTCATATTCGCAGTAGATTTCTTCAATATTTCCTTCTGCGTCTTTTTTGCATCCGGTACATTTTACGATATAAGCACTTTTCAGTCGAACCTCCTGTCCGGGAGTCATGCGGAAGAATTTTTTAGGAGCTTCTTCCATGAAATCCTCTCTTTCTATATAGAGTTCTCTGGAGAAAAGAATTTCGCGCGAACCTGCAGATGCGTCTTCAGGATTGTTCTCGGTGGTGAGTTTCTCCACCTGACCTTCAGGATAGTTGGTTACAATAAGCTTCACGGGATTAAGCACCGCATTGACCCGGGTTGCTGTTTTGTTCAGCGTCTCGCGTGCCGCATGTTCCAGTAATCCGATATCGTTGATACCATCATATTTGGTATAGCCAATTTTGTCGATAAAATTATGGATGGCTTCGGGAGAATAACCGCGGCGACGTAAACCGCACAAGGTTGGCATGCGCGGATCATCCCATCCTGTAACCAATCCTTCTTCCACCAATTGTAGCATTTTACGTTTACTCATCACGGTATAAGTGATGTTCAAACGGTTGAATTCGGTCTGCCGTGGGCGGTAATCCGAAGTTTTAAACTGGTCGATGAACCAGTCGTAAAGCGGGCGGTGAACCTCAAACTCAAGTGTACAAAGCGAGTGGGTTACTCCTTCAAAATAGTCGGATTGTCCATGGGCATAGTCGTACATGGGATAAGCTTTCCATGTCCAACCGGTACGATGATGCGGATGATCGGTGATGATGCGGTACATGATGGGGTCGCGGAAATGCATGTTCGATGAGGTCATGTCGATTTTAGCGCGTAATACCATGGCACCTTCAGCAATTTCGCCGGAGTTCATTTTCTCAAAAAGTGCCAGACTTTCCTCTACCGGTCGGTTGCGGTAAGGACTTTCAACACCCGGAACGGTAGGAGAACCTTTTTGCTTAGCAATGGTTTCGGCCGATTGTTCGTCGATGTATGCCTTGCCATCTTTAATTAATTGAATAGCCAGATCCCAGAGCTGTTGGAAATAATCAGAAGCATAATAGACGTTCTTCCATTCGTAACCCAACCATTTGATGTCTTCCATGATAGAATCAACATATTCTACATCTTCTTTTGCAGGGTTCGTATCATCGAAACGCAGGTTACAGATACCTCCGTATTTTTTTGCAATGCCGAAGTCCATACAGATTGCCTTGGCATGTCCTATATGCAGATAACCATTCGGCTCTGGCGGAAACCTTGTCTGAATGCGGCCGTCGTTTCTGCCATCCCTCAAATCCTGCTCAACCATCAGCTCAATAAAATTGAGACTTTTCTTTGGTGCGTCTGTATTTGTTGTTTCCATATTCTGTTTATATTTATTTTCTCTATCAAACCGAAACCCCTATCTATTGATAGGGGCAATTGATGACAAATCTACAAAATTATTTGGGTATTTAACTCTCCACTTTCAATTTTCAACTCTCAACTAAACAAATCCCTTGATAATTCCCCGATCTGACGATTTGATGAATTCCACTATGAGATCTCTTTCAGGAGTCGCAGGGATCGTTTCAAGAATTTTAGCCAGCGCGTTTGTAGTGTTTAATTTTGATTGAAAAACTATGCGGTAAGCGTCCTGTATCAAAGTGATTTGCTCATTTGAGAAGCCTCTTCGTCTCAAACCTACACTGTTAACTCCTGCATAGGTCAGTGGATCTCTTCCTGCAGTAACATAAGGCGGTACATCTTTAATTACCCTTGTTCCGCCCTGAACCATTACATGAGCACCGATCTTGGAGAACTGGTGAACGAGCGTTCCTCCTCCCAGAATTGCATGATCGGCAATTTCCACTTCACCAGCCAGTTGACAAGCATTGGCAACAATTACGTTATTTCCAACAATGCAATCATGTGCCACATGCGAGTATGCCATGATCAGGCAGTTACTTCCCACAACTGTTTTTCCTTTTGCAGTGGTACCTCTGTTTACGGTCACAAACTCACGGATAGTTGTGTTATTGCCAATGATTGCAAGCGATTCTTCGCCTTTGAATTTTAAATCCTGAGGAATTCCTCCCAAAACAGCTCCCGGAAAAATATTGCATTTTTCACCGATACGTGTTCCTTCCAGGATGGTTACATTCGAACCGATTTTGGTTCCTGCGCCTATTTCAACATTTTTATCAATAAAAACAAAAGGTCCTATTTCAACATCAGGACCTATGATGGCATCCGGATGTATCTGTGCTAATGGCTGTTGAGACATTTCTTCTTAGTTATAAATATTTTTTTCTGAGTAATTTAGCAAATTCAGTGTTGATGGTATGTCCGGGATAAGTTGCTACGATGCTACCTTTGACCGGTTTGCCTGTTAAAGCGAGATCTCCAAGTACATCAAGTAATTTATGTCTGGCAGGTTCATTTTCAAAATGAAGTGCTCCGCTTAGATAGCCGGGTTCATTAGCATTTATTCTGGGTTGATTCAGCTTGTCGGTCAGTGCATTCAGCGCCTCCTGAGGCATAATATTATCGTAAATAACAATGGCGTTTTTCAAATCACCCCCTTTGATAAGATTCATGTTCAGCAAAGGTTCAATCTCTCTCACAAAAACAAAGGTGCGTGCATTGGCAATATCCCCCGCAAAGTTTTTTAGTTGCTTTAATTGCGCATATTGTTCTTTCAGAACAGGTGAATTGAAGCCGATTTTTACTTCAAGTTCCAGTTCTTCAGCGGGATAAGCCTTGATATTTGACCCTGTGGCAATGGCACATTCAGTCAATTCAGTGATAGTAATATATTCCTTGTCGTCGTTTTGTGCAACGATCCCGACTTCCTGTATCTTCTCAATAAATAATTTCGCACTACCATCCAGAATCGGAAATTCAGGTCCGTTTACCTCGAAAAGACAGTTGTCGATTCCTGAAGCATAAAATGCCGCCATGGCATGTTCAATAGTACTTACCTGAGAATCAGCAATCTTCAGTACAGTTCCTCTGACTGTCTCGATTACATTGTCGGCCACAGCTTCAATTTCAGGAGTGCCCTCCATGTCGATGCGCCTTATTCTTATGCCATGATTGTCGGGAGCAGGATGTGCCGTTAAACAGATGTTTACTCCGGTATGTAATCCTTTTCCTTCAAGTGAAAAAGAATTCCCAATGGTTTGTTGTTTCATTTTCAATATCAGCTGTCAGGAATTCTTTTTGTCAGACAATAACATCTTTTCCAATTCCTCTATTTTTTGTTGCAACAGGTTGACTGTCTTTTGTAATTCCGGTAAATTTTTGTTGACCACGTAGGATCTTCGAAAGGTGTTGATTGGTACGGCAGGATAACCGGAGAATGTTTGTCCGGGTATTTTTATAGAACCGGCTACACCGGCTTTTGCCCCAAGAATGGTTCCGTCGGCAATATTCACATGGCCGGTAATTCCGACCTGCCCGCCAAACATCACGCCTTTACCAATTTTTGAAGAACCCGCTATGCCTGTTTGTGAAGCAATCACTGAGTTCTCGCCAATCTCTACATTGTGTGCTATCTGCACTAAATTATCAATTTTTACTCCTCTCGAAATAACTGTGCTACCGAAGGTCGCCCTGTCAATCGTTGAGTTGGAGCCAATCTCCACCTGATCCTCAATGACAACATTCCCCATTTGCAAAATCTTACTGTACGAACCATCCTCAGCACGGGCGAATCCGAATCCATCAGAACCAATCACTACATTGGAGTGTATGATACAATCGTTTCCAATTTTCGTTTCGTTATATATACTTACTCCGGGGAATATAATCACATTATCTCCTATGGTCACGTTATCGGCAATGGTGACACTTCCATGTATGGTCGCTTTAGCGCCGATTTTTACGTTGGCTCCGATCTGTACGAAAGGAGCAATATAGGCATCATTGCCAATAGTGGCAGTTTTATCAATGGATGATAATGATGAGATGCCGGTTTTTCTGGATTTTTGTTGTTCTGCCAGGTTCAGTAAATGCGCCAGCGATTCGTAGGCGTTCTCCACTCGTATAAGTGTTGCTTTTACTGGTCTCTCAGGAACAAAATCCTTGTTGACTATAATGATGCTTGCATCGCAATCATAAATAAAATTCATATACTTATGATTGGATAAAAAACTGAGCGTGCCCGGTTTGCCATCTTCAATTTTTGAAAAATCACTGACGCTGACGGTCGGATCACCCTCGATCGTACCTTTTAAAAAATCAGCTATTTGTTGAGCGGAAAACTTCATAAAAAATATTTGGGCACAAAATTAATAAACAAATTCAATATAATCAGGTTTAAATTTATTTTTTTAAACATTAAAGCTGAAAAGATGAATTAAAGGCGTATTAAAATCCAATTAAATTATTTCCTAAATCACTTATCACTTATCACTTATCACTCATCACTTATCACTATCTTACAACTTATAATAACAAAAAAAATGCTTTTGAACTTTTTTCGTAAGTACCTGAATATTCAACATGTCCGAAGCCTCGGCAATATCCCTGATCGAACCGTCTTTCATTAAAATATTGATATTATCATCTTCAGGGCTGTAGGTATCGGTACTCACCACTTCATCTCCCATAAAATACTGCGCTTCGTTTGCGGTGATATTAAAACGCTGCATGTAAAGCTTTAGTATGTTTTGTTGATACTCATTTTCTGTTGGCTCTGTTCTTATCTCTACCTTAAATAATCTTCTGTTGATGAACGATTTACATAATAGTGACAATACAAAGTCCGGATGCGAGGACCAAACCTTCAAAGCAGAAATGAAATCAGAGTCGTCCAGCTGTATAAAATTTTCAAAACCCTCTCCGGGAGCTGAAAAGTCTTTTAATCCTACTTTCTGATACAAAAAGTAATGTAATGCCGGCGTCGCAAAAAGTTCAGTTCCCTGAGAAGCCAACTCTTTGGCTCTTTTTAATATGTTGACCAGCATTTTTTCAGCAGCAACCGATGTTTTGTGCAGATAAACCTGCCAGTACATCAACCTGCGGGCAACAAGAAATTTTTCAATAGAATAGATACCTTTTGCTTCAACCACCAATTCATCATTATGCAGATTCAACATCTTGATGATGCGTGATGCCCCGATTATTCCTTCGCTTACTCCGCAAAAGAAGCTGTCTCTGCTCAGGTAATCAAGCCTGTCCATGTCCAACTGTCCCGAAACCAGTTGATGCAGAAACTTCTTTGGATACCTGTTTCTGAATATATCAATGGCAAGGGTAAGTTTTCCACCGAACTCGCTGTTCATCTTCTCCATTATCAACAACGAAATTTCTTCATGACTTACTTCCGGAACCAAACTGTGCTCCAGGGCATGTGAGAAAGGTCCGTGTCCTATGTCATGAAGTAAGATGCAAGCCTTAACACCCATCTCTTCTTCTGTTGAGACAGAATGACCCGCCAGACGCAACTGGCTGATGGCTTCTCCCATCAGATGCATTGCACCGAGTGAATGTTGCATGCGGGTATGTTGCGCTCCCGGATAAACGTACGACGACAATCCTAATTGTTTAATTCGGTGAAGTCTTTGAAAATAAGGGTGTTGAATGATGTCGTACAGGAAATTGTCCGGAATGTTGATGAATCCGAATACAGGATCGTTGATAATTTTTCTTTTATTATTCATATAAATTAAATAATTTTGTCAAAAAATTAACAGTATTTAAGAGTTTCGAGCAGCCAATTCCAGGTTTTTTGAGTGGATGAGATGCTTAACCTTTCGTCGGGAGAGTGTACGCCATACATTTGCGGGCCAATGGATATCATGTCGAGATGCGGGTATTTTTCCAGAAAAAGTCCGCATTCGAGTCCGGCGTGAATGGCTTTGACTTTGGCTTCTTCTCCAAATAAACTTTTATAGGTAGAACTGGCCTTCTCCAGAATTACAGAGTTTAAATCTGGTTGCCATCCCGGGTATCCTTCTGATTGGGTGATATTAGCGCCTGCCAATGCAAAAACGGCATACACCTGCGCGGCAATATCGGATTTTGCACTCTCCACTGAACTGCGCTGGCTCGTGTTGATTTCAATTTGTTGATTTTCTCTCATTTTTACTGATGCCAGATTGGTGGAGGTTTCCACCAGTCCGGGTATGTCTTTGCTCATAGCGATGACACCGTGGGGACAGGCGTACAGCGCATTGAGAAAACGATCGGAGTCAGTTTTAGTGATGGTCAATGCAGGCAGACTTTCAGACTCAAGCGTAATTTTCATTAATGGATCAGTACTTTTATATATCCCTTCCATTTCAGCAATAAAGTGGTTGAGCATGACTCTTATTGTCTCTTTTTCGGAATAGGGTACAGCAAAGAAGGCAGAGGCTTCACGGGGGATAGCGTTGTGCAGATTACCTCCTTCAATGGATATCAGTCTGACATCCATTTGCCTGTTGAGTTGCCACAGATATCGGTTCATGATTTTGACAGCATTTCCCAAACCAAGATGAATGTCGCCGCCTGAATGTCCACCGGTCAGTCCCGATACGCTTATTTTTCCTCCGAAGTATCCGTCAGGAGATTTTTCTTTTTGATAATTTATGACCGCTTTTGTTCCGATACCACCTGCACAACCGATAAAAATTTCACCGTCATCTTCCGAATCCAGATTTATTAAAATACTTCCTTTCAATAAGTTCTTTTCGAGCATGAGGGCGCCTGTTAGTCCGGTTTCTTCATCCACAGTGAACAGGCATTCCAGTGCCGGGTGTTGCAATGTTTTGTCAGCAAGTACAGCCAGCATGATGGCCATGCCAATGCCGTTGTCGGCTCCCAGCGTAGTGCCTCTGGCTTTAATCCAGTCACCATCGGTATAGGTTTTAATGGCATCCGTTTCAAAATTATGTTCCACACCTGAGTTCTTTTCACACACCATATCCATATGTGCCTGAAGAATAACTCCGGAATGATTTTCAAATCCTGAGGCTGCACCTTTTCTGATGATAATATTTCCTGCAACATCCTCCGAATAAGATAATTGCTGTTCAACTGCAAAACCTTTGAGGTAATTTCGTATTTTTTCTTCTTTTTTTGAAGGACGGGGTATTTGCGTTATCTGATGGAAGTAATTCCAGAGCATTGACGGTTCAAGATTCTTCATATACAATATAGGATAAGTGAACTGCAAAGATAGATAAAAGTTGGCTTTTACTACCATTTTCAACTGTCGAATATTATCAGTAAATTTGCGAAATAAATGTAAAAGTCAAACCGTTTGTTATGTTGTTTTCTCAGATTCTTGGTCAGGAAGCCATAAAGGAACGTCTGATACGCACAGTGGCGGAGCAGCGGATACCTCATGCACAGTTGTTTCGTGGACCTGAAGGAGTGGGTAAGCTGGCTCTTGCGATTGCTTATGCCCAGTATATCTGCTGTGAAAACAGAACGGCCACTGATTCCTGTGGGGTTTGTCCTTCTTGCGTTAAATATGCCAAATTGGCCCACCCCGACCTGCATTTAGTTTTTCCGGTAATAAAACCGACAGGAAAATCATCCGTGGTTTGCGATGATTTTGTGGCCGATTTCAGGGAAATGATTATTGACAATCATTACTTCGGAGTCAATGAGTGGTTTGCAAAAATCTCCGGAGATGCCAAGCAGGGGATGATTTATGCTAATGAGAGTCAGGAGATTATTCGTAAGTTAAGTTTAAAGACATACGAATCGGAACATAAAGTGATGATTATTTGGTTGCCTGAAAAGATGAATATTACCTGCTCCAATAAATTATTGAAAATATTGGAGGAGCCGCCTGAAAAAACAATTTTTCTGATGGTTTCCAATCAACCGGATGAAATCATCACAACCATACTTTCGAGGACGCAACACATTAATATCCCTTTGTTGGAAGTGGATGATATTGTGACTGCACTGCTCACAAATCCGGAACTGGAGATTACTCAGCACGACGCCCTGAATACCGCCCGCATAGCAAACGGAAGTTTTCTGGCTGCTCAGAATCTTTTGAAAGAAGGAGATGAGAAAAAACAAAATTTTGATAAATTTGTTACTGTAATGCGTTTGGCATGGCAGGTTGGGAACCGCAAGGATCATGCTTCTCTGAGAACACTCAGGAAATGGGCCGACGAAATGGCCCAGTCGAGTGTCGGAAGAGAGCGTCAGAAAGGTTTTCTGGCATATGCCCAGCACCAGACGCGTGAAAATTATATCTATAATTTAAAAAATTCAGCGCTTAATTACTTAGATATGTCGGAAGCAGCGTTTTCTTCTAAATTTTCGCCCTTTATCAACGAAAGAAATGTGGAAGATTTGATGGCTGAATTTTCGCTTGCCGAAAGACACATCGAACAAAATGTGAATGCAAAAATGGTTTTTTTTGATTTAGTCTTAAAAATCATCATGCTCTTAAAAAGATAAACATCAATGGAACATACACTCAATGGCTGCGGTTGCGGCATCAATAAAAAAGGCTGTTGCCGGAATTCTCATCAAAAGCTCAGTACATTCGACTGGCTTTGCGACTTACCGGAAACTCAACAGGATACTGATTATGTAGAAGTGCAATTTAAGAATACCCGCAAAGGTTATTTTCTTAACAGCACAAAAATTCCTCTCGAAAAAGGGGATGTGGTAGCGGTGGAATCATCTCCGGGACATGATATAGGAGAAGTAACCCTTACAGGAAGACTGGTATTGTTGCAAATGAACAAGCAGCATATCAATCCTGAGAAATACGAAATTAAGAGGATATACAGAAAAGCAAAAGAGACTGATCTTGAGAAATTTAACGAAGCGAAGGCTAAAGAGCAGGAAACCATGATCAAGGCCCGTCAGATTGCTGAGAGTCTCAAGTTAAATATGAAAATCGGGGATGTGGAATTTCAGGGCGAT
Source organism: Paludibacter sp. (assembly GCA_034927635.1). Taxonomy (GTDB): domain Bacteria; phylum Bacteroidota; class Bacteroidia; order Bacteroidales; family Paludibacteraceae; genus Paludibacter. The sequence goes on from JAYFPP010000099.1 coordinate 14,825, forward strand.
GGAAATAAGGCGATTTTCTATTATATTGCTGATGAGAGGGTTGACTTCCGTCAGCTGATTAAGGTATTTGCAGAGACTTTCCGTGTGCGTATTGAAATGAAGCAGATCGGAGCACGGCAGGAAGCCGGAAGAATCGGAGGAATTGGTCCTTGCGGCAGGGAATTGTGTTGCTCGGGCTGGATGACAAATTTCAACTCGGTTTCCACCTCGGCAGCCCGTTATCAGGATATTTCCATGAATCCGCAAAAACTTGCCGGACAATGCGGTAAACTCAAATGTTGCCTGAATTACGAGCTCGATACCTACATGGATGCGATGAAAGATTTTCCATCAAAGGAAATTCAGCTCGAAACGCTGGATAATACCTATTATCATTTTAAAACCGACACATTTAAGTCGGCCATCTCCTATTCAACTTCGCAAAATTTCGGTGCAAATGTCGTTACTATTTCTGCTGAAAGGGCTAAAGAAGTCATAGCGATGAACAAAATAGGGTTCAAACCCGATTCCCTGGAACCAAAAACAGAGGAAACAGAAAAAAAAGTGGACTATAATAATGTGATCGGTGAAGATAGTCTAACCCGTTTTGATAACCAAAAAAGGAAGAAACAGGGCAAAAGCAATCATCGTCCGGTGCTGAAAAAGAAAAATCAGGATGCAACCAATAATCAGCAAAAAAATGATAAACCGGCTGTTAACTAAACTGCTGACATTATTCCTGATGGCTGCGTTATTGGTATCATGTGGTCATAATAAAGCCCACTACTACGAATTCCGGGAACTTTCACAGGAAGGATGGGCGGTGAACGAACGTTGTAATTTTGAGGCAGAGTTGAATGATTCGGTGGGGGGATACAATCTCTATGTTGATGTCCGGCATCAGGGAAATTATCCTTACCAGAATTTATGGTTGTTTTTGGAGCGAATGTCGCCCGACAGTACTGTTGTTAATGATACCATCGCATGCGATCTGGCTGATTACAGCGGTAAGTGGCTGGGTAAAGGTTCCGGATCAGTGTATTTATTTTCAGTGCCTTATACGCAGTTTGAAATAAAAGCACCCGGGAAGTATGTCATCGGGATAAGGCACGGGATGCGGGATGAAGTATTAAAAGGAATAAGCGCAATAGGATTAAGAATAGAGTTACAGCATGGGGAAGAATAAATTGGCGAAATTTGCCGAAATGGACTTGTTTCAACATGTTTTTCAGGTGTCTTCAAAGGATGTTTTGGCCGGAAAAATATTTGATAAAAAAGGAAAATGGAAGGAGTTGTTTTTTCAAAATGATGCGCCGATAGTGCTTGAGCTGGGATGTGGTAAAGGGGAATATACCGTGGGACTTGCGCAGTTGTTTCCTGAAAAGAATTTTATAGGGGTTGATATTAAAGGTGCACGTATGTGGACCGGTGCAAAAGATGCTTTACAGAAGGGACTGAAGAATGTGGCGTTTCTGCGTACGAACATCGAAATGATCCATCATTTTTTTGCTGCCGGTGAAGTGTCGGAAATCTGGTTGACTTTTCCTGATCCTCAGATGAAGAAAGTAACCAAGAGGCTTACTTCAACTAATTTCATGAAGATCTATCAGCAGATTCTTAAGGAAAATGGTATCGTGCATCTCAAAACTGACAGTAATTTCATGTTTACCTATACCTGCGAAATGGTGAAAGCCAATAAATATCCGGTAAATTTCTCGACTAACGACCTTTATCATTCTGAACTGAATGATCCCATTCTGGGTATTAAAACTTATTATGAGCAACAGTGGCTCGAACGTGGTTTGTCAATTAGATATATCAATTTTGTGCTGGAACAGCGTGAATCGTTTGTTGAGCCGGAGATTGAAATAGAGAAAGATGATTACCGGAGCTTCGGGCGTAGGAAACCGGTTGGAGCGAATAGCGATGAACGAATAGCGAATAGCGAAGGACTGTAGAGACGACCGATTCGGGCGTCTCATAGTGATAAATGATAAACGATAAGTGATGAGTGTTTTTGCGACTACACATCTACACGGCTACACAAAAAATTAACATATGAACTTATACCCCAATTTAATTTTAGAAGCGTTGGCGCATGTGCGTTATCCCGGAACAGGGAAGGACATCGTTTCTTCAGGGATGGTGCGTGACGATATCCGCATCGAAGGAAAACGAGTGAGTTTCTCCATCGTTTTTGAGAAACCGAACGATCCTTTTGTGAAGTCTGTGATTAAAGCTGCTGAGACAGCTATTCTGACATATATTGGCGAAGATATTGATATAAAGGGAAATGTCAGTGCTGTACAGAAAGAGCTTCCCAAGCCCAGGCCGGTATCGGTATTGCCCGGAGTAAAGAATATTATTGCTGTTTTCTCGGGAAAAGGGGGAGTAGGTAAGTCAACTGTTTCTTCAAATCTTGCAATCGCGCTGGCTTCATTGGGTTATAAGGTAGGTTTGCTTGATGCTGATATTCACGGTCCATCGATGCCAAAAATGTTTGGAGTGGAGGATGCCCGTCCGGTGATGACTGAAGTGGATGGTAAACAGATGATTCTGCCTATAGAAAAGTACGGCGTAAAATTGCTTTCGATTGGTTTTTTTGTTGATCCTGAAAATGCACTGGTATGGCGCGGAAGTATGGCCGGTAATGCCCTGAAACAATTGATTACTGAGGCAGAATGGGGAGAGCTGGACTATTTTGTTATGGACCTGCCTCCCGGAACAGGAGATATTCATTTGACCCTGGTGCAGACAATGGGAATTACAGGTGCCATCGCTGTAACAACTCCGCAGGATGTTGCTCTTGCCGATGCACGCAAGGGTGTGAATATGTTCACCGGCGATAAGGTGAATGTGCCTGTGCTCGGACTGATTGAGAATATGGCGTGGTTTACACCGGCAGAACTGCCCGATAATAAATACTTTATTTTTGGAAAAGAAGGTGGTAAAAGGCTGGCTGAAGAGTTGGGTATTCCATTGCTGGGACAGATCCCTATTGTACAGAGCATTCGTGAAGGAGGTGATGCCGGACGCCCCACTGCTGTTGATGAAAGCTCTGTCACGGGAGTTGCATTCCATCGTTTGGCGGAAAGGGTTGTCGAATGTGTAGAGCTTCGTAATAAACATCTTGATCCTACAAAAAAAGTCGAAATTACCAGGACTTAATTCTTCAGAAAATAATGTGCAGGTAAAAGTTATCAACAATTTTGCGAAAAATCTGTTGATAAAATGTTTATAGCAATGTCTTGTTCTGTTGATAAGTGTGTTGTTGTTGCAGTTATCTGCTTGATTATTATAAGTATTTTTGTGTTCAGAGATTTTTGAATTACTAAAACTCTGAATTGGTACAATCAAGCATGAAGAAAACTGTTCTGTTATATCTCTTAATTATAGGCATATCTGCTGCTTATGCCGGTGATTTTGTCGACAGAATATCAAAATACGGCAGATGGTCGATAAGCACTGATGCCGGTTTCAACTTGTTTAATGGAGATCTACAGTTCGATTATGATCTTTCAGGAGTGTTGAAGAGTCCTGGCTTTGGTGCTTCACTGGAGTACAATCTGAACCCGGATTTCAGTATCGGTTGGAGTATGGGAGGTTTATTTTTCGAACAGGAGGATATCAACGAATGGTTTACTTCGGGAGGTGTTTATACTTCGACCTATGTGAGTGCCGATATACTGAGTGTCATGAGGGGTAAAAAAAGTAAATTATTTGGCTTGTGGTTGAGTGGGGGAGTTGGTTTTTCGGGTTCGTATTTTCCAAAATATACTACTTCGCGTCCGATACTACCTGATCCGGTATATTCAGTCGTATTTCCTCCCACTTTTTTTATGTTTCCTCTATCACTTTCGCTCGAGTACAATATCTCCAAATCATACGCTATCGGACTAACGGCGAGGCAGGTCTATACCAATACCGACCAGATGGAGTCGATATATCGTTACGAATATAATGATATGTGGCAAACATTGGGATTCTCATTACGATACAAGTTCATTACCAAAGATAAAAAACATTTCAGGGATGAAGTGTTTGATAGTGAGAGGGATGAGTCGATGAAATTAATTTCTCTGTTGCAACAGGATGTCAGCAATCTGACCCTGAAAGTTGACGGAATAAACAGTAAAGTAGATAACATCGGTCAGCGCGTTGAAAAGCTGGAAGGAATACTTTCCAATGATGGTGCCGATACCGATCAGGATGGTGTTCCCGACATCAGGGATCTGGAGCCTAATACGCCAATGGGGAACCCGGTTGATTTCTGGGGAAGAAGTATTGGGGTAAAAACAGTAGTTGACGAAAGTCTGTTGTCGGTCTATTTTGATTTTGATAGTGCCGAACTTGATAAAATAGCGCAGATAACCATTGTTAAGGTCGCTGATAAAATGAGAGCAAATCCATCGCTCATGCTTGAGATACGTGGTTATACTGATAGCCCCGGTACAGGAACTTACAACCAGAAATTAAGTCAGCGCCGCTCCGACAGAGTGAAAGCCGAGTTGGTAAAAGTTCATGGCATTTCAACGAAACGTATGGTTGCCAATGGAAAAGGGAGAATTCCTAATCCCCCTTCCAAAAATTTGGGAAATCGTAGGTGCGACTTCTTTTTCAGCGAATAATCTTCTTATTCCGTTAGCCACCTTTGTGTCAACTGACCAAAAGCATCCACTCTTCTGTCACGGAAAAACGGCCACATCCTGCGAACGGTTTCCGAACGTGTAAGATCAATATCTACGATCAGGCTTTCGTTGTTGTCATTGCCGGCTTCTGTGATAATTTCCCCCTGTGGTCCGGCAACAAAACTATTGCCCCAGAATTGTATACCATTCGTTACGCCCGAGGGATCGGGTTCATATCCGGTTCGGTTACAACTCAGTACGTGTAAGCCGTTAGCTATAGCGTGACTTCGCTGGATGGTTATCCAGGCCTCTTTTTGTCGGTTTTTCTCGTCCTGTGTGTCGGTGCTTTCCCAGCCAATGGCTGTAGGATAAATGAGGAGTTCAGCTCCGGCAAGCGCCATGAGTCGTGCTGCTTCGGGATACCATTGATCCCAACACACCAATACCCCTAATTTGCCTATCGATGTTTGAATGGGTTCAAAACCAAGATCACCGGGGGTGAAATAAAATTTCTCATAATAGGCCGGATCGTCAGGAATATGCATTTTGCGGTATTTGCCGGCAATGCTGCCATCTTTTTCAATCACCACAGCTGTGTTATGGTATAATCCCGGTGCTCTCTTTTCGAATAATGAGAGAACGAGTACAATATTATGCTCTTTTGCCAGCTTCCCAAAGTATTCGGTTGAAAAACCAGGGATAGATTCAGCTTCATCGAAAATCTCAGGATTTTCTGTCTGACAGAAATACAGTCCGTTATGTAACTCCTGCAAAACAATCAGTTCTGCACCTTTTTTTGCACTATCGATGATATTTTGCGACAGTGAGGCAAGATTAACCTGTCGGTCGGCTGTGTTGGATTGTTGGATTAATGCTACTTTCATATGCTTGTGCGGATTGTTATTCTGTTTAATCATTAAATATATTGCATGGTTACGCAATGGAGGGAGCCATGTTGTTTTATGAGCGGAAGACAATTAACTCCGATGATTGCTCTGTCGGGGAATACTTTCTCAAGTTGACTGATTGCCACCTGATCTTTTGGGGAGTTATAGGTTGGTACTAATACAGCTCCGTTGATAATCAGAAAATTGGCATATGTTGCAGGTAGCCGGTCGTCTTCATCGTAAACAGCATCAGCCATTGGAAAAGGAATAAGGTGGTAGGGCTCACCGTTTTTTCTTGTCAGTTGTTGCAGTTCAGCTTCCATTAATTTTAATGCAGTGAAATGTTCGTCACTACTATCATCGCACTTAACATAGGCTATGGTGTCGGCATTGGAGAATCGTGCCAGTGTATCGATGTGACTGTCGGTGTCGTCGCCGGCCAGATAACCATTATGGAGCCACAATATCCTTTCAAGTCCGAAATACTCCTTTAAGCGAACTTCAGTTTCCTCCTTCGACAGATCATTTCTGTTGTCCGACAGCAAACATTCAGCAGTGGTCAACAACGTTCCTTCACCATCCGACTCAATACTTCCTCCTTCCAGCACAAAATCCAGGCAATCCCTGTAAAATACATCCTTTCCGAGATAGTTACCTTCCCACAACTGATAGGTGATACGATTGTCCAGTTCCGCATCGAATTTTTTTCCCCATCCATTGAACGTGAAGTCGTATACAACCTTTTTCCCCTCTTCCAGCACTGTTATTCCTCCGTGATCACGTGCCCATGTGTCGTTTGAGGGCAATTCGGCAAAGGTGATGTTGGAAAAATCAACCTGCCCGATTCGGTCTTTTACCGTTTTTTCGTCATGACAAACAATCAGTAAAGGTTGATACTTAATAATAACACGGGCGATTTCAGCAAAGCAATTCTCTACTTCTTCAAGCATATCGACCCAATCGGTGTCCTTGTGAGGCCACGTAAGTTGTATAAATTGTTGTTTTGCCCACTCAGGGGGAAGTATCTTCTGCATCTTTGTTGATTATAGTGCAAAAATAGTAAAATTATCTTTATGGTTCTGAATTATGGGGTAACTGTTGTCAAAAGCAGTTGTAAAGCGCAATAAATCATAATAATTCCTCAAGTGATGTGTAATTTTGAAAAAAGTAGTAATTTTGTAAAGCATGAAGATATTTTATTATTTAAAGTGAGTTCGAAATAAGGAAATAATTTATGCAAACGATTTTGAAACCGGCAATCTGCCCCGTATGGGGTTATGCACATTAAACCCCATTCGGGGTTTTAACTCAATTGTGAATTATTTGATTATGTCGAACTCACGTTAAAATATGTTTGATAATAAATAAACAATATAAAAATGGGAAAAGTATTAATCATTGGCGCCGGGGGCGTTGGAACAGTGGTGGCGCATAAAGTGGCGCAACACCCTGATGTTTTTACTGAAATAATGCTGGCGAGCCGCACCAAATCGAAGTGCGATGCCATAGCAGCAGATGTCAAAAGGCGCTCGGGTGTAAATATTAAAACTGCCCGTGTGGATGCCGATAATGTTCCTGAATTAGTTCAGTTACTGAATGATTTCAAACCGGAGCTGCTTATCAATGTAGCCTTACCCTATCAGGATTTAACCATTATGGATGCGTGTCTCGAAGCGGGTGTCAACTATCTCGATACAGCCAACTATGAACCGAAGGATGAAGCGCATTTTGAATACAGCTGGCAATGGGCTTATAAAGATAAGTTTGAGAAAGCGGGGCTCACAGCCATTCTTGGTTGTGGTTTCGATCCGGGTGTGACGAGCGTGTTTACTGCCTATGCTGCAAAACATCATTTTGATGAAATTCAGTATCTCGATATTGTTGACTGTAATGCCGGTGATCACGGGAAAGCTTTTGCCACCAATTTCAATCCGGAAATCAATATCCGTGAGGTTACCCAAAAAGGAAAGTACTGGGAGAACGGGAAATGGGTGGAGACTGAGCCGCATGAGATTCATAAAGCACTCAATTATCCTGAAATCGGACCAAAGGAATCTTATGTGATCTATCATGAAGAGCTGGAATCACTGGTGAAAAACTTCCCGACACTGAAACGTGCACGTTTCTGGATGACTTTCGGTCAGGAATATCTGACCCATCTCCGTGTGATCCAGAATATTGGTATGGCAAGGATTGATGAAGTGGATTATAATGGTGTTAAGATTGTTCCGATCCAGTTCCTCAAGGCAGTATTACCCGATCCCGGCGAACTCGGAGAGAATTATACCGGGCAGACTTCCATTGGTTGCCGTATAAAAGGTTTAAAAGACGGTGTAGAAAAAACATACTATGTATATAATAATTGCAGCCACGAAGCTTCGTACCGCGAAACCGGAGCTCAGGGAGTGAGTTATACCACCGGCGTACCTGCTATGATTGGTGCCTTGATGTTCATGACAGGTCAATGGCGGAAAGCAGGCGTTTATAATGTCGAAGAATTCAATCCCGATCCTTTTATGGAAAAACTCAATCAATGCGGCTTACCCTGGATTGAATTGCACGGGGTGGACCTCGAACTGTAATGATTTACCTCCAGTTATTCATATCATTCTTCAAGATTGGCATATTCGCTTTCGGAGGCGGATATGCCATCATTTCGCTCATACAGCATGAGATTATTACTCATGGCTGGATCACCCAAAGTGAGTTGACCGATATTATAGCCATCTCGCAGATGACTCCGGGACCTATAGGCATCAATTCGGCGACTTATGTAGGTTATGCTGCTTCAGGCAATGTGTTCGGTGCTGCGGTAGCAACTTTTGCTATCACACTCCCTTCATTTATCATCATGATTACGCTGACAAAGTTTTTTATGGTGATGCAGAAAAACAAATATATGCAATATGCCTTACAGGGACTTCGTCCGATGATTGTGGGACTCATTGCTTCAGCTGCTATCCTGTTGATGAATAATGAGAACTTTATCGATTTTAAAAGTTATATACTTTTCGGATTAGCTTTCCTTGCAACTTTCTTTCTGAAAGTTCATCCTATTCTTGTGATTGTGGGAGCCGGGGTGTTGGGATTTGTGTTGTATTAATCACCGCATAGTTCCCCCGACGATATCCAGCAATTCATTTGTAATCGCCTGCTGACGCGATTTATTATATTGAATGGACAATTCCTGCAGGAGATCATCGGCATTGTCGGTGGCGGTTTGCATGGCAATGGTTCTGGCTGCATGTTCCGAAGCCTGAGCATCGAGGGCAGCGGCATAAATATTTAAATGAAGCACCAGAGGTATCAGGGTGGTGATCACCTCATCCCTCGATGGTTCTGTCAGATAATCTGATTTTATATCTCCGCGGTGATAATAGGATAATTCAAAGGGAAGAAAAGTGTCGACACTCAGTTTCTGTACCGCTTTGCTTTCATAATGGAAATAGATGACTTTCACCCGGTCGAGTTCGTGTTTAACGAACATATCCATAATGGTAGCGGCCAGTTGTTTTGCCTGTTCAAAGGTGGGTGCATTCGAGAGGTCATCAAAATTACCGGCAACTTTAATGTCCATGTCTTTACAGGCATCATACGCTTTTTTCCCTATCGGAAAGACAATTATATCTTCTTTTCTCACATCGCGATGGGTGTTGATGGATTGTTGCAGGCGTTTGATAAGTGTGGAATTATAGCTTCCGCACAGAGAGGAGTTCGAGGTGAAAACAACAATTCCTACCCGGTATACATCCCGTATTTTTGTATAAACGGAGTGTGTCTCGGTGTCGGCACTCAAATAATTTTTTAGTATTTCATGCAACCGTTGCTGATAGGGCAAAAAACTGTTCACGACCCTCTCGGCCTTATGCAGTTTCGACGATGAAACCATTTTCATTGCAGAAGTGATTTTCTGCGTTGATTTCACCGACTGGATACGTGTTTTTATTTCTTTTAATGATGCCACTTTGCTGATTTACATTAAGATGGATATTCAGTAATGGTTTTAGTTAATTGATATCATATCAGTTCTTTTGCAACTTCAGAGGCAATTTCCTCAATGACAGCACTTACTTCGTCGTTGATTACTCCGCTTTTTAATACCGAGAGTACATCCTCTTTATGTGTTTTTTCGAGCATCAACAATACATCGTGTTCAAAATCCTTTACCCTGTTCAGCGGTACCTCTTTCAGCAGCCCTTTGGTGCCACAATAAAGAAGGGCAATTTGTTTTTCCACAGGCATCGGTTGATGCAATGGTTGATTGAGTAAGATGGTGTTTTTCTGTCCTTTATCGATGGTCATTGCCGTAACAGCATCAAGGTTGCTGCCGAATTTACTGAAAGCTTCGAGTTCCCTGAATTGTGCCTGATCCATTTTTAGTGTTCCGGCCACTTTTTTCATGGCTTTTATCTGGGCAGTACCTCCCACACGCGAAACCGAGATGCCGACATTGATGGCCGGTCTGTTGCCCTGATTGAATAAGTCGGTGTCCAGAAATATCTGTCCGTCGGTAATCGATATCACATTGGTAGGGATATAAGCCGAAACGTCCCCTGCCTGTGTTTCAATAATTGGTAATGCGGTGAGTGATCCACCTCCTTTTACCTTGCCTTTAAGGCTTTCAGGCAGATCGTTCATTTTCTCCGCAATCTCCTGTTGATTGATGATTTTTGCCGCACGTTCGAGTAAACGCGAGTGAAGATAGAAGATATCCCCGGGATAGGCTTCTCTTCCTGAAGGACGCCTGAGGATGAGCGAAACTTCGCGATAGGCTACTGCCTGTTTCGATAAGTCGTCGTAAACAACTAAAGCATGCCGGCCGGTATCACGGAAGAATTCCCCGATAGTTGCCCCGGCAAATGGAGCATAATATTGTAATGCTGCCGGATCAGAGGCATTGGCTGCCACAATGATCGTATAATCCAGTGCTTTGTATTTGCGGAGTGTTTCAACTAAAGAAACAATGGTTGAACCTTTCTGTCCAATCGCAACGTAAATGCAATAAACTGGATTTCCTTCTTCAAAGTTCTTTCTTTGATTGATAATGGTATCAATGGCAATACTGGTTTTACCTGTCTGGCGGTCGCCGATAATCAACTCTCTTTGTCCCCTTCCGATGGGGATCATGGCATCGATAGCTTTCAGTCCGGTTTGCAAAGGCTCGGTAACAGGTTGCCTGAAAATAACTCCGGGAGCTTTGCGTTCCAGGGGCATTTCAATCATTTCACCACTGATACTTCCTTTTCCGTCGATTGGTTCTCCCAGTGGGTTAATGACCCTGCCCAATAAGGATTCGCCAACCCTGATCGATGCCACGCGATTGGTTCTGCGGGCAATATCCCCTTCTTTCACTTTACTGGTACTTCCCAATAATACCGCCCCCACATTGTCCTCTTCGAGGTTCATTACGATGGCTTTTGTACCATTCTCAAATTCGATCAGTTCATTGGCTTCCACATTGTTCAGTCCATACAAACGTACAACTCCATCGCTAACCTGCAAAACACGTCCGATCTCATCAAACTGTACCTCTGAATCAATTTGCTGCAGTTGCAAACGCAGTAAATCGGAGACTTCACTCACATTTATTTTATCATTCATGTCTTCCTGTATTGCCGTGTAAAACCATCTTTTATTTACCCGGTTATGTTATTTAATATATGTTTCTTTAATTCGCTTTAACTGGCCCGAAAGACTCCCATCCCATTTTTTCGATCCCAGTTCGATAACGAAACCACCGAGTATCGATGGGTCTGTTTTCGTCTTTAGTTCAACACTTCCCCCGGTTTCAGAAGCAATAAAACTGATGATTCTTTTCTGCGTTGCCTCATCAACAGCCGATGCAGTAGTGATTATCGTTTGATGTATATTGTTCTTTTTCCGGTAAAGGTCGATGTATTTAAGTACCATCGAACGCAGAAGCGCTTCTCTTTTCTTTTCCAGTACAAGATCGATAAACCGCAGAGTGGTGTCGCACACCTTGTTTCCAGCAGAACCAAGGATGATTTTTTTCTTCCTCTCCGTACTCAGATCAGGATCTTCCAGCTCCACCGTCAGTACATGGACATTTTCATATACCCCGGCCATTACCTTCATTTCATCGTACACCTTTGCCGAAGTACCTGCATCCCCGGCAAAACCGAGCAGGGCAGTAGCATATCTGGTGGCAATTAATCCTGTGTTCATGAATATTTACGATTTATGAATGTGGATATCGTCGAGCAGACGATTGATCATCTCATCCTGTCCATCTTTAATGTCCAGTCGCTTTCTGAGTAATTTCTCAGCTATATCCACCGATAACAGGGCAACACTCTGACGGATATTCCTTAGTGCGTCCTCTTTTTCACTGCGGATCTGCTTTCGGGCATCTTCAATTAAGTCGGCAGCTTCCACTTTGGCCTGTGCCTGCGCTTCACTGATGAGTACTTCTCCTGCTTTCGAGGCATTATGAAGAATTCTCATCTGTTCTTTGTGTGCTTTCTCAATGATAAGTGCACTCTCCTTGCGCACACTTTCCAGTTCTTCACGCGCTTTTTCGGCCATCTGCAACGATTCCTCTATATATGCTTTCCGTTCGTCCACCATTTTCAGGATGACCGGGAAACCATATTTTACAAGAATAAATACCACGATTCCGAATGATAGCGTCATCCAGAAAAGCAGTCCTGTATCCGGCGTAAGTAATGACATATGAATTAGAATATAAATCCGCAAACAACAATGGAAAACAGTGATACGGCATCAATAAACGCTGCCGCGATAATCATATTCATACGAATATCGTTGGCGGCTTCAGGTTGACGGGCAATCCCTTCCATAGCAGCGCCACCGATTTTACCAATTCCTAATCCAGCACCAACTGCTGCAAGACCAATACCCAATCCTGCGCCGATTTTAGCTATTCCTGCACTTGCGCCAGCTTGTAATAAAATTGTAAGTAACATAGTGTTTTAGTTTTTATTTGTTATTAATATTTTTTGTCTGTTTTATGATGTGATTCCACTCGTGCCAGGCTTATAAATACTGCAGTAAGCATCGTAAAGACATAAGCCTGAATATACGCCACCAGTATTTCAACAAAACTCAGGAACACGCTGAAAAATATAGCGATGGCCGTCATACCGCTGTTCATGGCAATTCCCATTTTTACCGTTACGAAGATGATACAGGTCAGTGCCAGCGCGATGGAATGTCCTGCCAGCATGTTGGCAAACAGACGAATCATCAGCGCGAATGGTTTCATGAATACTCCCACTAATTCAATTGCAGGCATCAACGGAACGGGTGCTTTCAGCCAGGTCGGAACATCCGGCCATAAAATTTCTTTCCAATATTCTTTTGTTCCCGAGATATTGACAATTAAAAATGTAACAAATGCCAAGATAAAGGTAACGGCTATATTTCCGGTAACATTGGCTCCTCCGGGGAAGAAGGGGATTAAGCCCATTACATTATTGATGAATACAAAAAAGAAAAGCGTCAGCAGATATGGTGCGTATCGTTTATAATCTTTCCCCACACAGGGTTTGATAATACTTTCGTAAATATCGACGATGAACAGTTCCATCAGAGCGATAAATTTTCCTTTGGGATTATATCCCTGTTTTTTGTAAGCCCGCGCTACTCCCATAATCAGCAAAATAAGCAAAGTACTGCTAAGGATAAGCGAAAGGGCAATTTTTGTGATTGAAATATCAAAAGGTCTTTGTTCTATTCCGTTTTTATCGGTTTCAACAATTTTTCCGGCAAATTTCCCTTCGTGAGCAATAAAGAGTCCGGAATAAACCGGATGCTGATGAAATTTCGATGACATGAAAATATTCCAGCCGGTATTGTTGCTGTAAACAATTACCGGAAGCGGAATTGTAATATCTTTTCCGCCGATATTGGTAATATGCCATTCGTAGGCATCGGCAACATGATGAAGGATAAATTCTTTCACATCAAGATTGCCGTCCTGTTTTTCAGCAACAGATGAGGCATTTGCCCTAGCCGTAACAGGAGTCAATATAAAGAGCCACAGTAGCAAACCTGATATGTGAAGAAATTTAAGCATATTTTTTTTCGGCTTTATCCTTTTTCTCGATCTGTGAGTAAATCAATACTTCGCAAAGAATATATATAAAATAATATCCGGCAAATGTCAGTAAAAGCACCTTCCGGCTCTCGTTGGCAATTGTGAAAATTATTACAACGAAAATAGCCGACAGAATGAATTTCATGAGTTTAAAAACCAGGTAGATATTGGTCACTTTTCGTGGATTATCCCGGTTGATACGTGTAAGCGTATAGATTGTTGCAACTCCTAATATGTAAAAGAATACCGGTATAACAGGATACAACGACAAGTTGTTTTGTCCGGGAAGCGCTTGCAGGATGCCCCACCCGCCCCATCCGGCCACGAGAATAATTATAGTGTACAGAATAAATAATTTTTTATTTAGTTCTTTCATCAGTGTTGATATAATTTATATGTTCCGTACATACAGAAACCCGGTTGTTAACCACCTCGCATAAACCACTCTCAATAGAGAAATTTCCAATGCCGTTTCCCTGTATCTTATAGATAATCATACCTTTGCTTAACGATGCGATGAGTGGTGCATGATTATCGAGCACAGTGAAACTGCCTGCCTCTCCCGGTAAGGTCACCGAATCGACTTCGTCGGAGAATTCAATTTTTTGCGGGGTTATGATTTCCAGTTTCATGTTTTTTCTTTTTTTTTGTCTGCAGTCTACGGACTGCGGTCTACAGTCTGTTGTCTTTTGAGCGTCGTCTGTTGTCTACCGTCTGTCGACAAAATTACACCTCTTTCTTTCTCGCTGCCTTCATCAGTTTATGTCCGTTGGCAATAGCTTCGTCGATGGTACCCACATTGAGGAACGCCATCTCCGGAATTTCATCTAATTGTCCATCCAATATCATCTTAAAGCCGCGTATCGTGTCTTCAATTGAGACCATCACGCCGGGTACACCTGTAAATTGTGCCGCCATGGCGAAAGGTTGTGATAGGAAACGCTGTACCTTTCGTGCCCGTTGCACTGTTTTTTTATCTTCGTCCGACAATTCTTCCATCCCCAGAATGGAGATAATGTCCTGTAATTCTTTGTTACGTTGCAGGATTTGTTTTACCCTTTGCGCTGTTTCATAATGTTCCTCGCCCACAATCAGGGGATTAAGAATTCTGGAAGTTGACTCCAGCGGATCGACCGCCGGAAAAATTCCGAGCTCGGCTATTTTACGGCTCAATACTGTAGTCGCATCGAGGTGTGTAAAAGTGGTGGCCGGTGCAGGGTCGGTAAGGTCGTCGGCAGGTACATAAACGGCTTGTACCGAAGTGATGGATCCGTTTTTGGTGGAGGTGATACGTTCCTGCATACGTCCCATCTCAGTGGCCAGCGTAGGCTGATAACCTACGGCAGAGGGCATACGCCCGAGCAAAGCCGAAACTTCGGAACCTGCCTGGGTAAAACGGAAAATATTATCGATAAAGAAAAGGATGTCGCGACCACTCTCATTGCCATTATCCCTGAACGATTCGGCAACTGTGAGTCCCGAAAGGGCAACGGAGGAACGTGCACCGGGAGGTTCGTTCATTTGCCCGAAAACCAGCGTTGCCTGCGATTTTTCCACTTCGTTATAATCCACTTTTGTCAGGTCCCAGTTGCCGGCTTCCATGCTTTCTTTAAAAGCTTCACCGTAACGTATAACACCCGATTCAATCATTTCGCGGAGCAGGTCATTACCTTCGCGGGTACGTTCACCCACCCCGGCAAAAACAGAGAAACCATTATGTTTTTTGGCAATATTGTTGATCAGTTCCATAATGATCACTGTCTTTCCCACACCTGCACCTCCGAAAAGACCGATCTTTCCGCCTTTGACATAAGGTTCGAGCAGATCGATCACTTTAATTCCGGTATGCAATATATTTTCTGTGGTTGTCAGATCCTCAAACTTCGGCGGTTCGCGGTGTATCGGGAGTGCTCCCTTTTTGTCAACCGGTTTCATCCCATCTATGGCTTCTCCGATGACATTCATCAGTCGTCCTTTGACCTGATTGCCTGAAGGCATACCGATGGGCATACCAAGAGGAGTAACTTTTAATCCGCGGCGCAAACCATCCGTCGAATCCATGGCGACACATCTTACGGTGTGTTCCCCGAGATGTTGTTGTGCCTCCACAATCAGTTCTTTTCCATTTTCCCTGTCGATGCTCAGCGCATCATAGATCGCAGGCAGTTTTACATCTTCTGTATGGATATCAAAGTATACATCTACTACCGGACCAATGATCTGAGATACACGACCAAATTTTTCTGACATTATAACTTAATATTTTGTGAACCACAAAAGAACGAATAAGTTGAGAGTTAAAAGTTGAGAGTTGAAAGTTATTACAGTGTGCAAATGTATTCATTCTCAACTCTCAACTTTCAATTTTCAACTCCTCTTTTGTGGTTTCTATTCATGATGAATTAATTTATATGCTATAGCATTAACGGTTAAAAATGCTTAATGTTCTAACAAGATTAAAAGAAAATTGTTTCCCGATGGATTAATCGAGTTTCAGAACGGCAAGGAAAGCTTTTTGCGGAACCTCTACGGATCCGATTTGCTTCATACGTTTCTTTCCTTTTTTTTGTTTTTCGAGTAGTTTCCTTTTGCGACTGATATCACCACCATAGCATTTGGCAGTAACGTCCTTTCGCACAGCTTTAATGGTCTCTCTGGCAATGATTTTGGCCCCGATGGCTGCCTGAATGGCAATGTCGAATTGCTGTCTCGGTATCAGTTCCTTCAGTTTCTCACACATTCTTCGTCCGAGCGAAACGGCATTGTCGAAATGGATTAGCGACGAAAGGGCGTCTACCGGTTCACCGTTGAGTAAAATGTCGAGTTTTATTAATTTCGACGGACGATAGCCGTGTGGATGATAATCAAAGGAAGCATAACCTTTGGAGATACTCTTCAGGCGGTCGTAAAAATCAAAAACAATTTCTCCTAACGGCAGGTCGAATATCAGTTCCATACGGTTGCCGGAGATATAATCCTGTTTGATCAGTTCGCCTCTTTTATCGAGACACAAAGTCATGATTTGTCCGATATAGTCGGTACGGGTGATAATGGAAGCGCGAATATAAGGTTCCTCAATCCTGTCGATCAGCATGATATCGGGCAAGCCTGACGGATTGTGAACTTCCATATATTCATCTTTTTTTGTATATACTTTGTACGATACGTTCGGTACCGTGGTAATCACGTTCATGTCGAATTCCCTGTCGAGTCTCTCCTGAATGATTTCCATGTGCAGCATTCCCAGGAATCCACAACGGAAACCAAATCCCAGTGCTACCGATGATTCGGGTTCGAAAGTCAGGGATGCATCATTCAGCTGTAGTTTTTCTATCGACGATCGCAGATCCTCAAAATCTTCGGTATCGATAGGATATACCCCTGCAAAAACCATGGGTTTTACTTCTTCGAAACCGGAAATTGCCTTTTCGCAGGGACGTTTTACATGGGTGATGGTGTCGCCCACTTTCACTTCTTTCGAACTTTTTATGCCTGATATTATATAACCCACATTTCCGGCACTGAGTTCCTGAGTGGGGAACATTTCCAGGCGGAGTATGCCTATCTCATCGGCATAATATTCTTTACCTGTGGCCACAAATTTTACCAGATCACCCTTGCGGATGGTGCCGTTTTTTATTTTAAAATAAGCGATGATACCCCGGAAGGAATTGAATACCGAGTCGAAAATCAAACACTGTAGCGGAGCTTCCGGGTCACCTTTGGGTGCCGGAATCTTTTTTACAATGGCATTGAGTATTTCCTCCACACCCAGTCCTGTTTTTCCGCTGGCACGGATGATTTCTTCTCTTTTGCACCCCAGTAAATCAACAATTTGATCTTCTACTTCATCGGGCATGGCTGAATCCATGTCCATTTTGTTCATCACCGGAATGATCTCGAGATCATGCTCAATGGCCATGTACAGATTGGAGATGGTTTGTGCCTGAATGCCCTGAGTGGCATCTATAATAAGTAAAGCTCCCTCACAGGCGGCAATCGAGCGCGATACCTCATAGGAGAAGTCAACGTGCCCCGGAGTGTCAATCAGGTTAAGTATATAGTCCTGACCTTCCTGACGGTGTTTCATCTGAATGGCGTGGCTCTTAATAGTGATGCCGCGCTCCCGCTCCAAATCCATATTGTCGAGCACCTGAGCCTGCAGATCCTTATCGAATACAGTTTTGGTGTATTCTAAGAGTCGGTCGGCCAGCGTGCTTTTACCATGGTCGATGTGGGCAATGATGCAAAAATTACGGATATTGTTCATTTGAGCTTGTTACAGTTTTCAGGGTGCAAAAATAGCAAAAAAAATGAGAATATTGGCTATATTTATCAGGGGCATTGCCCCTTACCCCACATACTTTTTTGCCTTGATGCAAAAAAGTATGCAAAAAAGATCAAGACTATGCCCGCTTCGCACGAAAAATTATCGTTCGACAGGCTGAATCATCCAAACTCGTTTTCTTCGAAAACTCAAACAAGGACGATTCTTACGCCTGTCTCACTTATTTTTCGGCTCACCGGTCAAGGTCGGATGAAGTTATCCTGTAAGCAACTGTGCTTGATTTTTTTTTAATGCCGGAGTTAAACAATTCCCCTTTCTGTACGTTCTAAAAAAAACATTCATAAACTTACGCCTATGCAATATCTTTTCGACGGAGTGAAGGACTTTCATGCCAATGATTATCTTGAGATGAAAAAGCATTTCCGAAAAATAGGGAAAAGCCAGCAGCCACATACCCTGTTTATAGGATGTTCGGATTCGCGTATTGTACCGAATCTGATTACCAAAACCCTGCCGGGAGAACTTTTTGTAATACGAAATATCGCGAATCTGGTGCCGGTATACCGTGAATCACAGGAGTATCTGGCGACTACCTCGGCCATCGAGTATTCGGTCAAGGTGCTGAACATCGATAATATCATCATCTGTGGACACTCAAACTGCGGTGGATGTAAAGCCATCTTCATGAATGAAAAGGAAACGGCCGAAATTCCGCATACCCGTAAATGGCTCGAACTGATGGGGCGTGTAAAGGAAATGGTGTTGGAGAAAGAAGGGCATAATCATGCCTCCCGGGGAGGGAGTGAAGCAGAGGAGGCTAAACGTGAGCTGATGACTGAGCAACTCAATATCGTAGAGCAAATGAATCACCTGCTGAGTTATCCTTACATCCGCGAAAGATACGAAAAGGGCTCTATCAATATTCTCGGCTGGTATTACATCATCGAAACCGGGGAAGTGTTTAATTATGATGTAGAGAAGCAGGTGTTCGTGAAAATTGAATAGCGTTTTCTATATCCGCGATTTTTCGACTACAATTGTTGCTCGTTCCACCTTTCCTCCGAGTGGCGGATGCATTTTCGATAATTTGATTTCGAGATGCAGGATGCGGGGGAATTTATTCATGAGTTTGTCTGCTATCCTTTGTGCTACATGTTCTATCAGGTTCGATGGGACTTCCATTTGTTTTTTAATGGTATGATAGATTAACTGGTAATTGACGGTGTCTTCCAGAAGATCAGAGAAAGCAGCTTTCTCGGTGTTTACTTCCATCACAGCTGTCACCAGAAAGGTATTTCCCAACTCTTTTTCGTGTTCCATTACGCCGTGAAAGGCATGGAACTCCATATTTTCGAGGATGATTTTTGCCATATCTTTATAGTGATTGGATGATTAGCCCGCTACTGAAACGTCAAAACCTGCAGCTTTTACCTTTTCCGCTATTTTATTAAGGTCTTCCAGAGAGATTTTCTCTAAACCTTTGGTCGGGGTTTCTCTGTCGATAGTGTAAATCATCACCTGTTTCGGGTTGATTTCCTTTAATGCAACTAACCATGCATCCACTTCCACGTCGGTGGTGTTGTCGATGATGGTTCCGTTAACATTGCCGCGAAGAAACATGGTTTGAATGATTAAATTGCCTTCGAATTTTTTGAACTGTTCAATCTGCCATCTCACAGTGATCTGTTTGCCTACCGGTCGATCGAGCAGTTGCAGGGTTGTGTCGAATGCCGAGTCGAATTTCAGGATGTTGTTATCAACCTTTAAGAGAGCTTTAAAGATGCTCGGTTTGTGCATCCTGGTGGAATTCGAGAGTACACTTACTTTTGCCGTAGGGCAATAGCGGTCGCGCAGAACGATGGTGTCGTCAATCACCCCCTCGAATTGCGGGTGCAGGGTAGGTTCACCATTCCCTGCAAAAGTAATCACATCGGGAAGTTCGTTGGCTGCCACCATTTCCTTTAATTTTGCTTCCAGCGTTTCGTAAACCTGCTGACGGGTTGGTAATGGCGACTCCTTCATGGTGGTGTTAAAACCACATTCACAATAAATGCAATCGAAAGAGCATATTTTAGCATCTACGGGCAAAAGATTTACCCCTAAGGAAACCCCAAGGCGACGGCTTTTTACAGGTCCGAATATTATTTGGTCGAAAAGGATCATTTTTTTGTTGTTTTTGATATATATAACCCGAAAGGGGGGAATATGTTTAAATATTTATAATTACACTTTTAATAACATTGTGCGATTTTAGAGGGGGTTGCTTCGTCGGCTGCGCCTCCTCGCAATGACGATGGTTAATTACCGAGTGCGGATTTAGAGGGGGTTGCTTCGTCCCGCATAGCGGGACTCGCAATGACGGGTGCTCGACGCATATATATAAATACCCGTCGCCCAATGTTTGCACAAACCAACATCCTATTGCAGCGACGGGTGCTAAGACCCTTCGAACCCGTCGCAGTAAAACACCCAATAAGTTCACAAAAGCTCGCGCGACATAATCATAAACTCAATAATCGCCCCGTCATTGCGAGGAGGCGCAGCCGACGAAGCAACCCCCTCTAAAATCGCACACGGCTATTTGCCCACGATCAATCCCCTGATCAATCGTACTATTTTTTTCTCAAAATTTCGTTATCACTCTCTCTCCGAGTGTTTTTGCCAACTGTTTCTTTATTTCATCAAGGTTTCTGAGCTCCATCATTATTTCGTCGGCATACGCATCGTTTTTTGTCTCAGAAGCAATTTTCAGATTGATGAGTTTATCTTTTATCACATCCAGGATCAGACAATTTTTGAACTCATAAATAATTCTCGGCACCAGATCAAAAAGCCGCTCGGCATCGGTATCAATCTTTTTGATCTTCGCGTGAATCTTGCTTAAAGTATATTTCTCCGTAATCAAATCGGTGGTAAGCATGGCTATTTCCTGATTTGGATGACGGAGGAAGTATTTTTCTGCATCAAATAGCTCTTCATGACAATGAGCTTCATATTCTTCAAAGATAAGTTGATGCACAGGCGTATTGAAAGTGATACCGTCGCGGTTCAGTTCCTCATAAATAAAATCAGCTACCAGCATCGGTTCGCTTTCTTCGTTCTTTAGGTCGGGCTGGTGTAATATATGTTTGCCATAGCGAATCAACGTTTCAAGGATATTTTTTTCCTCTTCCACAAACTTTCCTTTCAGGCTGTTCTGACTGAAATAAGCCGCCGGAGCAGTGCTGGTGGGATTTTCTGCAGTTTTTTCCTGTTGATTTACCGGTTTGTTGCGCTCGGCATTTTTTAATTTATTGATTTCATGATACAGCATGGCTTCGTCCACCCTGAGCAGGCTGCTGCATTCCTTCACATATTCGGCGCGTATCACCGAGTTGGGGATGATGGCAATGCTCCTCACAATATCGAGAACCAGACCTGCTCTTTTTACCGGATCGTTGCCGGCATCATTTAAAAGAAGGTTCGTTTTGAAGCGGATAAAGTCGGAAGAGTTTTTCTCCACATAATCAATGAAATCAGCCGAATTATTTTTGCGGGCAAATGAATCG
This sequence comes from Paludibacter sp., assembly GCA_034927635.1. GTDB lineage: Bacteria > Bacteroidota > Bacteroidia > Bacteroidales > Paludibacteraceae > Paludibacter. Next base: position 36,235 of record JAYFPP010000099.1, read on the forward strand.
GGGTCATCGCCATCGGGAAGAAGAAGTACTTTGATGTTGAGTCCCTCTTCCAGTAAAAGATCAATTCCACGGATCGAAGCCTTAATGCCGGCGGCATCCCCGTCGTAAATCACGGTTACGTTCTCGGTGAAGCGGTGAATCATCCTTATTTGTCCGGGAGTCAGCGAAGTTCCCGAGGAGGCCACCACATTCTCAATGCCGTTCTGGTGCATCGAAATCACGTCGGTGTATCCTTCCACAAGGAAGCACCGGTCTTGTTTGACAATGGCTTTTTTTGCGAAGAAAATGCCGTAAAGTTCGTTGCTTTTATGGTAAATATCTGATTCAGGCGAATTGACGTATTTCGCCATCTTATCATCCTTCTTCAGAATACGACCACCAAAAGCCACCACCTTGCCCGAAAGTGAATGTACCGGAAACATCACTCTTCCGCGAAAACGGTCGGAAATTTGCCCGTTATCATTTTCAAGCGTAAGTCCGGTTTTAACAAGATAATCTCTTTTATATCCTTTGCCGATAGCCGCCTGCGTAAAAGCATCACGCTGATCAAGGCTATATCCCAACTGGAATTTATGGATGATGTCGTCACGGAAGCCCCTTTCACGAAAATAGGCCAGGCCGATTGATTTTCCGTCGAGATGGTTGTGCAGGATGTTGGAGAAGTACTGTTGCGCGTATTCGTTCACCAGGAACATGCTTTCGCGATCGTTTCTGATGGCCATTTCTTCGGCGCTCAGTTCTCGTTCTTCAAACTCAATATGGTATTTTTTTGCCAGAAATTTGAGCGCTTCGTAATAGCTGATCTGCTCATACTCCATGATAAAATGTACCGAGTTACCCCCTTTTCCGCAACCGAAGCATTTGAAGATACCTTTGGCAGGAGAGACACTGAATGAAGGGGTTTTTTCGTTATGAAAAGGACATAACCCTGTCAGATTCGCCCCGCGTTTCCGAAGGGTGACATAATCCGAAACCACATCCTGAATTTGTGCGGCATCGTTGATACGGTCGATGGTAGTCTGATCAAGCATGTCAAAAAAATGAGGGATATTCATCCCGGAAGTAAAAACGGTGTGTTAAAGGTCGTCCCAGCCTATACCTTTATATTTACTGATATCATCATCCTCTTCATCTTCTTCAAAGAAATCATCATGATCTTCCATGTCGTCATCATCTTCCAAATCTTCATCATCAGTTCTGGGTTCAATATACATAGGCCGGTGCACCAAGTCAACAACTTTATTCGATTCTTTGTTCAGCTCTTCCCAAATCAAATCTTTCAACTCCATGATTCCCAGTCCGCTTACCGAAGAAATAAAAACCGCCGGGATGCCCTCCGGCAACTCATTTCGCATCTGAGCAATCAGCTCATCATCCAGCATATCACATTTGGTGATGGCCAGTATCCTTTGTTTTGAAACGAGTTCAGGATTATAGGTTTTGAGTTCGTTCAGTAAGATATTGAATTCATTGCGGATATCTTCACTGTCGGCAGCAACCATAAATAAAAGGATAGAGTTTCTTTCGATATGTCTCAGAAAACGTAATCCCAATCCTTTCCCTTCGGAGGCTCCTTCGATGATGCCCGGAATATCGGCCATGACAAAAGATTGATTGTCGCGGTACGAAACAATGCCCAGATTCGGAACCAGTGTTGTGAAAGGGTAATCTGCTATTTCAGGTTTTGCGGCGGATACCACCGACAAAAGGGTTGATTTTCCCGCATTGGGTAATCCGACTAAGCCCACATCAGCCAATACTTTTAGTTGCAGGATGACGGTTTTCTCAATCCGGGGTTCACCGGGTTGCGCAAAGCGGGGTGTCTGATTGGTGGCTGTTCTGAAGTGCCAGTTACCCTGACCACCCCTGCCACCTTTCATCAAAATTAATTCTTGTCCGTCATCGGTTATGTCGCAGAGAAACTCACCAGTTTCAGCGTCATAAACCACTGTGCCACAAGGCACATCTATAATCTTATCTTCCCCGTCTTTTCCGAAACTGCGGCTTCCGCTTCCACCTCCACCATCGCCGGCGTAGATATGACGCGCATATTTCAGGTGAATGAGGGTCCAATAGTTTTTATTGCCACGTAAGATAATATGTCCGCCACGACCGCCGTCGCCACCGTCGGGTCCACCTTTATTGATGAATTTCTCGCGATGGAAATGCATGGAACCTGCTCCGCCTTTTCCAGAGCGGCAATAAATTTTTACGTAATCAACAAAGTTGGAGCTGGACATGATGGATGTTTAATGAGTGAGCAAAGGTACTAAAATAATGTATTTTATTATCATTAGAGAAGAGAAAGTTGAAAGTTGAAAGTTGAGAATTGAAAGTTAATTCAACGGTTCAATAATTCAACAATTCTTCCGAAAATTTCTTCCACTGTTCCGACCCCATCCACAGCAGCGTATTTGTTAAGCTGACGATAATAATCATTGACCGGTGCAGTTTTGACTTCATATACATCCAGCCTTTTTTTGATAGTTTCGAGGTTATCGTCGCTACGACCCGAGGTTTCTCCCCTGGTCAGCAGGCGGTTGATCAGTTCCCTGTTAGGAACTTGCAGATCGATGAGCAAGGTAGTGGGTTTCTGCATCTCATTCATCAGTGTTTCAAGTTCTTCCGCCTGTTTCACAGTTCTCGGGAACCCGTCGAAAATAATACCGGGACAGTTGCCGTTCAGTTGTTTTATGGCTTTGGTCAGCACATCAATAATCATTTCGTCGGGTACCAGATTCCCTTTTGAGATATATTTATCAGCCTCCAGTCCCAATTCGGTTTTTTCTGCAATCTCCTTACGCAATAATTCGCCTGTTGAAAAATGTATCAGTTGATATTTTTCAATCATTAATGCACTTTGGGTGCCCTTTCCACATCCGGGAGCTCCGGAAATAATTACATTTATCATCTTTTATACCTGTTAATTTGCAAATGTCTGCGATCTCTCCCCTAATTCTCAGCTCTCAATTCTCAACTCTCAATTCTCAACTCCTATTCCACCACCGTATAAATCTCTTTTAGATTTCTTCCGTAGCCATCGTAATCCAGTCCGTACCCGACGATAAACTGGGTAGGTATTTTCATGGCCACATAATCAACCTGTATGTCGCGTTGCAGGGCTTCGGGTTTCTGCAGAAAAGTAGCTACTTTGATGCTTTTTGCTCCTTTCGACTGTAGTGAACTGATAATCTTTTCCATGGTGATGCCTGTATCAACAATATCTTCTACAACAATCACATTTCTGCCGACCACACTTTCATTCAGACCAATGACTTCTTTTACATTCCCTGTAGTGACCAGCCCTTCATAGGAAGAGAGTTTAACAAAGGTAATCTCACAAGGAAAGTTGACAGTTTTCATCAGATCGCCTGCAAACATAAACGCGCCGTTCAGCACACAGATAAAAAGCGGATTGGTGTCCGACATCTCCCGGTTGATGGCTTCTCCCACCTGTTTAACCGCTGCTTGTATTTCTGCCTCAGTGATGGAGAGTGTGAATTTTTTATCGTGAATCTGAATGGTTTCCATATTATGTTGTATTTAAAAATAAAAATATTACGGCAATATCTTAAAAAATTTCGACAAAAGTAGTGGTTTTTTTTGGAACGGCAAATTAGTTGA
>JAYFPP010000085.1:0-29940 GCA_034927635.1 Paludibacter sp.
GTTATATTTCTGTCGACTTCCTCCTGAGCTCTCGCTGCTGTAACACAAAACGACATCAGCAGTACAAATATGATCGGATATTTTAAATTAGTAAACATATGGTGTAAATGTTTTTTATGATTAAATTTAGCATCAGTTGATCACTTTCGATTTCTCGCGTTGTGATATAGACGCAAGTCGGCTACTGATCATGCCCTGAACATCATCATTTACCTTGTAGTTACGTTGCAAACTAAGCAAATACTGTTTGGCCTGAAAATCATTATTCTGTTTGATGTGAACATCCGACAACACAATAAAACTGCGTGCCAGCCAGTATTGATAAGGCGTGTTCTTTTTGGCAAAATCCAGCACTTCCTTTTCTGCATTAGAATAGTTGCCCTGATCAAAATAAACCGCAGCCAGAAGATACTTTGCTTCTGCTCCGTTCGATGTACGCGTATCCCCCGACAGAATTTTCAGGTCATCCATTGCCAGATTCGGTTTCCCTGTGGCAATATAAGCTTTAGCCCTGTTATATTTTGATTCTGCGATCACTTCGGCACCCGATTTGGGATCTGCAAGTATTTCGTTCACAATAGTAATCGTTCGCTGATATTCATTCAGAAAATAGCTACACCTCAATATTCCCAGGCGGGCAATATTTCTGTTCTCTGTGCTTTGCGCTACTTTTTCAAATCTCTCAAAATAACGAAGAGAAGCCTCATAATTTTTCTGATCAAATGTAATCTCGGCTGATCTCATCAATGCTTCTTCCATAAATTGATTACCTGCGATATTGATTACCCCCTGAAACTCGGTCAATGCACTTGCGAAATCTTTTGTCCGGTAATAACTGTCGGCCAGATAATACTGAGCTACAGTACAATACCGGCCACCGGAACAATAATTCTTCAGATACATCCGGAAACCATTGATTGCCTGCGTATAGTTTGCATTCATATACTGTTTTTCGGCGGCAATATAACTGATTGAATCTTCGTGATTCACACTGATACCGGGAAGTTTCATGTTAATTGTTTTCACATAGGCAAGATAAGCCGGCACGTTGTTCATCTCAATATAAATATGTTCAATACTTTCAAGTGCGGTAAATGCTTCCACCGATCCGGAGTAATTTGTGATTACTGACTTATAAGCGGCTAACGCCTCCATAAGTTTATCCTGATTTTGATAGATCATGCCGATTTCAACAGCGGCTTTTCGGGCAGAACCGGTATTAGGAAACAAAGCTGTCAGCCTCCTGTAGGTATTGAGCGCTTCGTTGCCATTATCGAGCATCAGGTACGACCTGCCCGTTTCATATAAAGCATCATCAGCATATTCAGAATTCGGATAACTGTCGACCAGATCATTCAGACGTGAAATTTTCGTGGTGTATTTCTTTTGCAATCCCGCAACATATGCACTCTGGAACAAAGCATAATCACCTGTATTCGGGCTAAGATTAGCGGACCTTGAATACAACAATTCTGCATTTCTGAAATCACGCTCATAAAAGTAACAATCACCTATACGGTTCAGTGCGTCAGCAAAAATATCCGTATTTTTATTTCTTTCAAGATTGGTATATTGTTCAAAAAATTCTTTTGCCTGTCTGAATCTTTTTTGCGAAAAATAGGCATAACCCATACCGTAATGGGCACCTACATAATTTTTACTTTTCGTCACATTGGCTGTATTAAAAAAAGATTTCAGGTCGTTGATGCTGTTATCGTGCATGCCCAGCCGATAATAACTCTCAGATCTCCAGTAATAACTCTCACTGACATAGCTACCGGTAGGAGCATTCTGAATGGACAAAGTAAAATAATCTACCGCCTTTTCAAAATTATTCTGCGCAAACGACTGTGTTCCTAATTGATACAGCAGGTATTGTTTAGCCTCCAGAATCTTTGTATTAGGTTGTGCTACTTTCTGTATCGACTGATAAGCCACCTCATAATTGCTTGTTGACATATACTCCAGAGCCAGATAACTTTTCACTTTATCGGCATCTCTTGAATCAGGAAATTCTGTCAGGAATTGTTCAAAGGCAACAATTGATTCTCCGAAAGCCGCATTTGTTTCATATGTCGTCAGTGCATAATTCAACAAAGCTTCTTCTCTCACCTGTACATCAAAATTAGTACGCAAAGCCGCTTCGAAAGCAAGGCGGGCATTTACTTTATCATTGATCTTCAGGTAGGCATTTCCCAGATGCAGATAGGCGTTTTCAGTAAGCTTGTCAACCTCGGTGGTTACCCGTTGAAAATACGGGATCGCAGAATTGAATTTATTGGTCTGTATATGGGCGATACCCAGATAATACAGATCATTCCTCAGTGCCTGAGTAGTCTGACTGTCGTATCGTTTCAGATAGTCAATGGTTTTAACAAAGTCGTTATCCACATATGCCAATTCGCCCATGATCCTGTAGATTTCAACATTATCGGGATTATTGGGGTAATGCTGAAAAATAAAATCGGCTCTTCGATTCAATTCTGCTCTGTCGCCCAGAAAATAATAAATCTGAAACAGATGATAGACTATTCTTTCCTTATACTGAGCATCATTTTCAATCTTCAGAAACTCAGGCAGTGCCAGCGTGTAGTTTTTCAGCACATATTCAGTATAAGCATAATAATAGGTAGCAGCTAACTTCCGGTCAGAGTCTTTTTGTCGTAAATCTTTAAAGACAGTTAATGCCTGATAGTAATCATGAGTTTGCAAAGAGGCATATCCTTTGCAAAACAGGAATTCAATTTGCTCACGTTGACCGAAACGATTCTCATTTACATTAGAAAAATAACTGAGTGCCCCCGCGTAATCTTTTTTTTCATAAAGCAACATGCCCAGCATGGCATTCACTTTATCATAAAAAGTGGTGTAAGGATGTTTATTTAAAAAACCACGGATATATGAAAACACATTCTCCTGCCGTAATTCGTAAGCATTCGCAATCATATAAAATTCAGCTTCATGCAGCTGACCTGCCTGTATCTTGTCTGCTTTTTTAATAAATTCCTCAAAACTCCGGGATGATGCGGCATATTTTTGTTGATTGTAAAGCTCCTTACCCTGTTCAAACAATAAATCAGGATGCGTATAAATCAACGTTTGCTGTGCCTGTGTCGAAACAACAACCCAGACAAGCATTATTAGGGCTAAGATTTTTTTCATTGATGATATTTTGATTTACTTATATTTTTTTGTCAACGGTCTACAGTCGACGGTCTACAGTTGTCTGTTGTCTGTTGTCTGTCGACATGAACATTCCCAGCGCTTTCCGCATTGATTTGAAGCCAAACTTCTCAACATCTATCTGATCAAAGGCCATGAAAGCACATTCTTTCACATCATCGGCCGGAACAGGAATAAAATCGTCGTTCACTTCAAACAAAAAAAAGATGTCCAGTGTTGGGATTGTCCAGCCACTGTACAAATAATCATTTGGAACCGAAAACAGGTATTTCCCTGCATCAACTTTCATGCCTAATTCTTCCTGAATCTCTCTTTCAACAGCTTGTTCAGCAGTTTCGTTTTCATCAACAAAACCTCCGGGTAAATCATATTTTCCTTTTTCCGGATCATTTGCACGGGTGCAAACCAACAATTCGCGTTTGTGATTGACGATAAAAGCACCAACGGCAGCCGAGGGATTCACATACATCACAAAGCCACATTTACTGCAACACATGGCTTTTACTTTTTCAGGCTTAAATTCTGCGGAGCCACAAACAGGACAATATCTGAATAATGCATTAAACCTCATAAATACATCTTTTCGCAAAGATACAATTTATTTAAATAAGGTGATTCTTTGATAAATGAAATATGGCATTGTTAATAACTTTTCACTTAAAGTGTTTATTTTATTGCGATTAATACCGTATTTTTGCAAAAAACAATGGAAATGAGCCGTAAACTATCATTCATTCCCGACGACGATTCCAATGAAATTGTAAAACGATACGAAGCTTTTCTTTCACAAAATAATGTCTCCGGATATTTTGACGTGGAAGAACTGGAAAGTATCGTGGATTATTATCTGCGTAAAGGCAGAACCCGTGAAAGTTCGAAAGCACTGGACTTTGGATTCAGACTGCATCCTAACAGTACAGTGCTCATGACAAAAAGAGCAAAAATTTACCTTGCGGTTGGAGAAACAAACAAAGCATTCCGCATCCTTGAGTCGCAGGGAGAAACAGGCGATTACGAAGTAAATCTGTTAATGATAGATGCACTTACACGTCTGGACAGAAATAAAGAAGCGCACTTGTTGTGCGACAAGCTGATTGCTTCGGAATCTTCCGATCAGGACAATGTTTGTCTGGACATCGCCTACATCTTCCTGAGTCAGTTTGATCCGGATTCTGCTTTTAAATATCTCAAAGCAGGAGAAAATTTCAACCCAAAGAACGTAGACTTACTGTTTGAACTGGCATTCTGTTACGAACAGCGACAGGACAATGATCAGGCAATCAACTGTTACCATAAGATCATCCGTCTTGACCCCTATGCAGCTGAAGCCTGGTTCAATTTAGGACAGATATACTTCACCCGTCAGGAATTTCAGGAGGCACTGATAGCCTATGGTTATGCCCAAACCATCCGACCGGAGGATTCGCTTACCTGTCTGCAAAAAGGACATACTCACTTTCAACTGCAGCAATATGAAGAAGCGTTGGAAGACTATTTCAGCTACGAAAAAATGGCAGTTGAAAACTGGCAAACTTATCTTTTTATCGGCGAATGCTACGAAAGGCTTGAAAAGTTCACTCTGGGCATAGAATACTACCGGAAATCGCTGGCTGAAAATGAAGAGAACTTTGAAGCACTAACCGGCATAGCTATTTGTCTGCTGGAACAGGAATTATTTAATGAGAGCATCGGATACATCCGACGGGCACTGGAACTGAATAAAAACGCTGCAGATGCCTGGGTATATCTTGCTGAAGCACTTACAGGTATTGACGACACCCATGGTGCCTTGCTCGCTTATTTGAAATCCATTGAACTGGATCCGAATCAACCTGATACGCTCATGGCCATAGCCAATATTTGTATGGAACAGGCTGAATTCTCGCTTGCTCTGCAATATTATATGGAAGCTGACCGATTAGACACTGACCATGAATTGGAGAATATCCATTTATTCATGGCTGTTGCTTATTACAAAACCGGCGCTGTAGAGGCATCAGAAGAAGCCCTGAAAAAGGCAGTTGCAGAAAATCTGGACGCTTTGAACCTGTTTCACGAACTTTGTCCTGAATCAATTGAGTAAAATTAACCACATTAGTCACTTAAGTAAACATAAGTTTAATTTCCACAAGACTTAAAAAATATTTACTAAGAAAATATAAGTTTAGTCATAGAAAAAACAGCAACATGAAAAAGAGAACAAAAAGAATTTCAATTATACTACTGCTGGCATTCATTACACTTGGAGTTCATGCCGGGGAGACGGTTCCGGTACAAGATCTGTCAATTGTGCAAAAGGTAGAACATTGGTATGAGCAAAACATGAACTATTACACCATCACCTTACTAATGACAGTGGAAAGTTCTTTTATTCCGTTTCCCTCTGAAGTGGTAATTCCACCTGCCGCATACATTGCCAGTAAAGAAGGAAGTGATCTCAACATTTTTTTAGTGGTACTCTTCGGAACGCTTGGTGCTTTGTTAGGAGCTTACATCAATTATGCACTGGCATTTTATCTCGGTCGACCGATTTTACATAAGTTTGCCGATAGTAAAATTGGACATTTATTATTGCTGAGTTCTGAGAAGGTTCAAAAAGCAGAGAATTATTTCCAAACTCACGGCAAAACCTCCACGTTTATAGGCAGGTTGATTCCCGGTATCCGTCAATTAATCTCTCTCCCTGCCGGTTTGGCAAAAATGAACTTAATAACTTTTACCTTGTTTACTTTTCTGGGAGCAGGTATCTGGAATAGCATTCTTGCTTTAATAGGATATCTAGCTGAAGGTAAGGCTGATTTAATAAATACTTACTCGCATGAAATTGGCTACGGAGTTATGGGTCTCGTCGCATTAATTGGTATTTATTATTTATTCAGATATTTTCGTAAAAAAAGGAAACAATGAGGTTTTTCGGTTTAATCGGCTATCCGTTAGGACATTCTTTTTCAAAAATATACTTTACAGAAAAGTTTGATAAAGAAAATATCCCTGCTCAGTATGATTTATACCCTTTAGAAAATATCAGTCAGTTCTCAAATTTAATTTTATCGGTAGAACTTACAGGACTCAATGTCACCATTCCCTACAAAGAACAGATCATCCCTTTTTTGGACGAATTAGATGAAACTGCTGCTGAAATTGGTGCTGTAAATGTAATTAAATTCCATCGCCAGGAAGGAAAATTTCTTATGAAGGGATATAATACTGACGCTATTGGCTTCGAAAACGCCATCCGCCCCTTTCTGAAAAGCCATCATACCCATGCGCTCATTTTGGGAACGGGAGGTGCTTCAAAGGCTGTAGATTACACTTTACGGAAACTGGGCATTTCAACTACCTTTGTTTCAAGAAAATCATCTCCGGGGATTTTATCCTATCATGACCTGAATCAACAGCACATGACAGACAATCAACTGATTGTCAATTGCACGCCTCTGGGAATGTCCCCCAACACAGCTTACTGCCCTGATATTCCTTACGAATTGCTGAGTCCCGAACATCTGCTATATGATGTCATCTATAAACCCGACGAAACGCTATTTATGAAGAAAGGGAAAGAAAGAGGCGCTGTGACTGTCAATGGTTTGGAAATGCTGTACGGACAGGCTGCAGCAGCCTGGGAGATTTGGAACAGAACTATGTAAAAGATAAAACAATCGGCAAAACATCAAAAGAAAGAAAGTCATGATTGAATTTAAAACCCCCTATACCTTCGACAAAGTTGTAAGGTTATTGATTGGCATCACTATTCTGGTCCTGATATTTCTATTATTCAGAAGACTCAGTGCAGTATTGACACCATTCTTTGTAGGATGGTTGCTGGCCTATATGTTACATCCCATTGTAAGCTTCTTTCAGTACAAGTTGAAGTTTAAAAGTCGTATTTTATCCATAACGACAACATTGATTCTGTTTTTCACTGCAATCACGGGTATCATTATACTTCTAATCCCACAGATTTCTGAAGAAATTAACAAATTTTCGTTGCTAATTCAGCATTATACTCAAAATATGACTGTCGACACATTCCTGCCAATAGTTTGGCAAAATGCTATCATGGAGTATTTCTCAGGTTTCAATCTGACTGAAATGATCAACAACCCCAACATTATGGAAATTATCCATAAAGTAACTCCTCAGCTATGGGGTATCTTCAACACATCCCTGAGTTTCATCCTGAGCCTTATGGTAGTGGTGATTGTATTACTTTATGTCATTTTTATTTTAAAAGATTATGAAAAAATCACCGAAAGTTTTCCTCATATAATTCCTCAAAAATACCGTCCGGTAGTTTCAGGTATCTTCAAGGACATTGAAGACGGCATGAACCGCTATTTCAGAGGACAGGCACTGGTTGCTTTGATTGTAGGCATATTGTTCACAATTGGATTTCTGATCATCGGACTGCCTATGGCGATTATTTTCGGACTTTTCGTAGGTTTACTTAATCTGGTTCCCTACCTTCAGACAGTGGCCATAGTTCCGGGGATGTTTCTCATTATTCTTAAAGCATCCGAAACTGGGCAAACCTTTGGTGGTGTGCTGTTGAGTGTTTTAATTGTTTTTATTATTGTTCAGTCGTTTCAGGATTTATTTCTCGTACCGAAAATTATGGGGAAAGTTACCGGACTTCAACCTGCTGTCATTTTGCTGTCACTATCAGTTTGGGGCTCACTCATGGGCATTATCGGTATGATTATCGCACTGCCTTTAACTACACTGATTATCTCCTATTATAAACGCTGGGTGCTTGGGGGTGAAGCGCTTTCAGCGAAGAGCGAAGAGGTAATAGCGAAGAACGAATAGGTAATAGCGAATAGCGTATAACGTATAACGTAGAGATGCACGGTCGTGCGTCTTTAAGTGATTAACGATAAGTGATGAGTGATAAGTGGGCGGTGATTCAACAACTACACATTTACACTTCTACACAATTACACATATACACAACTACACAACTCAATATGTCCCCAAAATCAATATTATTCGTATGTCTCGGCAACATTTGCCGCTCACCTATGGCAGAAGGTGTATTCAATAAACTGATTTTCGAGAAAGGAATCTATAAGAATTTCATTGTCGATTCGGCCGGATTGATTGCTTACCATCAGGGAGAACCCGCCGACAGCCGGATGCGGACACATGCAGCACGTCGTGGTTATAACCTCACCCACCGCTCACGCCCTGTTAAAGCTGCCGATTTTGAAAAGTTCGACCTGATTATAGGAATGGATGATCAGAATATCAGCGGATTGAAGAATCTGGCACGTACCCCCGAACAAACAGCAAAAATCTGCCGGATGACAGATTTTTGTGTTAATCTTCAGGCAGCCGAAGTTCCTGATCCATATTATGGTGGCGACAAGGGGTTTGAATATGTAATTGATTTACTGGAAGATGCATGTGAAGGGTTGCTGAAAACTATTTCACCCCCGCTTCCTTAAAACATTCCCTGCAAATCGGCTCATATTCCAGTGTTTCGCCCAGCAGCACACGTTTATCGCTTTCAACCAACCGATGCGAAACATAAGCCAGCGAGCCGCAACGGACACAGATGGCATGCACTTTATACACATCTTCGGCAATGGCACACAAGGCCGGCATCGGTCCGAAAGGAATGCCGCGAAAGTCCATGTCAAGACCCGCAATAATGACACGTATACCCTGATCGGCAAGTTGATTGCATACCTCCACCAAACCATCATCAAAAAACTGGGCTTCATCGATGCCGATCACGTCCACATCATTCGACATCAGCAGAATACTTCCGGATGATTCCACAGGAGTAGAGCGAATGGAATTTTTATCATGAGAAACCACTTCATCTTCAGAGTAACGGGTGTCGATTTTTGGTTTGAATATCTCTACCGTTTGTTTGGCAAACTGTGCTCTTTTTAACCTGCGGATCAACTCTTCGGTTTTTCCCGAAAACATGGAACCGCAAATAACTTCTATACTACCTCTTTTTTGAGCAGTCAAACGGTTTTTCTCTGAATATATCATGGTAATTGTTGATTTTTAGCGATTTTTTTGATTATTTATTCTATTCAAATCATTAACTTTACGGCGCATTCGCAAATAAAAAATATATTTGCAAAAATAAAAAAAACATCCGTTGAATAATCAATTTTTGGAAAAAGATATGAACAGAGCTTTGCTTGTCAGCTTACTGAAGAAAAATATAGATGAACTTATTCTGCTCACAGAAGGTTTTTCGGAAATGTCGGAATACCCTGCTGCCATTATCCATCTGGCAAAAAACAAAACAGACGATATCAGGTCGTACATCGACCAACTCGGGAATATCCGGGAAACCTTAACCCCTGTTGCCAATACCATTTCCGAAGAAACGCGTGAGATAGAAGTAAATACAACTGAAAACACGGAAGATAATATTCTGAATTCCAAAGAAATTATAGCTTCTCAGGAAAATCAGGAAGAAATAATTGTTGAGGAAGAGGAGGTTGAAGAAGTAATCATTATTGATGATATTGATACCAGCGATGATATTTATGTAGAGAAGGAAGAAGAAGAAGAAGAAGAAGAAGAAGTCGTTGTAGACGAAAAAGACAATTTTAATGTTGATGAGCTAATTGCAGACGCTGAAAACGAAACAGAAGAACAGGAAACTGATAAAGAAATAATAACAATTATTGAGTTGGCAGAGGAGCCTGAGCCGATCTCAGAAAATACGCTTTCCGCACCGCAGGAAATTTATGTGGAGGCATTTGAAGACAATAAAACTGCAGATAAAAAAATCACCCTTGCAGAAAAGCTGGCTTCTCAAACTATCACACGCAATGAACTTCACGCAAAAAATGAAGTAAATGGTATCAACAACACCATCGGTCACAAAAAAATTGAAGATATCCGTCAGGCCATCAGTTTGGGCGACCGATTCAGATTCCAGCGGGAATTATTCAGAAACAATGGAGAAGAAATGAATAAAATGCTGAACTACATCAACTTATTGGCCAGTTACGACGAAATTGTATCTTTTCTTCAATCAAAATACAGTTGGCCTGAAGACCATCCTGCAGCAAACGACTTTTACCAGATCATCAAACGTAAATTCTGAGAATGAAACTATATGTAGTCCCTACACCGGTTGGTAACCTGGAAGATATGACCTTCAGGGCGATCCGCGTGCTTCAGGAAGCAGACCTGATTCTGGCCGAAGACACCAGAACGAGTGGTTTCCTGCTGAAACATTTCGAGATTAAAACCCCGATGCAATCACATCATAAGTTCAACGAACATAAAACTATCGACAGTATTATTCAAAGACTCCGTTCGGGTCAGATCGTTGCACTTATCTCAGATGCAGGTACTCCGGCCATCTCCGATCCTGGTTTTCTGGTAGTACGCGCCTGTGTGGAAAACGATATAGAAGTGGAGTGCCTGCCCGGGGCAACTGCTTTCGTCCCGGCTTTAGTAGCGTCGGGGCTGCCCAACGACAGGTTTTGTTTTGAAGGATTTCTTCCTCAGAAAAAAGGAAGACAAACAAAAATAAATGCACTGGCAGCAGAAACCAGAACCATGATTTTTTATGAATCTCCTTTCAGGCTGGTAAAAACATTATCACAATTAGCTGCCGTTTTCGGGAATGAAAGAAAAGCCTCAGTTTCCCGTGAAATCTCAAAATTTCATGAAGAAACAAAACGCGGAACACTCGAAGAATTAGCGCAACATTTCACCGAAAACCAACCTAAAGGTGAAATTGTGTTAATTGTTGCAGGATTAGAATATTAACACTAATTTTGCACCTGATTTTCAGGGCATCTGAAAAGGGCATTTATTCTGAATATAATATTAAAAAAGCTTTGTCCGGAGGACATATAAAATGAATACAAGAATCTATTTTCTCATATTACTTGTTGCATCACTTACCGCCTGTAACATGAAATCCCGTGATTACGAATCACTTCAGGCTGAACGTGACTCTCTTGCCCGTGTGCAACAAGCCATGCAGGCAGAGATGGACACATATTTCTCAACCATCAATCTGATTGAACAAAATATCGAGAAAATCAAAAATGCTGAGAAGTTGATTACGCTTAATCCAGACGCGGAGTTTGATGTTGACACCCGAAATAAAATTAACGACGATCTGGCATATATCAACGAAATGCTGAAAGCAAACCGTGAAGAAACGAACAGATTGAGAGAAAATCTACGCAAAAGTTCCTTCAAATCAGCTGAGTTGGAACGCACCATCACCCGTTTGATGAAAGCGCTGGACGAGGAAACAATGAAAGTGAACAGCCTGAATGCACAACTGGCGGCAAAAGATTCGCTCATAATTCAGCTAAACACTAATCTTGAGAGTATGGCCGGTGATTTGGATGATTTGCAGGAGAAAAACACCCAGCACGTATCAACTATTAAGGAACAGGATGAAACTATCCACACTGCATGGTATGTTTTCGGAACAAGAAAAGAACTGAAAGAACAAAAAATAATCACTTCAGAGGGTTGGTTTCGTCCGGGTCGCGTTCTTGAAAGCGATTTCAACAAAAGCTATTTTGTACGCATTGACGCCCGTAAGACAAAATCTATTCCTTTGTATTCTTCGAGAGCAAGAATCCTGAGCACGCATCCGAAGTCTTCTTACACTCTGGAAAAAGAAAACGACAGTTTCACACTGTTGATTATTGACACCCAGGAATTCTGGAGCGTCAGCAAATACCTTGTCATCGAGGTTGATTAAGCACCATATCCTGTTACATGTATAAATTTGTATTCATCGACCTCGACGATACGCTTTGGGATTTTCACACCAATGCCCGGTTGTCGTTGCAGCAAATGTACACCGAACGTAATCTAAAGGAGCATTTTCAGAGTTTCGACGAGTTTTTCACCATCTATGCTAAGAAGAATATTGAATTGTGGGAAGCATATGGCAAAGGTGAAATCAGCAAAGATTTCTTAATGGCAGAACGATTCCGTTATCCTCTTTCAAAAATGGGGGTAGATGATGAGCAATTAGCTGCAGAGATAGGTCATCAATACCTTGATATTCTTCCTACTCAAACGACTTTGATGCCTGATGCCATTGAAGTGCTTGATTATCTGAAATCAAAATACACACTGACCATTATCTCTAATGGTTTCACAGAAGTTCAGTACAAAAAAATAAAAAGTTGTGGCATTGAACATTATTTTGCCCATGTAGTACTTTCAGAAGAAGCCAATGCCCTGAAACCTGATAAAAAGATATTTGAATACGCTTTAGCGTTGAACAAAGCACTTCCTGAAGAAGCCATCATGATAGGTGATTCCTACGAAGCGGATATACGGGGAGCGCAAAATGCCAATATCGATCAGGTATATTTTCCTTTGAACAATGGGTTTAAAGAGAATCAACCGGCCACATACCGTATCACTAATTTGAAAGAATTGAAAGCAATTTTGTGATTTTGCCTACTTCTTCAATACATAAAAGAAGTATTCATACCAACCGTTTTCAAATAGCTGATAAGTTTTTGAATCTTTTACACCAGCAAATACGTAAGCAGTGGAAAGTAAGAACTTTGGAGCGATCCGGTTGACTAAATCTTCCCTGCGATCACTATCAATTTTCAACGCATTCAATACATTAGGAGTAATATTATCATACCTCATGACTTCAAATGGCATTTCAAAAAGCTTTTCCTTTAAAAACTCTATGTTACCCTGATTTCTCAAATCGGTGTAAAGAAATACTCCCCCGGGACGAAGTACCCTGTAAACTTCATGAAAGAACGCTGAGATATCAGGATAGCAATGTGAAGATTCCACATTGATAACCACATCAAAAGAAGCACTTTCGAAAGGCAAATCCTGCGCATCTGCTTTTGAATGGGTCAGATTAGCGTGATTATATGCTTTATTACAATACTTAATTGCTTTTCCCGAAAGATCAACAGCATTGTAATGTTTGGGCTTAAAATATCTGGAAATATATGAAGAACCACCTCCCCTGCCGCAACCGACTTCGAGCATGAGTTTATTTTCAACCGTCACCGAGGAGGCGAGCAGATCATATAGTTGTAAAGGATATCTTTCAGTCTCATCTTCTTTATGTAATGTTGGCGGATTCTCCCCCGAATAACCATAATTCATAAAACGAACTTCATCTCCTTTGTCTTTCAAACTTACAATCCAATACCATACTCTCCAGATGGGTTTCTTCAAAATCTTTCTAAACTTTTCGTGCATAATAGGGTATTAAATTCAGTAACATAATTTGACAAAGGTAGTCAAATAAACCTGACAATACGTATTTTGCTGAAAATTAGAAATTTATTATTTCACCATTTCGGATAAAATATGGGTCTTTTGCCTGATATCGAAAGTGATTTTGTTCACAGAAATTGTTGCTCCGGAAATACCATCCACCTGTCGACCAACTTCCAATGGTTTTGAACTTTTGTGTCCAATAAAACTTTTCAGCCATCCGGGCGAACTGATCATTTCTCCATGTGATGCCTGATAATCAAGAATCTTCACCTGTGAAATTGTTTTATTTTCATCGAACAAAATAAAATAATCAAAATACTCAGCGCTTTCTCCTGCGCCGTTCTTAACATTTGATGACCTGTAGGTATTCACTCTTCCTACATAAACATATTTTACCGGTACAATTGAACTTTGCTTCTCAATCCGATAGAACTTCCCCATCAGACTATATTTAGCAGGAGCCGGCATTTCAACCAGCTCAACACTCTGTTTCCTGAAAATTTTGTTAAGCTCCCGCTGTAACTGCCGATCGGTGGCATCCGGAACGGCAGCTACAAAATGCGAAAGCATCATCAAACTCAACAGTAAAATAAATCTGTACATCTTATCAGAACGTTACACCTACCCCGGCATTAAGTGTAGTTGTATACACCGGAGCAGCTTTTGTTTTTGCAAAATCAACATCTGTTTTTATCACTACACCCCGGTTTAATTTTAATGTAAGACCGGTAGTGAAAACATGTTCTTTATAAAGGTCCTTTTTCTGAATTCCCGACGCAACAGTCATATGTGTATCGTATTCCTGATAGCGAACGAAGGGAACCAGCTCCATCTCAGTTTTTTCCAAACTATGCAACACATCATATCCTGCTTCGGCATAATACCCATACATGGAGCTTCCCAAATCATTTAAAACACCATTCTTTTTTGTAAACTGATTATATTGTTCCGTGTTCGACAATTGCGAATAATACAACTGAACCCTTGCCTGTAGCCCTCCCGTCTGATAACGGGCATCAAAACCAAGCATTCCTATTCCAACGACAGATGAATCTGCTTTTAATCTCAAGACATCATCACTCAGAGATATTTTATTATATAACTTACTTTGAGATTTACCGAAATAGGCAGATAAGCCCAGATTAAGCCCGTTTAAACCAAAATACTCCACCCGACCGGCAAAATTGGGTGAACTCATAAATGCACTTGCCCCTTTCTGTCTGCCCTCACGTATGCCTTTACCACCACTCATCAGACCATTGGTGCCATCATAACTGACCGGACCGTTGACGAGCATCAACTGATACTTCAATGATAAGGGTAAATAATTTCCATTCAATCCAATGCCTATCTCACGCCAGGTCGTAGGAACAATCTTGCTGTCAATCAACGGTCTTTCGACACCATTAAATGTTACAGGCTCATGATACAGATTAACCACACCCATAGGCACCAGCATTAAACCTGCCTGAAAATTGAAATACTTGTTCAATTTATGTTGTATATATGCCTGTTCCACCCATAATTCCTTTGCATGTTCAAATTCAATTTCCGAAATAAACTGTGTGCGACTTGAGAAGTTATACCCTAAAAACATGACGATACGATGTACATCGAGTTGTGCATTATAACGTGTTTCGCCACTTAAGATCTGATTATAATGTACCTCGCCATAGCCCCCAATGGTTAAGTTTCCATTGGCACTAATCAATTTTTCGGCAGTATTTTGATACTGATTGGTTTCCTCAACCGACTGTGCAAAAAGTAAGTTCGCTGTCATCAGACATGCAAAAAGTAAATTTTTCTTCTTCATAATGAACAATATTGCCTTATTATTTTTTTGACTTTGCAAAAATACAACAGATATAAACGACAAAAAATCACTATTAATAGTGATTTTTTGTTACAAAGCATGGCAATATGTAATGAGTTAAATCTACTTTGAACTTCTGTTTTGCTCTTCTCCTGATGAAGTAGTACGATTGGCTCTGGTTTTAAAATTATCCTTACCAAAGCGGTAGTTGAAGGTGATGTTCAGGCGACGGGAATCCCATTTGTTCATCACTTCTATATCCACATTGTCGTATTTGGCATAGGCGCCACCATTAGCGGTTTCGAAAATATCGCTCACCGACACTTTTAGTATGCCCTGATCTTTCAGTATTTTCTTCTGCAAACCAAGATCTATTGAGTAGCTCGGTAAAATTACTATATTGCTGACGAGCTGTTTTGAGGCATACCTACCGCTAATTTCCAGATCAATTTTATAAGGCAAAGTAATATTATTACTCATATTAGCGACGAAACTTGTCTGGCTCAGCGGAGTGGCATTATCATTATACATCTGAATGGTTTTATACATACCGGTTACCGTACCATTCAGGCGCCACCATTTGAACGGCTGAAACTGAAGGGTTTCCGACAGATTAATATCCATTGAGTTATTGAGGTTTTCCATGGTTTGATATACTGTTTTTGACACATCATCCTGACGGATAATCTCGGTAAAGAGTCCCTGTGTATAATTCATCCCCAGAGTTGTAATGAGTGCACCTTTGAAATTGTGAGTCAAGCCGGCAGAGTGTGTAAACTGAGGTTTCAGATGTGGATTACCCACGTTGTAGGTATATGGATCAACCATCCATTTGAATGGATTCAGCCGGTGATAACTCGGACGACCAATACGGTAGCTATATCTGAAATTGAGGCTATGTTTATCATTCAGTTGTTGTTGCACAAAAAACGAAGGAAATAGTTTTAAATAAGACGTATCATTTATCTGGTTGGTAACAACCGATGTTCCTTTCGAAATCGTATTTTCCAACCGGAGCCCCAATTGTAAAGTTGTTTTATTTATCTGAGCACGACCATTGATGTAAGCAGCCTGTATATTTTCCTCGTAGATAAACTGATCATATTGTGTCATATCTCCATCCATATCAATATAACTGTCGGTATTTACAAAGCTGGCTTTCAATCCTGATTCCAGATTGATGAATTTGTTCACCGGAAGCACATAATCAAGTTTGGAAGTCACAATATTAATATCATTTCCCTGGGTGGTCACTACAGTTAAATCATGGTTGAGATTGACGCCATTAACATCATAATACTTGCCTATCTGCGTGTTAGGGCTGGTGAAATCAAATTGCGCATAGTCCATATCGAATGAAAGTGATTGTCCTGTAGAGTCAATATCCCATTTATAGTTCAGATTATATGTGCCGTTGCCCCATCTGTTATTCGATGACGAAACAGAATTTAAAGTTGAGTCAACATGCATAAATTTATCCGTAAAGGAAGTGATATTCACTGCATCATTTTTATTTGAACCGATATTGCCTCTGAACATCACACTAAGCACATGGTTTTTGGCAATAAAATAATCGGCACCAATTTTATAGTTATGTGAACTCCCGGCATAAGTACCATCATTATCAATCAATTGATAGGCTCCTTCGAGCGCAGTACTAGTAAAACGTCGGGATGCTTCCATGCCATGCCATCCTGCCCAATGATAGTTGGAATAGTTTCCGTATAAGTTGAATTTACCATAATTCATATTCAAATCCAAACCTCCGTTCCAGCCAAACTTGCGGCCATAAGAGATACCGGCGTTTACACTTCCGTTAAAACCGGGGGCACGAACATGTTTTGTTTTGATATTGATGATTCCTGAATTACCTTCCGCATCATATCTTGCCGATGGATTTTCAATGATCTCAATTTTATCCACATTCTTGCCCTGCATACCTTTCAACAAAGATGCCAACTGGGTGGATGATACATAGGTAGGTTTATCGTCAATAAGGACTTTTACCCCCTGCATACCTTTCAAACTGATATTATCGTTATTGTCGATGGTGACCCCCGGGAGTTTTCTTAAAATATCATACACATTTTCCGACGCAGCGGTAATGGATGCCTCAGGGTTAATTACCATTTTATCAACGTCCTGTTGAATAAAATCCTTTTTAGCAACGACTTCTACGGCTTTCAACTCTTCCGTTTGCTCATTAAGCACGATTTTCTTTTCGATTATGTCGTTTCTACCATCGACCTTTACACTATCGCTCTCAAACCTCTTATAACCGACCATACTTACCGATAATACATACTCTCCACGGGCCACTTTCTGAATTACGAATTCCCCTTTTTCGTCAGAGATCTCTCCCTTCACTATTTCACCGGTTTTGGGACGCGTAAGTGTTGCGGTAGCATATTGTACCGGTTGATTGTACTCATCCACCACTTTTCCTTTGACAATGGCAGTGGATATTTCAGTGTTTGCAAAGACTGCATGTGAGAAAACAAGAAACAATACGAGCGATTTTATTTGAAATGATTTCATTGGATTTGAATTGAATTGTTTGTCTGCGGTCTGCAGTCTTCAGTCAGATAGTTAAACTGTTGACCGTTGACTGTAGACTGTTAACTAAATTAATACACTCCTGTTAATACGATTTTTCTTTCATGGAAAATATGCAATGGATAACCGGTTCCGCCGATATTAAAGAATTGATGTCGGCTGTTATCTGAGTTTTTGCACAAGTACAACCTGTCAGCTTTTTTGTTTACATAAAAGAATGCATCAGCAGGATCGGTAAAAGTGCGGTTTTCAAACCTGAAACCTTCACCTTGTTTCTTGACCGGTATCCCAAGGAACTCTTTCCGTTGAAATTTATTAAAACATCCGTAAAACAAAATGTGTTTTTTGCTATCTTCAGCACTCACAGCCTTTTCAGACTTATAAATATAAACCGGTTTGCTTTGAGCATTTTCGCAACATAATGCATTTTCAATAGCACTACGATCAGCTTCACTCATTGTACAGGTTTCAGGTATTACTACCAATATCGTGTCGGCAGTAAAAAATTTCATCGTCAACGTACAATAATCTTTCGAAATCAGATAGGGCTTGGTCGATCCGTTCATATTCATACTACCCACAAAAAGGGCAAATACTACAACAAAAAAGTTGATGAAATTATGATGCTTTTTCATGACAAATGCTTAAAAACGTTTAATTGAACCGACACCATTAAGATTCATGGCTACCTGCGGGTCTCCTTTATAGATAATATTACCCGTGCCTGAATTCGTTGCATTTAATTCCTTCTGAGCATTCACCATAATATCTCCGCTACCCAGCATAAAACACTCAGCCGATTGTGCCAAAAGATCATACAAATTCAAATTTCCGGTTCCTGATATAATTGCTTTTAATTGTTGCACATCACCTTTTAGATTAATGTTGCCACTACCATAGACAAAAACATCTAGATTGTCAAGTCCACAGCAACTTTCAGCACTGACACTACCTTTACCGGAAACAGAGATGGAACTTAAACTGTCGAAGTTTGATTTAATATGCATGTTACCATCACCTTTCAGTGAAACCACATACAAAGCCGGCATGGTTACCGTCACTTTCGCATTACTCCTGTTGATTTTCATATTGGTATCTGTATTAATCAACAGTTGACTATTTTCTACACTGAGTTTAATATTGTCGATGATATTTTCATAATCCGACACTATTACCTCAAATCTTTCACCTCTGATAACCTCCACATTCGCAGATGAAAGAAGTTCAATAGAAGTAAAATCATTTACCACCCGTTTTTGGGAGATAATATTACCCTTACCTGTAATACCAAATAAACTCATATTGCAGGACATTCCAAGAAAAAAAACAGAAAGCAGAAAAATCTGTTTTGATAACTTCATTGTTTTCATAATACTTTATTATTAAAAATTGTTGTTTTTCTATTAGACGAAATCTTATACTGATTTGGATTTAGCAACGTAAAAAAATAATCAATAAACTTCGTTGATATAATGACGAAAACAATATTGTAATATTACATGGTCTGAAAAAATAATATCTGCCTGTTATTTTTTTATTTGCATGAAATATATGCTGCAAATATACCTGCCGGTTTTATGGCAATAAAACAAAATATCCTGAACCAGCACTTTAGGTCTGTGAAAGACCATATTTCACCAACGAACAAAGACAATCTCATTTTCAACAACTTACAACACATAAATGTCATTCACCATCTAAAATACGGCATTCACAGGGCATTAGGCTCTGTTCACTGACAAATGATTCATCAGATAAAAATATTTGGTTACTTTTGTGATAACTGAATAATAATGATATGGCTGATTTATTTAAAACACTTCCTGCCGGGGAAATTGAGAAAGAGCGTATTAAAGGGGCACAAATAAGTGTGAACTTTCGATGGGTATTCATCTTATTATTACTCTGCACAACATCACTCCAACTATTTTCGGGTTATAAAACCGAGTCGTTTCATTCACTATTACTCATAGCCATCTATTTTTTATCAAATACCGGTCTTTGGTTTTCTGTACGTAAAAAATATGATCCCGTATATCTGGGCTATATCAGTGCTTTCTTAGATGTAACCATCGTAACATTCCATTTATACTACCTGACTGCTGAATTTGATTACATTGCCGTGACTTCAGCCGCAACAATATTTCTTTATCCTATTCTTTTTGTGCTGTATACCTTCAGGCTCAACAGGCCGCTACTTATCTTTTTAATCGTTCTTTCAGTCCTGGCGTTTAATGTAAACTACTTCATTGCTTTTTTAGAGAATGAAGCTATATATAATAACTATCTGTCATCATCCCCTTTATCCCATATTTTTAAAAGCATATATATTCTTTTTATTGGTTTTTTATGTGTTTATCTGCAAATATCAATGGAACAATTCATTGCCAAACAACTGGCCGAAGCAAAAGCCAAAATGAAACTCCATTCAAAAGTTAAGATTGAGGAAAAAAAGAATGAGTATGCACAAAAACTTATAGAAAAAGAAAAACAGATGAACCTCAAGCTCGAAGAGGAGGTAAAAGAACGTACGCAAGAACTTACAAGAGCTAACACTCAGCTGCTCAAACTGCAAAAAGAAAATCTGCAATCGCAGTTTGAGGTATTGAAACAACAGGTTAATCCGCACTTCTTATTCAACAGTCTGAATGTCCTCAGCTCATTAATTAAAATTGATCCTGATCTGGCAGAATTATTCACCGAAAAACTTTCGAAGGTATATCGGTATGTACTTGAAAACAAAGAGAAAGATTTGGTTACCCTCAATACAGAACTGGACTTTTTAACTGCCTATCTTTTTTTGATTGATATAAGGTTTTCAGGAAAAATTGTCGTAAATATTAAAATCGACAAAAAATATCTTGATTATTTCATCCTGCCAATCGCCGTGCAGATGATTATTGAAAATGCTATTAAACACAACACCTATTCAAAAGCGCAACCGCTTAGAATAGATATATTTGTCGACAAACAACATCAACTTAACATCATCAATAACCTTAGAGCACGGGAGACAAAACTAATCTCAACAGGGGTAGGATTGGAAAATATTACACGGAGGTATGCCCTGATTTCCGACAGAGAACCGGAATTCACAAAAACAGAAGAACAATATATTGTCCGACTTCCTCTACTCATACAAGAAAAAGAAAATCAATAAGAACAACAGTCCATAAAAAATTAAAGATATGAAAGTAGTAATCATTGAAGACGAGGGTTTTGCAGCCATGAGATTAAAGAAAATGATCCTGCAATACAATCCTGCCATTGAAATCGTAGCTGAACTTGAATCAGTGGAAGAATCGGTCATGTGGTTCAAAGCCAATCCTGATCCTGATTTAATTTTCTTAGACATCCAACTGGAAGATGACCTGAGTTTTGCCATCTTTGAACAGGTAGATATCTCAAGTCCGGTTATTTTCACTACGGCATTCGACGAGTATGCCATCAAGGCTTTCAAACTGAAGAGTATTGATTATTTACTCAAACCTATCGTGCAGGAAGAACTTGTTGCTGCTCTGAAAAAATATGAAGACATCACAGGAATGCAACATAAAAACATTGATTTACAATCGCTTTACGGACTTATCATCAGTAAGGAACAAAAATATCGTGAACGGTTCTCTGTATCTATCGGGAATAAAATCAAGACCTTTAATATCTCGGATGTCGCCTATTTTCTAAGTGAAGAAGGTTATACCAGCGTCTACCTCTGGAACAAATCGACATATCCGCTCGATATAAGTCTTAACAAGCTGGCAACCGAAACAGATCCTGAATTGTTTTTCAGGATAAACCGTCAGATGCTTTTAAATATCAACGCAATACAAGATATACATATCCATTCGAACAGCAGACTCAAACTCGACGTAATACCAAAAATTGAAAACGGAGTTTTCGTTAGTGTAGATAAAGTGACGGAATTTAAAAAATGGATAGGGGCAAAAGAGAAATAAGTTGTTGTCAATGAAAAATAATATTTGCAGGCTTAGAAATCTTTTTATTTGACATGACTATTTTCTTTAAACAACTTCCTACATTTGCAAAAAAACACTGTGAATCATTTTTATCGTCCATACAATGAAATCAAAAAAAGAAATTAAACAAGCCTACAAATCTCTCAAGTTCAGCGCTGGAATTTTTCAAATCAAAAACATACAACTAAACAAAATTTATCTTCAAACAACATTAGATTTAGACCGTGCCTTCAATGCCGACTTATTTAAATTAAATGCCGGCATGCATCCAAACAAATGCCTTCAACAAGACTGGAATGACACGGGTGCTGACAATTTTGAATTTAAGTCATATGATGAATTAAAAGTGAAAGATACATTAAGTACTGCAGAGATTAATCAAGAACTAAAAACATTACTGGAGATACATTTAACTGAATTGAAAGAAAACGGACAATCAATTTATTAAATTTCGATACGCTTTATATGAATAATTATAAAACAATCCGGGTAACAGAAAACATCCTGCTCCGACAAATTAAACTCTCGGATGCTGATGACATTTTCAAAACCATAGATAGTCAAAGAGCATATCTTGGAAAATGGTTGCCATTTGTTGATTCTACACTTAGAGTTGAGGATACCATACAATTTATCGAATCAATTTTGAATGTTCCGGTTGAAAGTCGCGAACTGACTTTTGTCATACATTACAAAGGTAAATTTGCAGGGTTGATAGGTTTTAAAAGTACCGACAAACAGAATAAGGAAACCGAGATTGGCTACTGGCTTTCAGAGCCTTTTCAAAAAAAAGGTATCATTACTATGGCAGTACAAGAATTGATGAGGTTGGCATTTGAAGAACTGGACATTCACCGGATTCAGATAAAATGCGCCGTTGGAAATATTCCCAGTAGAAGCATTCCTTTAAGATTAGGTTTTAAATACGAAGGTTCAGAACGGGACGGAGAGTTATTGTCCGGCAATAAATATACTGACATTGAAGTATATAGCAAATTGAAAAACGACTAATCAATAAACAACCTATTGTACTGCAAAATGTATAAACGATGCAATACATAAATTCCTCTCAAAAAAATCAAGATATTACATTTGATATTATGAATTTTATAATTCGGTAGCCAATTTTCTCCATTCGTCATAAAAAAATTCCGGTGAACAGAGAACTGTTCTACTTTTGCGACACAAACTAAAACAAAGCAAAAGTTATGAAACGATTCGGAATTCTATTTTTTATTATCTCCTTTTTAGCAATTCAAATTTCTTCTCAGAACAATGGACAAACAGTTCGGGGCACTGTTGTCGACGCCTTTACCGGCAGTCCTATTATTGGAGCCGCAGTTGTGGTAGAGGATTCGGATCCGCTGATAGGTTGTATAACCGACATGAATGGTGAATTTGAATTTCAACATATCATTCCGGGACGTTGGTCATTCACCGCTTCAATCATCGGATACAAAGCTTCAACGTTATCGGGTTTAATGGTAATTTCGGGAAAAGAGTCGTCGCTTCATTTCAAATTAGAAGAAAAAATTACCGAACTGCATGACGTGGTTGTTAAAGCAAACAGTTCGAAAATTAAACCGCTGAACGAAATGGCTTTAATAAGTACACGTTCCTTCAGCGTGGAAGAGACCGAACGTTTTGCCGGCAGTCTGGGTGATCCTGCACGCATGGTGGCGAATTTTGCCGGCGTCATCGTGAACAACGATACGCGTAACGACATCATCATCAGGGGGAACTCCCCTCTTGGATTACTCTGGCGTATCGAAGGTGTCGACGTACCTAATCCTAATCACTTCGGATCGCAGGGCACAACAGGCGGGCCTGTAAGTATGCTCAACAACAATCTGCTGGCCAACTCGGATTTCATGACCAGTGCCTTCACCGCTGAATATGGCAATGCTTTGTCGGGCGTATTTGACCTGAATCTGCGTTCCGGGAACAGAGAGAAATTTGAATTTACCGGTCAGGTGGGTTTCAATGGCTTTGAACTGGCTGCCGAAGGCCCGGTTAAGTTGGGAAAACTGGTGACAAATGGTTCATTCATTGTTGACTACCGATACTCCACCCTGCAACTGATGAGTCAGTTAGGGTTTAACGCGGGGGTTGGTTCAGCCGTACCGGAATACAATGATCTCTCGGTAATTGTTGATTTACCAACAAAGAAGGCAGGCCGGTTTAAGTTTGTCGGGCTATTCGGAAACAGCTTTATTCAGATGGGACGTTCTTTTGATATCAATGAAGCAATTACACACAACCAGGTAGGTTATGCAACTGATTTCGGTGCCAATCTTAATGTAGCAATACTTACACATACGCTGATGCCGGGCGAAAACACCCGATTGAAAACCAGCCTTTCCTACCAGAACTCCAGTTCAACAACTCAAAACGATACAATTGATTATGTCAATAAAACATTTTTCTCAAACTATGCCGGAACACTGCAGGAAGCAAAACAGACAGCCTCAATCCAGTTAAAACACAGATTCAGTGCAAAAAACAATCTGACAACAGGTTTCTCCGTCAATAATTTCATTACTTCTTTCCATGACTCCGCTTACGTAAAATCATACAACAAAAGAATAATTATCTCGGAGATCAACAACGAAGCTTCAACCTTATACAAAGCATATATCAACTGGCAGCATAAATTCACTGATGCGCTGACCTTAAACAGCGGCATGCATTACCAACTATACGACCTGAATACTGAAAGTGCACTGGAACCCAGATTAGGGCTGCAATGGCAGGCTACCAACGATCAGACATTCAGTTTAGGTTATGGCTTGCACAGTCAGATTCAACCCCGTTCGGTATATTTTTATAAGGAATACAACAACACCGATGGAACTTATTCCGAAAACAATCATCATCTGAAATTTACACGTTCACATCATGTTGTGCTGGGGTATAACCGACAAATTGGTGAAAACTTCCGTATCAAATCCGAAGCATATTTTCAGAATATTTTTAACGTACCTGTTTCGCGGGTTAGTAATGAGTTTTCAATGCTCAACTCCGGAAGCGGTTACTACATCGCACGATTGGACAGTCTCCAAAACTCGGGTAAAGGACGCAACTATGGCCTGGAATTTACGTTTGAAAAGTTTCTGAGTGATGGTTATTATGCCCTGATGACGGTTTCTCTATTCGATTCAAAGTATACAGGTTATGATAAAGTATGGCGAAACACCGCCTTTAACTCGAATTTTGCATTGAACCTCCTGGCTGGCTACGAATGGAAAATAGGAAAAAGCAATTATCTCACAGTTGATGTTCGGACTGTATGGTCGGGAGGAATGCGCTATATTCCCATTGATCTGGAAGCATCAATAGCAGCACAGGGACAGGTTGAAAATATGCAACAGGCATACGCCAATAAGTACAATGACTATTTTCGTTGTGATTTGCGCATCGGATACAAACAAAACAAAGGACGGATTTCACAGGAATGGGGCATTGATTTACAAAATATCACCAATCATCAGAACATATATTCCGAACAATACAATAATCAGACACAAAGTTTATCTACGATCTATCAGCAGGGATTTAGTCCAATGATGTTATACAGGATCAACTTCTGAAAATTCTGGGTATATTTGCCTTTCTATTGCAATAATGTTTAAATCCGATGATACAATAATAATCCAATGAGCAAAAAAAGGAAACAATACAACAGGTTCTATATGAAATGGTATAATCTCATCTTTTGGATGCTTATTATCTCGGTAGTCATAGGAGCCTTGTTTACTATATTCTTCGAAAAAGAGTTTAACTTCATAAATATACTCCTGCCATCTGCATTTAATACGGTGGTTATTTGGGGTGGCAGCATGAAAATAGTCGTTTTTGTATGGCGAAAATTTCCCTGGGAAAAGAATCCGGTGAAACATATCATTGTTGAGACAACCCTGATCCTCGCTTTACTTTTTGTTTTTGTTATGGGGATGGGTTCGTACATTGCCTACCGTCAGGAAATAACACTGGCTGAAAGCATCCAATCTAATTCGCCGGATATCCTTTTTACCACTTTGATTACATTTCTGATCATTACCATTCATGAAGCCGTTTTCTTTTATCGTCAATGGAAATTTCATTTTTCGAAATCGGTTTTACTCGAAAAAGATAAGCTCGAAGCACAATACAATGCATTGAAAGCGCAGGTAAACCCCCATTTCTTATTTAACAGTCTGAACAGCTTAATGAGTTTGCTCGACAACAATCCTGTAGCTGAACAATATGTCCAGGATTTATCGGAATATCTGAGGTATGTGCTGCTAAGTAACTCAAAAGAAGAAGTTACTTTAAGAGAAGAAACGGAACATCTGGAGAAGTTTTTTCATCTTCAAAAATTGCGTTTCGACAATAATCTTCATGTAGAAATTAATATTCAGCCCGCAGCGCTGAACAGAGAAATCCCGCCACTCGCATTACAAATGTTGGTAGACAACTGCATCAAGCACAATATTATTTCTTCGAAAAACCCTTTGTATATAAAGATTTCAGCCGATGAAAAAAGTATCACTGTAACAAATAATTTACAACGAAAATACACAGAAGAATCTACCGGCCAAGGGTTAAAAAATATCGAAGGCCGTTATCGCTTTCTAAGTAATGAACCCATCAAAATTATTTCAGATGATAAGTATTTTTCGGTCACCATCCCTTTTATTGACAAAAAAATAAAGTAAATAATGACAAAAGTATTAATCATAGAAGATGAACAACCGGCTGCAAAGCGTTTGGAAAAATTATTATCGGAGATTTCTTCCGGTTTTGAGATCATGCATCATTGCGACA
Organism: Paludibacter sp.; assembly: GCA_034927635.1. Taxonomy (GTDB): domain Bacteria; phylum Bacteroidota; class Bacteroidia; order Bacteroidales; family Paludibacteraceae; genus Paludibacter. The sequence goes on from JAYFPP010000085.1 coordinate 26,560, forward strand.
GTATCGAATCAAGTGTGCGGTTTTTCCAATCCGGTAACATGCCAGATCTGGTGATGCTTGATGTACAATTGGGTGACGGAATTAGTTTCGAAATTTTCAAACAGGTAGAGATTTCATGTCCGGTAATTTTCACAACTGCATACGATGAATATGCCATCAAAGCCTTTGAACTAAATAGTATCGATTACCTGATGAAACCCATCAGCAAAGAGAAACTGGAGCGAAGCATAGAAAAATTCAGAAAACTGACACAACAAGCTGTTCCTGCTGACTGGAAAATGCTGGCGTCCCTTCTCGACAAAGAAAAACGCGAATACAAACAACGTTTTTTGGTGTACATCGGCGAACATTTACATTCGGTACAAACTACCGACATCGCCTATTTCTATTCCATTGAGAAATCAACTTTTCTTACTACCAGTACCGGCAAGAGTTTCAGCATCGATTTATCGCTCGATAAACTAGAGGGTTTATTATCACCTGCTGATTTCTTCAGGATCAACCGGCAATATCTTATTTCATTCAGTTCCATCAAAAAGATTTCAATCTTGTCAAAAAGCCGTATAAAACTTCTACTCGAGCCTTCAAACACACAGGAAGTGCTCATAAGTACCTCAAGAACACACGACTTCAGAGAATGGCTCGACAGATAAATAAGAAGTAAATCAAAACTCACATCAGTGAATGTTGCAACATATTCATCTTCAAGTGTAAATCGTCACAGTAATTTATCGCGACCTTTGCAGAGTGAAGTTTATTCACATCTGCGCTGCCAGATGCAGCACAACTAACACTACAAATAAGATGAAATATTTATTGTTTATTTCAGCATTTTTCATGATATTTTTTAGCTCAGGATGCAAAAACGAAGAAATTATTCTAAAGAAAACTTCGTATAATTTAGTTGTAAAAGATATTCTTGGCGTTACCGGTACTGTAACTTTTACTGAAGAAAACAGTACTACTACAAAAATCGACATACAACTAACAGGCATACCATCCGGAATACATCCTGCAGAAGTTCGCACAAATTCAGCAGTTGAAGGTGGAACAACTGTTATTGTACTTAACCCTGTAGATGTAATGGGAAAAAGCTCTACAACAACGACGAGTATGACTTACAGCCAGTTAATAGCATATGATGGTTTTGTTCAGGTTCATTTGAGCAGTTCGGAACCTGATCAAATTATTGCCATTGGCGATATAGGCGGTAATGTAATTTCGGCCATAAATGTAAACTATCCATTATCAACAGTAGGTTCATATGGCATTACCGGCAATGCATTGTTTGAAAAAAGAGTGAATGGAAATACACTCGTAACCTTAACTATGGATGGTTTATTACCCGGCACCTATTACCCTGCCAGTATCAATGTAGGTTCCATTGGTACAATTGGAGGTGGAGGTATTATGAAAACATTGCAGGCTGTTGATGGAAACACCGGAAAAGGTTATACCAATATCCGGAGTCTTAACAATGAGGTCCCAATTACTTATGCCAACTGGTTGGTATATGTTGGCTACATTAATGTATATCATACTGAAGCCGATAATCTGAATATAATTTCTCAGGGAAATATCGGATCGAATTAAGAAAGTGTCCGGCTGAAAAAGAGGCAGTCTAAAAACTATCAACACCCTAACAGTTTTATATTTAACTATTAGGGTGTTGCTCTTTTAAGTTGTCTTACTAGGATTCGAACCTAGACAGGCAGATCCAGAAACTGCAGTGCTACCATTACACCATAAGACAATGACGTGATTGGAAGCGCAAAAGTAATATAATTTGATTAAATATCAAAAAAAATCAAAGAAATAATTTTAAAACAAATTTATCTATTAGTTTATGAATTTTTATGTGCCAATCAATACATTTTGCCGTTTAATTGTTACATTAGCAGGAAATACCCTGATGGATCAAAACCATCATCTCAAAAACAAGAAATTATGTCAAAAACCGTACTCATTACCGGCGCTTCGGGATATATCGGCCGCCATCTTCAACAAAGGTTAGCCGAGAAAGGCTATGCAATTCGTACACTCACTACTCAAAAGATAAATTCGAATGTAGAAGATTGTTTTTACTGGAATCCTGAAACCGGAGAAGTTAATAAAAAAGCCTTTGAATCAGTGGACTATATCATTCATCTGGCGGGAGCCAGCATAGGTACCCACAGATGGACAGAACAACGCAAAAAGCTTATTAGAGAGAGTCGTGTAAAATCCACAAAATTGCTATTCACTAAGATAAATCTTTACAAAATACCGCTGAAAGCTTTTATTACTGCCTCAGCAACCGGTTATTACGGTTCAGTTACCAGCGACATCATTTTCGATGAGGAATCTCCGGCTGCAGATGATTTTCTGGGGAATGTTTGTTATGATTGGGAAAAGACAGCCGATCTTTTCTCAAATGCCGGGATCAGAACTGTAAAAATACGTACCGGTGTGGTATTCAGCAAAGATGCTCCTGCTTTAAAAAAGATATTGTTGCCGGTAAAACTTGGGATCGGTAGTCCGCTCGGCACGGGACGGCAGTACATGCCCTGGATTCATATCGAAGATTTGTGCAACATCTACCTTAGAGCAATAGAAGATGAAGGATTTTCCGGAGCTTACAACGCCGTCGCACCCCAACAAATAACCAACCGCGAAATGATGAAAACGCTGGCAAAAATTCATCACAAGCCTTTTTGGGTTCCTCCGGTACCGGCATTTGTATTTAAAATGATGTTGGGTGAAATGGCTGTAATTATATTGAAAGGAAGTCGTGTCGTTCCCAAAAGACTTATTGAAGAAGGGTTTCTGTTTCAATATACAGACATTACAAAATTGATTCTATCCTGATCTATCCCGAAAAGAAGGAAAACAAAGGCAAAAAAAGGAAAACAAAGTAAACACAAAAGAAAAATTAAAAATTTAGAATCTGGTGGTAACGTTATTCAGGCATCAACAACTCATCACTTATCACTTATCACTTATCACTCATCACTTTTTTCATCCCTATTACCTATTCGCTATTACCTATTCGCTATTACCTGTTCCCTATCAAAACCGTTTCCCAACCAACACCCTAAGCCCGTCTTTCACCATTTTTACATGAATTTCTTTACCTTCCTCGTAAGGTTCGCCATCAAAGTGAAAAGGGCCGGGAGCATCGCGATAAAGGGTCACTTCATCAGTGCGCAAAGTTGTCATGAAGAAATCTTTATCAATTGTTTTTGTAAGTAACTGCAATGCAAGCGATGGGATAGCAATGACCGGAAAATTACTGAGAATTGAGATGTCCATTTTACCATCCTGTACACTGGCCTGCGGAGCAATATAAGCATTATTACCCCATTGGGCAGCGTTGGCAAAAGTAAGCACAAAAGCTTTTGC
>JAYFPP010000232.1:0-25653 GCA_034927635.1 Paludibacter sp.
GCAGCAATACGTCCGGCATAATGTTCTTCTACTTTTCCGCGCACAATTTTCATGGTACTGTTCACCAATCCGTTCTGCTCGGTAAATGGTTCGCCAATCACCGCAACAGCTGCCGGCAACCATCTTTCGGGGAACATGCCTTCGAACTTACCGTCCTTACGATAAGCATCGATCTCGCGTTGCAATTTATTCAGCGCTAATTCTTTAGCTTCACGGCTATCCCAATTCATCTGCGGATTTTTACGATGTACGTACCTTTTCAGCGCTTCTTTGTTGACTACAATCAATGCAGTGGTATACGGATCCTGATTATTGTGCAATACCACCTGATCAATGAAATGAGAATTATCGGCCAGCGATTCTTCGATACCTTCTGGACTGTATTTTTCTCCATCACTGGAAATGAGCAAGCTCTTGAATCTTCCTACTACGTATAAATAACCATCGTTATCCATATAGCCCATATCGCCGGTATACAACCAACCATCTCTTACAGTATCGGCGGTTGCCTTTTCATTTTTATAATAACCTGCCATCACGTTTTCTCCCTTGATGACGATTTCACCTTTTTCATAATTCGGCAAAACATTGCCTCCGGCATCACATATTTTCAACTCCATGGGTTGTACCAGATATCCCGAAGATCCCAGTTTATGGCGTTTTTCACCATTTGATGAAATAATCGGTGTGGCCTCACTTAAGCCGTAACCCTGAAACATCGGCATGCCGATGGCATAGTAAAAACGTTGCAAGTCGATATCAAGTAAAGCTCCACCACCGATAAAGAATTTCAGGTTGCCACCCATGCCTTCCCTGATTTTTGAGAATAATATCTTATCGAAAAGCGCCAATAAGGGTTTCTTCAATATCTGCCAGCCGCGACCTTTATTGTAACCTTCCTTGTTATAAGAATAGGCCATTTCAAGAGCACGGTGGAACAACCAGTTGATTACAGGTCCTTTTGCCCTGATTCCTGCTTCAATATTTTTTTTGAAACTTTTGGCCAGAGCCGGAACGCTTAATAATAAATCCGGCTTTAACTCTTTGATGTTAATCGGGATATTTTTCAGGGTTTCCATTCCTGTTTTTCCCGACTGAACTGTGCCCACACTGGCACCGCAAGCCATAAAGCTATAAAATCCGGCAACATGCGCAAAACAATGATCCAGTGGAAGAATAATAAGTGTTCGGTATGATTCGGGTATAGTCATTAAGGTCAGCGCCTGTTCTACATTGGCGGTATAGTTACGGTGAGTAAGCAGGATGCCTTTGGGATCTGCCGTTGTTCCCGAAGTATAACTGATGGTAGCAACATCATCCGGCCTTACCTGTTTCGACCTTCCTTCAACCGAATTGGGATGCATATTTAGGAACTCATTGCCCAACTTCATTAATTCAGTCAACGACAATTCTTTATCAAAATATTCCTCCTGCTCGTCGAACACAATTATTTTCTTAATGCCATCAAGACCATCAGCTATTGCCCTGATCTTCTTTAATTGTCCTCCGGAAACCATAATCATACTTGCTTCCGAATGTACCAGACGGAAAATCAAATCATTACTTTCCTCCAATTTTATTGATAAGGGAACATTGATGGCACCAGCGTGCAAAATCGCCAGTTCGCCTATGATCCAGGCATTTCTTCCTTCCGAAAGTAACGCAATTTTATCTCCGGGATTGACTCCCAGTTTCAGGAGACCTGCCGTTAGAACATGTACTTGTTGTTTGGTTTCCAGATAGGTGGTAGGAGTAAATTCTTTATCTGTTTTCTCCCATAAGAATGGGTTTGAGGCGAATTTATTAACAGTATTGTTGAATAAATCAATGATAGAAGGCTTCATGAATGATCTGATTAAAGGATAATTTTGTTAAACGGCTGTAAAGATAATTGTTTTTCTTTCAAAAAAAACAATTTGGCCGGCTAACAAACATTCTCAATCTACCAGATAAGAATGGAATAAAAAAGGGCATTTACATGCCCTTAACCTTTCTAACCATTGACTTCGTCGAGTATCTCCTGAATATCATCGACACAACTTCCGCATACTGCGCCAGCCTCAATGGTATCGGCTACATCGTCAGTTGTTCTGCAACCATGTTTTTTAATGCCTGCCACAATATCACTTTTCGTCATATCGAGGCAAGTACATATCATTGGATCATCTGCCATTTTTTTTATTTTTATAAAGTTTGAATTTCAGAATTTTGAATAAGCATAACAACAAAGAACTGAAAATTGTTTTTTTGCACTCAAATATTGTTGAATTGCCTGAATTGCAAAAATAGTTGAATTAATTCAATTATTATACAGATAAACAATTCTTCAATTCAACAATTCTTCAAAAAATTGTATATTTGCGGGAAGTAATTTTATTCTTATGAGAAAAACCATTGACAGCAGTCTGCGTAACTTTATCCTGACAGGGGTATTGTTTTTTGTGACTCAGCAGGTTTTTTCTGATGCCTTCTATTTCTACATACAGTTTACCGACAAGTACAACACTCCTTTCTCAATCGATCATCCGGAAGAATTTCTTTCTGAAAGGGCCATTGCGCGGAGAACCGGACAATGGATAACATGCGATTCAAGCGATTTGCCTGTCAACCCTTCTTATGTAGCACAAATAGCTGATTTGGGAATCAATGTTCACTCCCGCAGCAAATGGATGAACGGAATTACGGTTTTAGTTACCGATTCATCGCGGATGAGCCTTGTGAGAGCCTTACCATTTGTAAATAAAGTACAGTATACCGGAAAAAAATTCACCCAATCACCCTTACCTGCAGTCAAATCCAAATTTTATGCTGACTTACTGAATTACGGAGCAGCTACCGGTCAGGTTAACCTGTTAAATGGTGAAGCATTACACGAGCAGGGCTGCACCGGAAGCGGTATCCTTATAGGGGTACTGGATGCGGGCTTTAAAAACGTCAATACCAATCATGCTTTTGACAGTTTGCGTATGCAAAACAGGCTTGTAGGAGCCGTGAGCATTATCGACCCTTCCATCAATGTCTATAATGAAGATGATCATGGGGCCAACGTCCTGTCCATCATGACGGGCAATCTTCCCGGTCAATATCTCGGAGTAGCACCACATGCTTCCTACTGGCTCATCCAGACAGAGTTTGCCCCTACCGAATACCTTGTTGAAACAGACTTTTGGGTCAGAGGAATTGAATTTGCCGACAGCGTGGGAGTCGACATCATCAACTCTTCGCTGGGATACAGCGAATTTGACGACAGTTCAATGAATTTCACCTATGCCGATATGAATGGTACTGTATCGCGGGCCAGTCGTGCTGCCCGCATCGCTGCACAAAAAGGAATCGTTGTCTGTGTCAGCGCGGGAAATGAGGGAACCAAACCGTGGAAATACATCAGTTCGCCCGCTGATGCCGACGGCATTCTGACGGTTGGTGCTGTCACCGCTACCGGCACACCCAGCACCTTTTCTTCCTTCGGTCCTTCATCCGACAACAGAATCAAACCGGAGGTCTGCGCCACAGGCACAGCTACTGCATTGGTGAATCCGGCAGGAAACATTGTTTATGGCAACGGCACTTCTTTTTCTGCCCCGATAATAACCGGACTGTCCGCCTGCTACATACAACTATTTAAAACATTATCAAACTACAGTGTCGGCAATTTGAGACAAAACATCATTGAAAGTGCCGGGTTATTTCACCAACCTGATAGTCAAATGGGTTATGGTCTTCCGGATTTTCAATCCGTGATTCTTAATACCCCGACTAACAGCATTTTGGCTTACAAACAAAATGAATTATATACATTATATTATCATCAGCCCACACGTCAACTTTGCATTGTCAGAAATCCACAAGTGACAGGAAGCGATTGTTTTCTGGAGATTTTTTCCATTTCAGGAAAACTGATTTACAAAGAATTATTAACAAAAATCCTTAACTTTGTAGATCTTGCCCATTTTGCTTCGGGTATATATATCACCCGGTTGTTTAGCAAAACGGCTTCACAACAAACAAAAATTATCATTTCCTAATCTCCTGTAAATGACAGCAAAATCATATTCCCTGCACGAACTTACGTCCCACATCAGTGAAGTGATGAAGGTAAACTTTGAAACACCCATCTGGATAAGGGCGGAAATTAGTGAGTTCAGAGAAAATGCCAATGGTCATTGTTATCTTGAATTTATTGAAAAAGACCTGAATTCGGACGTATTGCTTGCCAAAATAAAAGGGACCATATGGGTAAACACTTATCGCATGCTGAAACCTTATTTCGAAAGCAGTACCGGGCAAACCCTGCATGCGGGCTTAAGTGTTCTTGTTGCGGTCACGGTAGATTTTCACGATATTTACGGATTAAGTCTGAACATCAGGGACATTGATCCGGCATTTACCCTTGGAGCTCAGGCCGCCCGCCGGCAGGAAATCATCCTCCAACTGGAAGCCGACGGGGTTACTGAAATGAACAAATCTCTTGAAATTCCTATCATCCCCCAAAGAATAGCCGTTATTTCATCGGCAACAGCCGCGGGATATGATGATTTCTGTAACCAACTCAGCAATAACACCGAACAATTTGTTTTCTACCATAAACTTTTCCCGGCAATTATGCAGGGAGATCAGGCGGCTACTTCCATTATCGATGCACTGGATATGATTTTCGAACACATGGAGGCTTTTGATGTGGTAGTAATCATTCGTGGAGGAGGGGCAACTACCGATATGGCATGTTTCGACTCTTACGATCTGGCATACAATTGCGCACAATTTCCACTCCCTATTATTGCGGGAATAGGGCATCAGCGCGATTTATCAATTGTTGATATGGTGGTGCATACATCCGTTAAAACCCCTACGGCCGCTGCAGAATTACTCATTGACCAAATGACCCGGGCAAAAGAACAAATGACTGATGCTTACACAGCTATTTACCAATTGCTTAGTCGCAGGGTACAGCAACAACAGCAATTTATGACACAATCGGGTTGGAAAATCAGGCATGCACTTCAGAATAAAACATCAGCAAAGAAAATGCAACTTGAAAAATTCAAATCGAGACTGACTACGGCTATTAAACTTATTATAAACAATCAACAAAACAAACTCACACTACTGGATAAAAGTATAGAACGGCATTCCCCTGCATTTTTATTGCAATACGGATATACCATTACAACCATCAATGGAAAGAAAATCACTTCAACAAAAGGGATTAAATCAGGGGATAAGGTGCACACCTACTTAAGTGACGGAGATTTTGGAAGTACCGTTGACTGATTTTTTGCAGAATTGTAGAATTGAGACTAATGTTTACTAATGTGACTAATGTGGTTAAATGAAAATACTTGTTTGTCCGTTGAACTGGGGACTGGGACATGCTACCCGTTGTATCCCGCTGATAAAGAAATTAATTGCTGAGCAGCACGAGGTTGTTATTGCGGCCGACGGGCATCCACTGCAACTCCTCAAAGAAGTATTTCCCAACCTACGTTTCATTCAGTCAACATCTTATAACATACGTTACAATAAAGGGAAGTCGCAGGTAACAGCCATGTTCAGAAGTCTTCTCAAAATTATTTATGGCATAATAAGAGAACATCACTGGCTGCACCAACTGAACATACAAGAACATTTCGACCAGGTTATTTCCGACAACCGCTTCGGATTATGGAATAAAAATATTTATTCCGTATACATGACCCATCAATTGATGATTAAAATGCCCTTTCTGCTAAAATTTGCAGAGCCCATTGTTTGGTTAGGACATCGCTTCTTCATCAACAGGTACAACAAATGCTTTGTTCCCGATTATCCGGGTGAGGAAAATCTTAGTGGCGATTTGTCGCATCGGTACCCCTTACCTAAACACGTGCAATTCATTGGACCGCTTTCACGTTTTACCGATATGAATATTGACACATCAATCACCGAAAGCTATGATACGGTAGTTCTTATATCCGGTCCGGAACCTCAACGGACACTTTTCGAGGAACAAATGATTCAAACCTTCCGTTCAAATAAAGCGAAAGTATTGATTGTACAAGGTTTACCTGGTAATAAAAAAAGTGAGCTATCACAAGCAAACATCACTTTAGTTCCACATATCAGCACCGAATTGATGGGAGCCCATCTCAAAGGGGCTAAGAACATTATTTGCCGTTCGGGTTACAGCACCATCATGGATTTAGTTGCACTCAACTGTCTGCACAAAGCCATCCTCATTCCGACGCCCGGACAAACCGAACAGGAATACCTGGCAAAATATCTGCACAAAAAAACCGCAGGTAATTTACCTGCGGCTTGTGTTAACTAAACCAATCTATTTAAAACCTATCTTCTTCCTGAGGAACTTCCCCTGTCATTATCAGCATCTCTGCTTGTTCTTGTCGACTCTTTTTTCGACTCTTTTGATTCATTCTTAGGGGTAACTTTCGATTCTCTGGAAGTTGTTACTTTCACATCTTTCTGAATAACAACCTTATTATCTCTCTGAGGAACAACCACCCTGGATTCACGTGAAGGAGTACTGACTTTAGTTTCTCTTTGCGGAGTTACGACCTTAGTTTCTCTTTCAGAGCTTCCGCGTGAATCTCTTGAAGGAACTGTAACCCGGCTATCTCTCGATGGAGAGGACCCTCTGTTTTCTCTTTCAGGAACTACAACTTTTGGTTGTGTAGATCTTGAATCTCTTTGCGGAACAACAACCTGATTCGATCCTCTTCTGTCATTTTCCGAAGGACGTATTTCTTTATAGTTTCTTTCCCTTACATCAGCTTCCCTCCGGTTCTGATTATGTTGAAAATAACCTTTGTTTTTGATATCATGATTTCTCTGGTCAAAACGTTTATCGTAATGTTGTTTCCAGTAATCATTTCTCCGATAATGATCCAAACGATCAAATGATGAGTGTCTCCAATGATTTGTATAATGGTATCTGTGATGTACGTCAACAAAAACATGGATATGATTGAAATAATGATGAATGGCTAGCAGACTTCTCAGTCGGTAATATCCCGGATAGAATCCCCAGTTATAACGCGAAACATATACATTACCTGAGTTACTCCACAACCAGCGAACAATATACGGTCTTTTATAAAAAGCAGGTTCCAGAATATAGTCCTGACCATAAAGATAAGAATCACCGATAAACTGAATATATTCCCTTCCATAACCATCTCTTCCTACAACTATCGTTGCAACATCCTGAAAATAGTCACGTCCGAGAATCGCCTGAATGAGAATAACGTGTGCGTCACGGTCGTAAAGTTTCACCAATCTGAGGTAATCCACATATCCGTCATTGTTTAAGTCAAGATTGGACACCTGATTGCGGTAATCATTGAGACGGTGTTCGAAATCAGAAATATTTCTGGATTTTGCAAAAACAGATGCTACTGCTTCAAGATCCAGATTATCACTCAGGTCGTAACGGTAATCATCATTCCCGTAATTACTACCATAACCATAATTATTTTGTGCTATACTTTGTTGGGTTGATAAAACTGTAATCAGCACCACCGACAGTTTTAAATAAAACTTTTTCATAACATCTGTTTTTAAAAAATTAATACACTAATTAAATTGACGTGCACGTTTTCGTCTATTTCAAATAACATGCCAGAATCAAAAATAAAAAATATTATATTTGCAATAAAAAAAATGAACTCATTAGACATCTACCTGCTTGTACCTATCCTGATGGGATTTGTGATTGGTCTGTTCAGGGGACTAATTAAAGAAGTCATATCCTTTATCATCATCATTGCGGGTATTTATCTGTCGCGGCTCCTCTCATCAGTGGTAGCAGAGTGGTTGGCAGCAGGATTTGACATCAGCGTGAAAGCATCTCAACCGCTGGCTTTCATCATAATTTTTGTTATAGTCGCTATCATTATGGGCATTGTCGGTCGCATCGTTCACCGGATGATTAATGGTTTATCGCTGGGATTTTTCAACGCTATACTGGGTGGAATTTTCGGGGGACTTAAACTGGCATTGTTAGTCAGCCTTTTTCTTATTATTGGAGATGCTGTGAATGAAAAATTTTCATTGGTTGATCAGGAAGTTAAAACAAACTCAAAACTCTACCAACCCATTAAGAATTTAGCGCCTACTTTGTGGAGAGAGATTAAATAGTTGAGAGTTGAAAGTTGAGAGTTGAAAGTTGAGAGTTGAGAAGCGAATATCATACTACTTTTTATATGCTTGAAAAGAATTACTCAGGAAAGTTACTTGAATGCGGGTGCGACGAAGCCGGCAGGGGCTGTTTGGCCGGACCGGTAATAGCTGCGGCGGTAATTCTTCCTGAAGATTTTGTCTGTGAGCTACTGAACGACTCAAAGCAATTAAGTGAAAAGCAAAGGGATTTCCTCAGGATTATCATTGAAAAAGAAGCACTTGCATGGTCAGTTGCTTCCGTCGACAATCACGGGATTGACCGTATAAATATCCTGAACTCTTCTATTCTCGCTATGCACAAGGCAATTGACGGGCTGAGAATTCAACCTGAACATATAATTGTTGATGGCAACAGGTTTAAACCTTATAAGGAGATTCCTCATACAACCATTGTGAAAGGCGATGGTAAATACCTGTCGATTGCCGCAGCTTCGATACTGGCAAAAACCCACCGGGATGAACTAATGATGGCATTAGATCAGGAGTTCCCTCAGTACAACTGGAAAAAAAACAAAGCCTATCCGACGAAACAACACAAAGCAGCAATTAAAACATTCGGACTAACACCTTATCACAGACTCACCTTCAAAAGTGATTAAAAAGGATAACCGATGGCTATATGGAAAGCAACATCTTTAAATGACGGAGGCATTTTCCAGTTAGCGCCTGTTGTAGCTGCCGGATCAAAAAGTTTAACGCCGATATCTGCACGAAACAATACGAAATCAAAGTCCATTCTGAAACCAACGCCATAGGCAAGCGCTATTTGTTTCCAGAAACTTTCAAGCTGAAACAAGCCTCCGGGTTGATTTTCATAATCACGAATTGTCCAAACATTACCGGCGTCAATGAAAAGTGCTCCTTCCAGCACCCAAAACATTTTGGCCCGGTATTCAAAATTCATGTCAAGTTTAATATCTCCGATTTGGTTATAGTCCCTTCGTCGTGTATTGCTGAACCGCTCATAACTACCCGGGCCCAATGTACTTTCACTCCAACCCCTTACACTGTTTGCCCCTCCACTATAGAATCTTCTTTCAAAAGGAATAATATCAGCATTACCATAGGGATATGCCACTCCCACTCCTGCATGGTAAACAAACTTATTGTTTTTATCCAACACCTGATGATACGAGCTATTGATCTCCCCCCTGATATATTGAGAATACCGAACGCCGAAAATTTCATGCGATCCCTGTTGATTGACCGGTGAGTTCAATAATTCATCAATGGCGTACAACAGGTTACCGGCACTTTCGAAACTATACCTGTAGGTTAAATAATTCCTCATCGGTCTGCCGGCATTATATCCGCTAAAAGATGCTGAATAATTGACACGCATGATGAGATAATCATAATAATTATATTTATTATATTTCCCTGTAGTCAGAAAACTATCCCTGAATGCAGTTGAAATGGTGGGAAAATGAATATAACTTAGATCGAGTATGTCCAGATTATAATTTTGTCGCCCAACTACCCATGAATATTTGACGCCTCCCCCTGCATTGATGGAAGAAAATTCTCCGGGACGATACTGATAATTGAGAGAGGTCCTGTATTCGGTCGCACCGTTGAGGTTCCTGCTATAGCTGTCGCTCAGAAAAGGCACAATAGTTCTTGGTACCCTGACACCGATTTGCCCACCCCATTCCTGAGCCATAACATTTTCCTGTTTTTCCAGCGCCAACCTTCCCTGTACTGTAAGTGACTCAGCACCTTTAAAAAGGTTCCGGTTCACTATTCCCAAATTACCGGCTGTCCCCCAATACCCTTCGGTAAAAGTAACTTCAGCCTGAGTGGATAAAGTTAATGACTTAGCCTCTGCGACAGTAATGAAACATTGCAAAGAATCAGAAGCTGTATGAGAAAAACTGATATCGCTATATTTCACAGGGGGTAGTGAATTCAGTGCTGAATATGTTCGTTCGATATCCTGATCAGAGTACACATTCCCTGGCGTCACATAAGTACTCTCAATCAGCGACTTAATAGTAAGAAATTTTTTTGCCGGACCAATAAGTGTATATTTACCATACCGGATAGTATCATTCGCATTTGAATTATTATCTCTTGAAAGAGAACTCACTGCGGGGATCAAATTAAAAACTACTCTATTGACATAAAAACGTTTGAAAATAGTCTGATTTAAAGTATCTTTTTTTGCCATCAGATAGTCCCTGAGTTCCAGTTTCACATTTACTTTATGTTCAACACTATCAGCAGTGTACGACAAATGGTCTTTTGTGAAATTATAATATCCATCTCTCCTCATTCTACCGGCAATCCTGTTACGTTCATCATCAAGCTGATACACATCAAACAACATATCCTTTCGAATCAGTGATCTTGTTGAGTCCTTTGCAACATCCGTCAATTCCTGAAAAGGAACGTTTACCTCATAATTGTTTATTCTGTAGGGGGTCTTTGATTTAACCACATAAGCTACGGATGCTTTTTTGTTTTTCGTTTTAATTTCGGGGACTACCTCAGCATCATAATAACCTTTATTGATGTGATAATTGAGTAATTGCTGTGCCGAAATATCTGTCAGCATCGAATCGAGTATTACCGGTGCTTGTCCTAATTTACGCAATGTACGGTTACGCCATTTCCTGAATTTGGTATTAATCCATTTCGTTGAATCTTTTTCCGATAAATTATATATCCCCAGCTGCAGACGGAACACCCCAAGTATATACGAGTTAGGGGTTTGGCGGATATATTCTTTTAATTCACTTTTATCCACTTCAGAGGCATCCGTTTTAATTTCGACCTTATTCAGCAGGAAGGAGCCTTCAGGAACATATTTGGTCGGCGCACAGGAATATAATGCTGTGACCGACAGAAATACAATCATCCATAAATATAATGCAGATGGTTTCCGGGATTGAATCATCGGGTGAAGTAAAGTTGAATTAAAATTTTAATGCAAACTTACACAAAATTTCAGGAATCTGAATGCATCCGGTTAAATTTCAGTTGACACAAATATCAGTCCTCGCATTTTTTTATTAATTTTGCATCAAATACTACCGTGCATGCTATCAAAAAACAAAATCAAGCTAATCACTTCGCTATCACATAAAAAGTTTCGCGACGAAACAAGTCTTTTTATTGCAGAAGGAACCAAACTTGTAGCTGATCTTGCCACGGGCTTTCATTGTGAATTGCTGGTTATTTCTACAGGAAAGGAAAGCATTTGCAAAGAAATTATCGCTGATGAGAAGGTTGTTGTTGATGATGATATTTTAACAAAGTTATCCACACAGAAAAGTCCTCAGGGAATACTTGGCGTATTCAGAAAAAAGAAGTTGGTAATTCCTTCTCAACAGGAACTTGCGAACCAACTCGTTTTGGCGCTCGATGATATTCAGGATCCGGGCAATCTTGGAACAATAATACGTTTAGCCGACTGGTTTGGCATTAAAAATATTTTTTGTTCGGGACTAACTGCTGATGCCTATGGACCAAAAGTAGTGCAGGCCACCATGGGAGCTTTGGCAAGGGTTAACCTGCATTATGTAAACCTGCCTGCCTTTCTTTCAGAAATGAAAAATATACCCATCTACGGAACTTTCCTCGACGGTAGAAATATCTATTCAGAAAAACTATCAAAAAACGGTATCATAGTAATGGGTAATGAAGGCAATGGCATTTCTCCGGAAATAGAAAAGTTAGTTACCAATAAATTATTGATCCCTAACTTTCCCGCAAATGCACCTGGCTCTGAGTCATTGAATGTTGCTGTTGCAACAGCGATTGTATGCTCGGAGTTTCGGAGAAACTTGTAAATATTTTTCACCATATAAGTCATATAAGGAACATATAAGTTTGAAACAGTAGCATGTCTGATTGAGTTCTCTGATCATAAATCAATCAAAAAAAATAAACTTTCATGTTCCTTATATGACTTATATGGTAAAAGATATTAGTCCTCCCCAAATCCCATATCACCACCACCATTATTCTCTTTTTGCTGATTCGTTTTCTTCGGCTTCATATTACCAAAGTTATAGGTAGCCGTGAGTCCGACCATACGGCCAAAGAAGTAGCTTTCCGACTCCTGATAGAATCCGTTACCCCTGGTGATGGAACTGCGGCGACGGGTATTCAGCAGATCGCGCACCATTAGGTTTATACTGAGCGCTCTGTTCAGGAAAGTTTGTCTCAATCCAAGGTCAATTGAATAACTGGCAGTTTCCCGTCCCTGTGCGATCAATCGGGGAGCCGAATACTCTCCGGTAATTTGTCCGAAGGTGCTTTTACCCATGATAATATTAGCCATTACACGTCCGCTCCAGGTGAAGTTCTCCTGTCCCGGAATTCCGGTTACAACTAATGGATTGTAAGGATTTGTATATGTCGATGAATCGAGTTTGTTATAATATAAGTTCAGGGAAGAAGTCAGATTCAGTATTTTGAATAAGTTGTTTTTCAATACGAACTCCATTCCCAAACTTTGCGACTTAGTGATGTTCATGTAGGTACTTTCCATGGTTTGGCCATTCAGGTAACTTACACGTTGGATAACATCATCGGTAAACCGGTTATACAGAGTGGTTGACAAAGAATGATTATCCCAGTTTTTCATATAATTGAACTCCATCACCGTGGTATATTCAGGAGATAATTCAAGGTTTCCGTAAGAAATGTTTGTAGAGTCGGAAAAATCTCTGAAAGGATTCAGTTGTGATCCTCTCGGACGGCTGACGCGACGACTCATATTGAATTGCAGTTCATTATTCTGAGGTAAGGTATAGGCGACGTACAGACTTGGGAACAGCTGAATTTCTCCTTTAGCACCATAGTCAGCAGTTTGGGTGTTGCCGTTGACATCCATAATGGTATTATAAGGATGTCTCCAGTAATACTCACCGCGTAATCCTCCCTGCACACTCAGTTTATCGAACCTGCTTCCGAGAGTAAAATAAGCTGCATGCACCTGCTCAACATGGTCAAATTCATTATAATAGGCATATAATGGTAAATTTGTAACCAAATTTTTGGCCGAATTAGGGCCGAATCTTTCTTCATAAGAACTTGACCAACCGGTTTCAAGACGGGTATTTTCAGTAAACTTTTTGGTGTAATCCAGTTTAAACTCATACTCTCTGTTTCGTCCTTCATTGGATTGCATGATATACGTTGAATCAGCACTCAACCGATCTTTCTGCAAATAGATATTATCACTGTACCTGTTGTGTGTTGAGTACTCGAGACTCGACATCAGATTGGAACCTTTAGCATCAATATCCCATTTATAATCGAGACTTACACTCATGCCGGGACGGCCACCATCCTCATTGGTATAGCGCGTATAATCTCTTGCGACAGCACCTGTTTGGTAATCTTTCAACAAATAATTAATATTATTTTCACCTCCTCCTGTGCCGAACATTCCAAAGCCTGAAATTCCGATTGTGTGTTTATCATTGATCCGATAATCAAAACCTGCCCGTGTAAATAAACCGGAATAACCAAACTTCGTCACGTTGTCCTGTCGAAGTAAACTGATGGTATCAGCTCCATTCAGTCCATACCGGTTTGACCAGCCACCGCCGGTAAAACTCATTTTCCGATATCCAAGGTTGATATAGGCATCCACTTTACCGCTGCTGTAGTTGTAATTCAATCCGGAAGATAGTCCTGGCACTGAACCCTGCGTCCACATTGAACCCAGTGAAACGCTGCCATAATAACCAGCCTTGCGGTTTTTCTTCATCACCAGATTTATGATTCCCGACGTTCCTTCAGGATTAAATTTAGCAGAAGGGTTGGTCATGATCTCAATCGATTCTATGCTTTCAGCCGGCATTTGTTGAAGTACCTGCGCACGGTTATCAGCAGTCAGCCCCGAAGGTTTTCCGTTGATCCACACTTCTACATTCGAACTGTTGCGCAACGAAATATTTCCCTGATTATCAACATCCACAGAAGGAATATTTTGTAACACTTCAGTAGCTGAGCCTCCCGAAGAGGCGATATTCTGATCTACTGAAAAAACTTTCTTATCAATCTCAAAACGCATTTGGGTTCCCTGTCCGATCACCTCCACCTCATTCAGGGTTTTACTGTCTTCAATCAGTCTTATCATTCCCATATCCAGCTCCTTATCATTCACTTTCAAAGGAAGTTCAATGGTATTATAGCCTACAAAGCTCACTTTCAGCGTATATTTCCCATTGGGCACTTTGGGCAGTTCGAAATTACCTTTTTCATCTGAAACCACTCCTGAGGCTGGTGCTCCGTCAGCTTCCTTTAATAAAGCGATATTTACAAAATCAAGAGGTTTATTTGTTGCTCCATCCACAACTTTTCCACGGATAGTATAGAAAGCAAACAAAGGGAAGATAAAAGTTACAAAAAAGAAAGATAAAACAAGTTTTTTCATTATATAAAAAGTTGATGAATACTGGCTATATAGACAAATTCAGGGTTAAAAAGTTTAACCTTAAAAGATTAAAATCAGTTAAGAAAGAAAAAGAGGCATTAAATACGCCTCTTTTTCCCTGTATTTTTATTCGGGGCAGCCTCCGGCTAATGTAATAATCAATTTATGATCATGTCTTATAAACGACCGTCGACTGTTGACCGTTGACTGTTGACCGCTAACTGTTGACCGCTAACTGTTGACTATTCAAAATTCGGCAACAAGTATTTATCCCGCGATTCGAGTATTTTATTTACATTATTTACTTCTAAAAAAGTTGTTCCGAAACCTTCGCCGAAGCTTCCGCTCAGGTAACATACAAGGTTATCGCGTTCAATCCATCCCATTTCGAGCAGATACAACAAAGCTTCAATGAGATACTGTTGTGTATTACCTTTTCCCTGCTGAAAAATAGGAATAACACCATATGACAAAGCCAGTTCACGCGTTGAACGCTCATGATAACATATGGCCATTACCGGGATAGTACCACGATAAGCAGCCAGGAAACGGGCCGTACGACCACTGTAGGTGTCAGTAATAATAGCCTTGGTACCTAATTTGGTACTTGTTTCAACTGCCGCATTGCACAGGAATGACGTCAGGTCGTGGGTGCTTATTTCAATCGGGATATCATTCTCGGCCATTTTGGTTTTCTCTGCTTCCTTGGCAATGGTGGCCATGGTGCGAACCGCTTCAACCGGATATTTTCCATAGGCTGTTTCGCCACTTAACATCAGCGCATCGGTACGGTAATAGATGGCGTTGGCCACATCAGTCACTTCGGCGCGGGTAGGACGAGGATTTTTAATCATCGTGTGTAACATCTGAGTAGCCACAATCACCGGCTTCCTCGCTTTTACGCATTTCCGTATCAACTTACGCTGAATCCCCGGTATTTTTTCCTGAGCCACTTCTATTCCAAGGTCACCACGGGCAATCATTACCCCGTAGGTATGTTCCAGAATTTCATCGATATTATCAACACCTTCCTGATTCTCAATTTTTGAAATAATTTTGATTGGACTGTTATGTTCATCCAGAATTTTTTGGATATCAGTAAGATCCTGTTTATTACGAACAAAGGAGTGAGCAATAAAATCGATATTTTGCTCTATGGCAAAAAGTATATTCTCCTTATCACGGGCGGTCAGCGACGGCAGGTTAATGCGTACACCAGGCACATTCACGCTTTTACGACTGCCCAACACCCCATCGTTCAATGCCTTGCAAAGCAGGTAATCTTTTTCTTTCGACTCAACTTTCAGGTCAATCTCCCCATCATCGAACAGAATATCATCGCCGATATTCACATCGCGCACAAAGAAAGGATAGTTGACGCAGACACAATCATTTGTCGACATCTGATCCGGATTACCCTTTACTTTAATAATATCACCCGACTTGATTTCAATGGCATTGTTCTCCGCTACCGTTGTGCGTACTTCAGGCCCTTTCGTATCCATCAGAATAGCGATATGTTTACTCACCGCTCTGACATTATTGATAATTTTCAGGAATCCTTCTCTTTGGAGATGAGCGGAATTCATCCGCACAACGTTCATTCCTTCAATATATAATTCACGCAGAAAATCCACATCACAGCGTTGATCACTGATGGTGGCGACAATCTTGGTTGATTTTGACATAAAAATTTTTTATAAAAATGATTCGACAGCAAGCCGGTAAGAATCCAGGCCGAAGCCCACAATACATCCTTTGCAGACTTCCGACAAATAGGAGTGATGGCGGTAAGCCTCTCTTTTAAACACATTTGAAATATGCACTTCAATCACTGGAGTTGAAACCGAACGGATGGCATCGGCTATAGCTATAGAAGTATGAGTATAGGCTCCGGCATTAAGGATGATTCCATCCATATCGAAGCCCGTTTCCTGTATTTTGCTCACCAGTTCTCCTTCAACATTCGACTGGTAATACAACAATTCTACCTGAGGATACCTGACTTTAAGTTCTTCGAAATACGCTTCAAAAGTCTGGTTACCATACACCGAAGGTTCTCTTTTTCCCAACATATTGAGATTGGGGCCATTTATTATTTGAATGCGTTTCATATTTCCGGTGATAAAAATTTCGCTTGCAAAAGTACTAAAAAAAACAATTCAACTCAAATATATGTTGTACCTTTGATTTTTAATAAAAAATATGACTTCAAAAACTCATTCATTCCTACCAAAACTTTCACAAAAAGGGCTTTTTATTTTTGCCGCCATCGTTTGGTTGGTTGCAGGAATAATGCTCATAAAAAAAGGCTTCCAGTATCTTCCTGCAGAAACAAGTATGCAACCTATAAAAATTACACTTGCTTTTGTAGCAGGTTTGCTTTTTTACTATTTCGTTTTCACACGTATTATGGTAAAATACACCGGGCACATACTTTCTCTGCCGCCACAACAAAAACATCCTTTCTACAAAGTATTCAGAGTGCGTTTTTATATCATGATCACCTTCATGATCAGTACAGGTGTTATAACAAGGAAGTTGGGTCTTGTTCCAATTGAGTATCTGGCGCTTTTTTATTTCACCATGGGAACACCTCTGTTGATTTCGGCATTCGGATTTTTAAAAATGTCAAAAAAATAACTGAGACAAAGTTATCCTCTGTCTCAGTTCCCGGTTTTCATTAGTCAAAGTCCGCTTATTGTATACTGTCGTTTGCCACCGGCAAAAAACTAAGCGGTTTAATATTTTGAATATCAGAATAATCATACTGATAAATACCATCCTCAGCTATCATCATCAACACATTATTGAATGGTATCACGTCGAAGCCCTCCATTCCCTGGTGATGAGCCAGTGATCTGATTGCAAAAGGACTGGCATTAACGTCGACCTCGTATACCTTTAAACCTTCATCACAAACAAAAAGTGTTTTATTGTCGATACCCAGACCTTTAGGACCTTTCATCGGGTAAGAAACTAATTTCTTAGGATCAGAGGTATTACTTACATCAATGACAATAAGTTCATTGATATTCTGACCACATGTATTTCCCGAACGAACTGTTACATATGCGATATCATCTTCCACAACAACAGGATCACAACCGAATGCATGTATAATTGATGACTTATATTCCGGTTTAACCGGGTCTTCCACAGAATAAATGAGCATGCCGGTAGGCGTTCCCATAAACATGTGATTTTTATAGCTGAAAATTGTTTCCACATTAAAGCCAATGTAGGTACTCTCACCCACTTTCTCAGGTTGCGCATTCGACAAGTTAAAAATTGACAGCTGATTATTGAGTACAACATACAAATAATCCAGATAAATTGTGAATCTGGACATTGAGCCATTAATACTGTTACCTCCTGTTGCGGTATCAAAATTCTTTTCTGCCAGAACCAATCCGTCACCGCCAAACCATCCCCAGAAGATACCATCACGACGTTCTTTAACCGACTCGGTACGTTCCACTTCTTTCCATCCCACAATTACTTTATCCTTACGTTCTTCACCATACGACATCATATAGTCCACTCCCAAACCGTTTTCAATCATGGGAATCGCTTCAGGAAAGACATTCTCCAGTCGCCCAGCAAGCTGAGGTTGAGCCGGATTAGTAACATCAAACCAAACCAGATCGATGTAGGAGTCAGCATAAAGCAGGTTATTTCTGATCGACAAATCAGCATTTCCCAACAGTTCGATATAACCCACAACCTGTGGATGAGCCGGATCCTGATTATCGATGATATGAATGCCCTTACCTGGTTCCGACATATACAGATAACCATTGTAATAGGAGATCTTACCATAACCCGTCAGTTCGTGAACCTCCGATTTTACCCTGACCGAACTCCTGAAGTCGTCCATGTCCATAAACACAGGTTCATTTATTTTATAGGTAACAGTTTCAGAGATACTTTCATCACAGGCAATAAAAGCCATCATTACTATCGTAAGTAAGAAGTAACCCGTTTTTTTCATTTTTTCAATTTTTTATCAATAATAAAAACTTATAACGACATTCTTAGTCCTGTATTTAGTGCAACCAGTAGTGGCATATCAGAACGTATACTAAAGGGTTGATCATTCTCAAAATAATAGGAAAGCTTCGGATCAAGATAAAGTGATATATTCTGATTCAGGTGGTAAGCAACTCCCAATGAAGCATTTACCGACCACTGCAAACCATCAATAGAAGTATTGGCTACGGTTGCAAAAAGTGTGCTCCCATAATCCTGATATTGTCTGAAATCAGAGCGTAATCCTTTTTCAACAGTTCCACCGGTTGAGACATATATCTCCCAATGATTTTCTTTAAATAAGGATGTGATCAGATTCAGCGGAACACCCAGATAATGCAGGTTTGATTCAGCTGTATATTCAGCTGTAGTATTGCCTGAAAGTTTAGTTGTGAGATAAGTATACAACAATCCGCTTTCAAGAGAAAAGCGTTTATCCAATGGTAATCGTGCGCTTACCCCAACCGTAACCGGTGGCATATAATCCTTCTTATTAAAATCACTGGGTGTAAGCACATTGTTATAATTGGTATTCAGGTCTACCAGACTTTGATGGCGATAAGCCCGCGACCTGCCCGGCAAAGATACAGACGAACTGCCAATGCCTGATCCTAAACCGGCTGCCAGCAGCACTTTACGATCTTCTTTTTTTCTGATCATATCCGTCCAGTCAGCCTCTAATTCTTCTGCTTTTTCTTTGAGGGAATTAATTGCGGAAGGTTTATTTTCCTCCGTCGTAGCCTGAACTTCTTTTTCAGTTTCCGGTGAAGGTGTCGTTGTTACTGAAACTTCATTCTGTGGTGCTGCCAGGGCTACTAACGGATCAGCCTGTTTAACTTCTTCATTAATAACCGGTACCGGTTGTATAACTGCAACTACCCCTGCTTTTGACACCTGTGGATTTCTTATCTCTGCAAGAAGAACTTTTTCTGTGGTATTAGTTATTTCAGTTGATTGTTTTTGCGCCACGACTTCCTTATTTTCCCTTATAATACCAGCCATGTCAACCGGACTTTCATTCTGAAGGAAAAAATTCCCCAGGGTGAAAACAAGCGCAATACCAGCCGCCGCACTCACCGAAACATACACCCACCAGGGAACAATTCGCTTTCGGGGAGCAATTTTATGCTGAATACTTTTCCACATAGCAGCATCCACCGGCATTGTATGATTGGCCAGTTTTTGCTTTATTTGCTCCGAAAAAGCATCCTTCATGTCTCTATTTTTATTTTCTTTCATTATTTTCCAATTGTCTGACTGCATTTTGTAAAATCACCCGGGCCCTCATAAATTGTGTTCTCGATGTCACTTCCGTAACTCCGAGTATATTGGCAATTTCTGCATGAGAATACCCCTCGATAGCATAAAGGTTAAATACCGTCCGGTAACCTTCAGCCAATCCGGATATCAGTTTCATTAAATCATCCGCCGATATTTTATCCATTACAGAATGTTCTGCTTCAGGAAGACTGTTTTCATAATCTTCAACTGCCGAACTAAATCTCAGTGCATCCTTCTGACGCAGGTATTCCAGACAAGTGGTAACAAATATCCGTCGCACCCAACCTGAGAAAGAACCAATGCCCGAGTAAGTATCAATTTTAGTGAACAACTTGATAAATCCATCCTGTAATAAATCTTTTGCCGTTTCCGTATTTCCTACATATCGATAGCAGACACTCATCATCGGTGAAGCGTAGCGATCAAAAATTTTCTTTTGCGCTTTTGCCTCCCCCTTCTTTGCTGCAGCTATGATTTGTTGTTCTTCGTCGAAGCGGTAATCAGACATTTACTCTATTGATGAATTACAGTTAGAAAATGTTGCAAAGTCCTTTATTTATTATCTGATTGTTTCAACCATTTATCGAGCCAGCCGATAAAGGTTCTTTGCCAGAGTATTCCGTTTTGCGGTTTGGTGATCCAGTGATTTTCGTCAGGGAAAATCAATAGCTGTGCCGGAATACCACGTAAAATAGCAGCATTGAAGGCCGACATTCCTTGTGATGCGAGGATGCGATAATCTTTTTCGCCATGAGTAACCAGTATAGGGGTATCCCATTTATCGACAAAAAGATGGGGTGAGTTGGCAAAAGTACGTTGGGCCACAGCATTTTGTTTATCCCAGTAAGCGCCACCCATATCCCAGTTGGCAAACCACATCTCTTCGGTTTCGAGGTATTGTTGTTCCAGATTGAAGATGCCGGCATGAGCGATAAAAGCTTTGAATCTTTTCTGATGATGACCCGCCAGCCAGTACACCGAGAAGCCGCCGTAGCTGGCACCCACAGCACCTAAATGGTCAGCATCAACGAAAGGTTCTTTTGCCATTACATCGATGGCCGACAGATAATCCTGCATGTTTTGTCCGCCATAATCACCGCTGATCTGCTCAAGCCATTCCTGTCCGAAGCCGGGCAAGCCTCTGCGATTCGGTGCCACTACAATATAACCTGCAGCAGCCATGGTTTGCAGGTTCCAGCGGTACGACCAAAACTGACTTACAGTGGATTGCGGTCCGCCCTGACAATAAAGTATCGCCGGATATTTTTTATTCGGGTCAAATTGAGGCGGATAAACGACCCACATATGCATTTGTTTGTTGTCGGTTGTGGCAATCCAGCGTTCCTCCACTTTGCCCATTTTAAGTTGATCGAGAATCTCCTTATTTTCAAAAGAGATTTCCTTCTCCTCACCAGTTTTAGCATTGATCACATAAATCTCATTCGGCTTACTCATTGAACATTTCAGTCCTATAAGTTTATCGCCTGCCGGTATTACCGACTGATAATCGTGGACTCCCGAAGTGATGCGTGTAATCGCACCTGTCGACACATCCGCTTTGTATATTTGAGTTACCCCGTGCCAAACGCTTACAAAGTAAATCAGGTTACTATCGTGCGACCAGACCAATGCTTCCGAGTTCTGATCGAATGTTGCCGACAAATCTTTTTTCTCTCCGGTTGCCACATTCATAACAAACAAACGATGCTTATCCGACTCATAGCCATCACGCTCCTGACTCTCCCAAACTAACCATTTGCCATCAGGTGAAAAGACAGGATTCAGATCATAACCCATCATTCCTTCCGTTTGATTTGTTGTTTTACCGGTACTCAAATCGTAAAAATAGATATCGGTGTTGGTTGAAACAGAATAATCCTTTCCTGTCTTCTTGCGCGATGTGTAAGCAATGGTTTTACCATCAGGACTCCACGCCAGTTGCTCCATACCACCCGAAGGTTTTACCGGACTTTCGTAAGGCTCACCTTCAAGCAAATCTTTCTCATTGCTGATTTGTTCACCGTCAAACTCCGCAACAAAAGGATGTGGCACCGCCGTTACCCATTCATCCCAGTGTTTATACATCAGATCATCAGCCATTCTTCCGGTTGCCTCAGGTAAATCGGCATATTTGTCTACCGCCTTGTTTTTCAACGAAACATCGGCTATAAACAATATTTTTTTTTCGTCAGGGGAAAATCTAAAATCGATGATACCACCTTCACGATTAGTAATTTGCTTTCGTTTACTCCCGTCTTCCTTCATTATCCATAATTGAGAACTACCGTTTTCGTCGGACAAGAAGGCAATGTGCTGTCCATCTT
This sequence comes from Paludibacter sp., assembly GCA_034927635.1. Lineage (GTDB taxonomy): Bacteria > Bacteroidota > Bacteroidia > Bacteroidales > Paludibacteraceae > Paludibacter. Next base: position 22,207 of record JAYFPP010000232.1, read on the forward strand.
TCATCCATTTGGCTCCTCCTTCACGGATAGAGGTATTGGTAATCTGTGTTTTTGCAGAACCATCTGCATTTATCACGAAAATTTCTGTATTGCTTTTGTTTTCAGGAATGCTGTAGTAGCTAACCGTATAGAGTATTTTAGACTGGTCGGGCGAGAGTTGTACACCTCCCACTCTACCGAATGACCACAGCACTTCAGGCGTAAGCAGGCCGTTTACAATTTTTGGTTGTTGTTTGCCAATGATACCTGACGTATCTTTTCTACTACAGGAAGTTGCAAGAATGGCTGAGGACATGATAATAAGAATAATAATATTAAACCGATTCATAAAATATATTTTTTAAATACAAATGTAATATTATTTTTTTTAGAATTGCCAATGTAAGATTCAAGAGGGGGTTACCACGTCGCACTGCACGCTCCTTGCAATGACGCATGGCGACGAAGCAACCCCCTCTTAAATCGCATCAAGTAATTATTGATAAAAGCGCACAAAATGTTATCTTTGTCAAAAAAAATAATTATGACAGATAACTTTGCACATAAAGCTGCCGAATGGGACGTACCCTCTAAAATTGAGATGACTGATAAGTTTGTGGATGAATTATTACTGAATCTGGAACTGAAACCTACGTGGAAAGCTTTAGAAATTGGGGCTGGTACAGGACTGGTAGGTTTAAAGTTATTACCTTCACTCGGAAAAGTGGTTTTTGAGGATACTTCACCGGCCATGCTTCAGGTGTTGAAATCCAAACTGAAAGGTGATGAAGCTGTGGAGATTGTTGAAGGTGAGATTTTTGAATATACAGAAAAGGACATTGATTTCGTATTTTCCTGTATGGCCTTTCATCATATTCCTGACATCGAAAGAGCTTTGACCCATCTGGCAGCCATCACCAAAAAAGGCGCCTACATCATCATCGGTGATTTGGTAACCGAAGATGGTTCATTCCATCGTTTCGAAGCAATTCCACACATGGGATTTGACATGAAAGAATTAACACAACAATTTGAAGAAGCAGGCTTCAGTGTAAAAAGTGCCTATATTTACGACAAGCTGAAGAGAGAAAGAGTACCCGAAGTATTTTCGGAATACGAGCAATTTATCCTGACAGCAAAGAAAAAATAAGATTTCCACTCCTGATAGATACAAAAGTACTTTATTACCCCTGATACCATACTAAAAGAGCTGCCTTACACAGGCAGCTCTTTGCATTTTCTGATTTTGAATCTCACAAACCGCAGGTGTTATTCTTCCTCTTTCTTAGTTGCTTCATATTCTTTCAGCAATTTATCCTGAATATCCATCGGTACAAGTTCATACGACGAGAATTTCATACTGAAAGAAGCCCTGCCTCCCGAAAGTGAACTCAAAGAAGTAGAATAACTACCCAATTCTTTCAAAGGCACTTTAGCCGAAAGTTTTTCAAATCCTTTCTCACTTTCCATACCCATGATTACAGCACGACGTCCCTGCAGGTCGCTCATCACATCACCCAGACGATCAGAAGGTGCCATCACCACTACATCGTAGATAGGCTCAAGCAACTTGGGACCAGCCTCTTTAAACGCCTGAGAGAAAGCATTTCTACCTGCCAGACGGAAAGATATTTCATTAGAATCCACCGGGTGCATTTTACCATCATAAACAATAACACGCACATCGCGGGCATAGGAGCCCGTAAGCGGGCCCTGCTCCATGCGTTCCATCACCCCTTTCAAAATAGCAGGAAGGAAACGGGCATCGATGGCACCACCAACAATGGAATTGACAAAAACCACCTTTCCACCCCAATCAAGATTAATTTCCTGCACATCACGCAGAGATATTTTGTATTCCTGTCCGCCAAAACGGTAAACTTCCGGCGTTGGCATGCCTTCAAAATAAGGTTCGATAATCAGGTGTACCTCACCAAACTGTCCGGAACCTCCCGATTGTTTCTTATGCCGGTAATCAGCACGAGCCACTTTCGTGATTGTTTCACGATAAGGAATCTTAGGTTCTTTGTATTCAATAGGAATTTTATCATTGTGTTCCACTCTCCATTTCAGGGTACGGAGGTGAAATTCTCCCTGACCGTACAGAATCGTTTGTTTCAGTTCTTTCGATTGTTCCACAATCCAGGTTGGATCTTCTTCGCGCATGCGTGTCAGCACTTCACTCAGTTTTTCTTCATCCGCTTCGGAAACAGCCCTGATGGCACGACGATATTTCGGCGCAGGATATTCAATATCTTTGAAGTCATATTCACATCCCTTGGCATTCAGCGTATTACCAGTACGGGTATCTTTTAATTTTACAGTAGCGCCTATATCACCGGCTACCAACGAATCTACGTTTGTGCGAATCTGTCCTGCTACAGCAAAAATCTGACTTATACGTTCTTTCGTTCCCCGGGTAACATTCACAAGATCATCCCCGGCTTTCAAAGTCCCACTCATCACCTTGAAATAAGACACTTCACCTATATGCGGTTCAACACTTGTTTTAAATACATATATACTTGTAGGAGCTTTGGGATCTGCAGTCACTTCTTCTCCGTTTTTAGTCTTAGGCTTTTCAGTCACCTGAACACTCGGAACTACATTCCCCAGGAATTCCATCAGCCTGCGAATTCCCATATCTTTCAGAGCATCCACACAGAATACCGGGAACATATCGCGGTGCAACAATCCTTTACGGATACCAATACGCATTTCTTCTTCATCCAGCGAACCCTGATCGAAGAATTTTTCCATTAACTCTTCGTCGTGCTCTGCAGCCGCTTCAACAAGCGCATTGTGCATTTCCTGAGCTTTTTCAATTTGGTCAGCAGGAATCTCCAGAATCTCGGGAACACCCCCTTCTGGTTTCCATTTGTATAATTTCATTTTCAGCACGTCGACCACTGCATTGAATTGTGGTCCAACGACTACCGGATACTGAATAGCAACCACCTTGCTGCCATAATTTTCTTTCAGCTGTTCCAATGTGCGGTCGAAATCCGCCTTTTCATGATCCAGCTGATTGGTAACAAAGATAACCGGTTTATTAAATTTTTCCGTGTAACGGAAGTGATTGTTAGTGCCGACTTCCACCCCATACTGGGAATTGACGAGAATCAAAGCTGTGTCGGTCACATTGAGGGAGGTAACAACTCCACCAATAAAATCATCCGAACCCGGACAATCGATGAAGTTTAATTTTTTTTCAAGCCATTCTGTCTGAATGATGGTAGAGAAAACAGAATAACCATAATCTTTTTCAACAGGAAAATAATCCGAAACTGTGTTCTGTGCTTCTACAGAACCTCTCCGTTTTATAATACCACTCTCGTAAAGCATCGCTTCCACAAGAGTGGTTTTCCCAGTGCCAGAACTTCCCAACAAAGAGATGTTCTTAATTGCATTTGACTGATATTCTTTCATACAAATTAAATTAAAAAGATTAATGCTGAAAAAATTTTC